>JACQWK010000754.1 GCA_016209525.1 Verrucomicrobiota bacterium
ACGACCTGCGACCCGCTTGTAGTCCCGGCTTTAGCCGGTTTTCTCGCGCTGGCCGGCTAAAGCCGGGACTACATACGGGTCATAATGAGAATTGCTGAAGTTGTGCGGCCTTTCATTCGTGTTCGCGCGCAAGTCGAGATTGATCGCTGTGTGAAAGCGCTGCTCCAGTTGCCCCTCACCCGTCCTTCCGCCTTCGCGAAAGCCGCGGCGGACAAGCCGGACACCCTCTCCCCATCGGATGGGGTGAGGGGTACTCGTCTCATCTTGAAGGTGAAGCAGAGTCAGCGGCGTAATTCCCAAGCCCAATCACAAGAGTCGATGTAATCAGAACCAAGATTCCCGCAAAGACGAGATGGTGAGTGCGGGAGCTTGATCCTTTCCATTCTTTGAAGATCAGGCCCCACAGATTGCTGAAAATGATGATAAAGGCCATGTGAATGGTCCAACTTGAAAAGTCGTAACGGCCCATCCGAGTGGTCCCCATGCCGTAGAAGAAAAACTGGAAATACCAGGTCACTCCGGCCAGAGCGGAGAAGAGGTAATTGGCGGCCAGAGAAATGTGGCCGCGGCGAAAGTAGTCCCGCCCCGTCCGATTGCGCCAATTCAAGACCAGGCACCAGACGCAGTTGGTCGTGAAACCACCGGCCAGAATCACGACAAAGATGGGTGTATTCTGCCACAAAACCGGCGTGCCATGCTCGATCGCCAAGGACGCAATCGGTTTGCCGGCGGCAATGCCAAACGCCATGCACGCGCTCATGATTCCGGCCAGCACAGCCACCCACACGCCTTTCGCGAAATTGAATTCTTGAATCGTTGCTTTCTTCTGGTCTTGGGTAAGTTCGCGTTCTTTTGCGACCCCCGCCTTTCCACAAATCGCGATGCCGGTTAGGCAGATCAGCACTCCGGCCAGCGTAATCCGCCCCGAACGCGTCGCCACCAACATCGGGAATTGTCCGTTGACCAGGGGCGGGAGCATCGTTCCGAACGCAGCGCAGAAACCGAGGGCGAGCGCATAACCCAGCGACATCCCCAGGTAGCGCATCGACAACCCAAACGTGAGCCCGCCAATGCCCCACAGCACGCCGAAGAAATAACTCCAGAACAGACTGCGGCCCGGCGCGGCGCCGATCACTTGTGAAAGTTCAGGACAGACCAGGAAAGCCATGAGCCAGGGCGCGATGATCCAACTGAACACGCCGCCCACGAGCCAATAACTCTCCCAGGCCCAACCCCGCACCTGTTTGAATGGAATGTAAAAACTGCCCGCCGCAAAACCGCCGAGGGCGTGCAGGAGGATGCCGAGGAAAGGGTTGGGAGACATGGGGTGCTAGGCTTGGACTCGGCGCACCGTCGCGCAGATTTTCAATCTGCTGTATCGCCCAAAATTGTTACAAGCCGCGCAGCTTTGTTGGTGGGGCGAGACTCCCGTCGAGCCTTGACTTTTTTGCCAGCAAGGATTCCAGGGCTCGGCGGAGTCTCGCCCCACCCAGTTTGGTTGCGGCTTCGCCGCAACCAAAACGGAGCGCGGCTGTGGTCGAAGACCCAGCCGCAGCGCGTCGGAACTGCCAAAGTGCTGCGGCTGGTGCTCCGCACACAGCCGCGCTCCGAAAAATCGTCGCGGCTTGCAGCGATTTCGATAGATACTGGTAGATTGAAAATCAATACGGCTCATACCACTTCCACGTAAGGAAGCTTGAGCAACGAAGCGATCTTACGGATGGCCGGAAGTTCCGCGCCCACGCCCAGAGCGCAGTGATGCGTCGGTCCTTCCGCGCACCATTGATCGATGAAGCGAGTCATCCCGCATTTGAATTTGATTCGGCTGTTGGTGTTGCCAATTCGCAGGGTGGGACCTGCAACGCTTTCGCCTTCGGCGGCCAAAAGTTTCAATTCGCCGTCGGCGGTTTGTGTCATGGCCAGAAGTGTCACGGGTCCGAGCTTCACTCTGGCTTCAACGCTCACCCCGAAGCCGCGTTTGCCGTGATACAGGCCAAGTCCTCGGAGAATCGGCTTGCCTTCAGCAATCGCAAGGTGGAACGGGCCGTCGTGGCCCATGAGCAGTAAGTCGTTGTCAAAATCCATCGCGTAGAACTCCGTGAAACTGCCGCCGCAGCCCAGCAGATCGAGGATCTTCATGGCCTGGCAATTTTTCAGATCGCCTTCGCCGCTGCAGGGGATGCCGCGCGCAGTCAGCAGCGAGCAGCCAAGAATCAATCCGGCGCCGAGGCGCTCAGACTCGTTGCCGTCCAGCCCACGGTAGTAGTAGGCCAGGCCTTGAAGGTCGAAATCCGCGGCTAAGCGATCGAGCGCCACACCGACCCGGCAGGCCCATTCCAGTTGTTTCGGTTCCGGGGCGCGGGCCAGCGGATCGGAAGGGCTATCCTCGCTCAACGCGAAGATCGACTTGGCTTCCTTCAATTTCGCCGTCACGGCGCGCTCGGTGGTTCTCGGCAGCCGCTTCGCCAAATCGCACATCTCAAGCACTTCGATGTGGGTTCCCAGTTTGGCCGCGTGTTGCGTGAAGTCGCTGTACAGGTCGAGCATGCCGGGATACGTGTGGCCGAGAAAACCGATGCGACTGCGCTTGAGCCGGCGGACGACCGATGCGGCTCGCACCCAATCCGTGATTTCCCTCCAGGCGCGCACGGAGTCCGGATGGTCAGGCGGGGATTCTCCAAACTTGCCGCGCTCCACCCCGAGCACGCCCGTTGCGGCGTGGAAATCGATCCGGCTTCGCGCAAAAGCGCAGGCGATTTCCGGAACGCAGCAGGCGCAACAATTGGCGAGCCACTCCCCGGTGTCGGTCTTCGCATAATCCAGAGCGCTCTTTGGTTGGAGGTTGAGGATCAGAACCGGCGCGCGGGTGTGCTGCACCGCGGGCAGCACTTGGTTGCTCGTGGCATACGTGCCGACGTAACAAATCACCAACTCGACGGCTTCGCGGGAAAACCATTCGCCGGCTTGCGCCGCGCGCTCAGCCGTGTCCACAAGTCCCGCATCGATCACGCTGCAAAACCTGCCAAGCCGGGCCTTGACGCTCCGTTGGTAACCTTCAAGCCGCGGTTTCAATCCCTTAAACTGCGGCCAGTACGCGGCGAGGCCAATGCCGAACAGGCCGATCTTGGCCTGGGTCTCCGTTGGTTTCATGTTGTGCCGTAAAACCGATTAATAGGTCACCAAAAAGGGACTTGTTCCAACACCCAAGTGTGGTCGGCGAGGGCGCCGGCCACGGCACGCGAGGGCGCGTGCGCTTCCCATCTCAACTGGATTTCAGCCCGGCGCATTTACTGCGTCGAACATGGCCACGACGTTGGCGGGCGGCACGTCGGCCATGATGTTGTGGACTTGCTGGAACACATAGCCGCCGCCGGGACGCCAGATCTCCATGAGCCGCAGCACATGATCTCGGACCTGCTGCGGCGTGCCCTGGATCAGGAATTCGCGCGTGTCGCAGCCGCCGCCCCAAAAGGTCAATTGCCGGCCGAAGTCCCGCTTCAATCCGGCGGGGTCCATCCCGCGACAGGTGATTTGGACGGGATTGATCGCGTCCAACCCCGCTTCGATCAGCCCCGGCAGCAACTCGCGAACGCCGCCGCAGCAGTGAAGCATGACTTTCACCTCGGCCAGTTGCTTCGCGCGCGCCCAGAGAATCTTTTCCCTGGGCTGGAAAAACTCCCGATACATCTTCGGCGAGATTTGCGGTCCCTTCTGCATGCCCAGGTCGTCACCGAAAAGGATGATGTCGATGTGCGGCCCTACGGCGCCGAGGAACCGTTCCAGGTTGGCGAAGTGAATCTCGACCAGCTTGTCGAGAAAGCGGTGAGCGCGCTGGGCCTCCCCCGCGAGCAACAGGAAAAAATTGTCGTTGCGGTAGAAGAACTGGCCCATCTCCAGCAGATTGCCGCCAAACAGTCCGAGGATCGCGCGATCCGTCGTCTCCCGGAGGCGGCGCGCGCCTTCGCGCAAGAGCTCAAAACCGCGCGAACCGGCCGCCAATGGTCCAGGCGGGCTTACTACTGTCGTCCACATGCACTCATCAAACGCCTCGTGAATGCGGTCCAAATCGTCATTCTCCAAGTAAGGAAAGTGAGCCTGTTCGAAGTAGAGAACTCCCTCCGGCATCCTGGCGATGACTCGTCCGCTTTTCGATCGGATCACCCAGCCGCCGTTCTCCCTTTCCGGAAGCGCCCAGATCGGCATGAAACACGGCGTGCCATCCGGCAGCGCCCATTCTTTCCAGTGTTTGTCCTCCAGCGCGAAGGCTCGTCCCAGCTCGACAGTGTCGATGTGAAACCGTTCCAGGACATCTTCATCGAGGATCGCCAGTTGCTGGATCGGGTCATAGACTCGGATCGGCTTCTTTTCCAACCCGAGGTAATCCCGCAGTCTCGCGTAGGCGACAGCGGCGATGCCCGAAGAGCGGTGGCCCGAACAGTCGATCGGGATGCGATCCGGCTCGCGGTGGTTTAGAGCCGCCAATACTCGTTCGCGTGAGGTCATGGTTTCTGCAGCAGCCGGTCTCTACGTTTCATTTGCTCGGTAGCAGCCGAGGTGACGGGGCTCATGCTTCCAAATCCGAAATCTGTCGGAGCCTTTTCGCGCCGCCTGTTACGCCTTTTGCGCGCGGTATTGGTAATTCAAAAATCGGTTCGCATCCGGGTGGTTGGTGAAGCGCTCGGCTCGTCCGTCCCATTCCAGATAGGATTTCGTTTTGTGGGCGATGTTCGCGATCAGCGTCGTGGAGGTGCTGCGGTGGCCGGTCTCGATGTCGCAGTGGCACGCCTGGCGGCTTTTCACGCAATCGAGGAAATTGCGCGCGTGATGGGCGGTATCGGCATCGCCCTTTCCTTTCTTGGGCTCGATGACGAGCTTTTCGCCCACGCGCCAATTCCGGTCGGAGGCGCGGTTGATGGGCGAACGAGCCGGGAATTCGTTCGGGGTAATCGCGTCAGGCACAATCTCGTAGCCGCTCCCGAAAAGATAAAGCGTGCCTTTGGTTCCGCGAAATTCAATTTCGCCATTGCGCATTCCTGCCGGCGCGGCCGTCGCATTGAACTGTGAGAACGTCACCAAGGTTTCTCCGGGATACTGCCAAAGCACTTCGAGCGTATCGGGGATTTCGCGATTGTCTTCGAGCGCGAATTTGCCGCCCATGGCGGTGACGGCCTTGGGGGTGTCCTGTCCGAGCGCCGAGTGGATAAAATCCAGATAGTGGACGCCAAAGTTCGTGAGTTGCCCGCCGGAATAATCGTAAAACCAGCGGAACCGGTAGAACGCGCGGTTCTTGTTGTAAGGAACTCTGGGAGCCGGCCCTAACCATGCGTCCCAGTCCAGGCCGGCCGGCGGACTTTCATTGGGGGGATTGCCGATGCCTTTGGGCCATTCGTTCTGGATGTGAAACGCGCGCGCAACCGTGACTTTCCCGAGGGCGCCGCTTCTGACCAATTCCGCGGCTTCCCGGCAAAACGGCGCGGACCGGCGGTGGATGCCGACCTGGCTGACTCTTTGATGGCGTCTGACGGCTTCGACCATCTGCCGGCCTTCGGCAACACAGAGAGAGAGCGGCTTTTCGACATAAACGTCTTTGCCGGCTTGGCATGAATGAATCGTTTGAAGCGCGTGCCAGTGGTCGGGCGTGCAAATGACGGCTGCATCCAGGTCTTTGATTTCGAGCACTCGCCGGTAATCGTGGAATTGCCTCGGATTCGTGCCGATTTTCTTGGACGCGAAATCAAGATAGGGTTGGTACAGATCGCAAATAGCGGCGACCTCGGCGTCGGGCTGTTTCAGAAATGCGTCCAACACCTGGTCGCCGCGGTTGCCAAGTCCGATAAAGCCGACGCGCACACGATCGTTCGCGCCCCAGGCGCGTTTGCTTCCCACGGCCGTGGTTGCACCCGCCAGCATGATGGTTTTCGAAAACTCTCTGCGATTCATAGTCTTCATCATTCAATTCTGTTACCTCCTTCACATGCCACGTCCATTGACCTTGATCAACCACAGCTTCAACGAGGAAGCGTGATTCCAGTCGAAGTGAGGAGCGCACGCGCCCTGGCGCGCCGCGGTCCGCGCCCTCGCCGACCACAAGGGTGCGGTCGTGCCACGCACCATCAACTGACCGGCCGACGCGTCCATTTCGAGCGGCGAGGCGACGGTCGCTGAAGAACGGGCCTTTTTCTTGGCTGAGCCGCTTCGCCCGGTTATTTTCCATGCTGTGCTGGAAAAGCAAACTCCTCCCACGCAGTGGCGCCGGACGGGTGGAAATTTGTTGGTCTTGGCCAGTGTCGTTTTGTCCGTGGTTTGTTCGCTCGCGCAAGAGGCTCTTCAGAACACGGTCGGCGATACCAACAGGCCAGGACTCCTGCCGCAACAGGTCCTGGCGGCCTTCCGCGCCGGCCTTGCCGGTGTGACCATCAATCCGGGCACTTACCACATGCCTGACGGAAACGGGGCGGTTTTTGGTTTCAAGGGATGGACGAATATCACCATCAGCGCCTCCAACACGCTGTTCATCGTCGGCCGATCCAATGCCTTCGAATTTATCAACTGTTCAAACGTGACGCTCTTGGGCGCGACCGTCCGGCCGAGAACCAATCCCTTCACGCAAGGCCGCATCATCCGCATCGGTGTCGATGGCGGCAACAATGCCTACGCTGATTGGCGGATCGATACCGGTTATCCGACGAATTTCCAGTGGCGGTTCAACGCCGTTAACGGCGACACTCGGAAAATCCGGCTCGAAGTGGGCGACCTCTACTTCGACCCGAACGACGCGGAACACCTCGGCAATCAAACCTGGCGCCTGCACTTCCCCGGAAGCAGCCTGAATTTGCGCACGAACGACTGGCTGGTGGCGCGCACCGTAGAACAAGGGTCCGCATTTTACCTGCGGGATTGCAGGAATTGCACCCTCCAGGATGTGACAAGCCAATCGGGCTGGTATGCGACGTACCGGGAGATCGGGGGCGGTGGCAATCACATGCTCCGTTGCCGCATTCAACCTGCCCCGGCGCCGCCGCCGGGCGGCACGGAATCACCAGTCGTCGGCTGCGCATCTGACGGTGTTCACACGATTGGCACGTATCCGGGATTGCACTTGGAAGAGTGTCTCTTTGAAGGGGTGTTTCTGGATGATAACGTCGCCATTCGCGGCTTTTTTCAGACCGTCGTCGGCTCTTCCGCCCGCACGATTGTCTTCGATTCCCAATCGGTGGGATTTGAAGTAGGCGGTCCGGTGCGCATTTCCAGCGATGAGGGCTTTTTTGCTCAAGCGACTTGCACCGGCCTGAGCACTTTGCCGAACGGACAGATCCAGCTCGCTTTGGACCAGTCCCTTCAGGTGCCTGTCGGCGCGAAAGCAAGCAACCCGAAGTACAACGGCGCAGGCTATCGCATTATCAACTGCCGATTCGGCAACAGCCGTTCCCGGGCGATCATCGTGAAGGCCGACGATGGCCTCATCTCAGGCTGCACCATTGAAGATTCGGGGAGCGCCATCCAAATCGGCCCCGAGTATTCCTGGAACGAATCGGACTATGTGTGGAACACAACGGTAACCAACAACACGATCCGCCATTGTCGCAGCGCCGGAGTGAACGTGGTCGGCGATGGCGCGCTCGGCAACCGCAACCTTATCATCCGAAATAATCACATCGATAACACCATCCTCGGCAACGCGCTCGTCGTGCAATGGTCCGACGGTGTGGAGGTGACCGGAAATACCTTTGCTAACCCGGGCCCTTACTCGCCCATTTTGCTGGATCATTGCGCAAACATCAATTTGTCCGGGAACTTCGTCACCAACGGGCCTGCCGGGAACACCTTGGTGGAGGTTGGTGCGACCGCACGATCCGTCGAGGGCCTGCAGAACGGGATCTTTCCGGCCGGCGTTGCTTATACCTTTGCCAACCGATCCAGCGGACTCGTCCTCGGCAATTCGACCGGAGGCGGATCTGACCCCGCAGTCGTGCAACGAAACAGTGATGGCGGCGACGAGGAACGCTGGAAACTGCTTCCTGTTGGCAACGGTTTCGCCATGCTTCTCAATGTCCGCAATGGTTTGGCCTTGGGCGTGAACGGCTCTACGGCCCCGGGCACTCCTCTGGTGTTCGAGTCCAACATGGGAACCGGCGGCCAAATGTGGCGCCTGCTTCCAAGCGCAGACGGCAGCATCGCGTTGGTTAACAATTTGAGCGGCTTTGCAGCGCACGCCTCATCCTCGTCTCCCGGAGCACCCGTAATTCAAGCCGTCGTGAACCTCAATGCGACGGACCAACAATGGATCCCGCTGAGCCCGCCGGCGGGCTTAACTGCGGCCCCGGGCAACCAACAAGTTTGGCTCAGTTGGAACGGCGGCGCCGAGGCGGCCGGCTACGCGCTGAAGCGTTCCATCGCAAGCAGCGGTCCGTACACCACGATCGCAACTGGGATCACGACGGCCAGCTATAACGACGTCGGTCTGGCCAACGGGACCACCTACTATTACGTCTTCTCGTCCGTCCAAGCGGCCGCTGTCTCGGAACGGGCCGCCGCCACTCCGCACGCCGGTGGCTTGCCCGCTCCTTGGAGAGCCCAGGATTTGGGCGCCGTTGGACTGCCGGGTAGTGCCCGCTTCACGAACGGCACATTTTACGTCAATGGTTCCGGCGCGGACATCTGGGGCAACGCCGACGCATTCCATTTTGTCTATCAATCGATGACTGGAGATGGCGTCATCACTGCGCGCGTCGTCAGCATGCAGGACACCGATCCTTGGGCCAGGGTGGGTGTCATGCTCCGCAACGATAGCTCACCCAGCGCCACGTTGGCTGCGGTAGTGGCCACTCCGAGGAACGGCGTCGCCATCCATTGGCGGGACACGACCGGGTGGCGGCGCGGCTTTACCCAGACCTTCGGCATTATGGCGCCTGTGTGGGTTAGATTGGTGCGCAGCGGGAAGGACTTCAGCGGCTATTACAGCGCCGACGGAATAAATTGGACTCGGATTGGTTCCAGGATAGCCATTCCGATGCGCGGGACCGTTCTTGCCGGTTTGGGCGTGACGGCCCAGAACAATTCAGCATTGTGCGAGGCCACTTTCGATCAGGTCACGCTCCCGTTGCATCCCCCGCGGTTGTCGGCGACTTCCACCGACCGCGCGTTCGCTCTCTCCTGGCCGGCCGCGCAGGGATTCAGTCTTTACGGCGCACCAAACCTGATCGCTCCGATCCTCTGGGCTCCCATGACGAATATTGCGCTCTATCAAAGTGGCACCTTCTCTCTCACCTTGCCGCTGGCTCACGGAAACCATTTCTTTCGGCTTGAAGCGCCCTGAAACCCTTTGCATAGGACTTCAACCTTATACTTTTGATCGGAATAGAATGAGCCTCCTTACGTCGGCTGCTCCGAGGTTCATGAGCAAGGGCGCGCCTTCCGTCTGCCTGCCTCTCGCGGGCGAGGCCACCCGCGCTCCGGCGCAAAAGCGGAACTGTTGCAGTCGTTGCATCCTGGTCCGACCTTCCGCCAGCCGACATCATTAGCGTCCATTGGCGTCCATTCGCGGTTTAACCTCCGGATCGGGCACGGCCGGAGCGGCGATCCGAGGCAAGGCCGGTCGCGCGAACTCGGTTTCGCCCGCCAGATAGCGAAGCATCAAATATTCTGTGAGCTCGGAATAAGCGAATCCCACGTTCGATGCGCAATCCGAAGCATAGGTGGTGAGAAACGCCTCCGTCGCCTTTGGGCCTTGTTCCTGGAACACACGGAGCGCGTCCTGCTCGATCTGGGCCTGACATTTCAGATACCGTTCTTCGGCGGGTTTGATCATTTGGTGAATATCTTTGATGGCCTCTTGATACTGCAGGCGTTGCGAGAGGTTGTGGACCAACCGGAAGTTCCATTGCGGTTGCTGGCGGTCGATTCGAGTGAAATTTGCAGGATGATCCCAGGCGTCCGGCAGATCGGTGACGCCCGCGTACAACGGGACGAAACAGCTTGTATTGGCCGGGCCGTAGGCGAACCACAAGAGGTTCCCGATGGGGGCGGGCAAATCCTTTCGCAGTTCGGCAACGAACACATATCCGCTCGTGGGCGTGCAGATGGCTCGCTCCGGTTTTAGACCGAGAAGATCCAACAGTTCCTGGGGTCCCCAAGGACAGGCGAGCGGGCTCTGGCCGTCCCGGACCTTGAAGGCAGCTTGAGTGGTGAGATCGAATTCAGTGCCTTCGTAGCCGTCTCGCATGACGTTCATCAACTTGGGCACGCTCAGAGGCTGGTCAGGTTTCACGGAAAAGGGATATCGATCCAGCGCGGGATTGCCGGTGAACTTCAATCCCAACGAAGGCGCCGCCAAGCTCAACGCCCGCCATTCACGCAGCGAGTTGCTTCGATCACCAGGTCCGCCATACACGTCGGACCAGATGAAAGGCGCTCCTGACTTCCAAAAGCCCAAACCTTCCGCCAAAGAAAAGATGTTTTTCGAAGCCAGGAAATGGTCGGAGTCATTGAGGTCAATCGCGCCGATCCGGCTGCGGTTGGCGGTGCAGCCGACTTCGCCATCCGGAATCCGCTGGGCGCACCAGACCCCGCCGGGCCGGCCGCAATCTGGAGTCCATTCGCTGCCCGGGCCGAAGATTTCCATCAGCCATATTTCATCGCCATCGGCGATCGGCAGGGCCACCCCCGCGCTGGGCGCTCGATAGTAGAGAAAGCCGTATTCCTCAACCATGGCACCGATGAGTCGAATGGCTTGCCGGGCCGTTTTCGCGCGGAGCAGACCGTTCGCGATCAGCGACGTCGTCCAGTGGTTGCTGTTCGGTCCGACCCTGCCCCGATCGCAGGCCAGGCCTTTGCGCATAGGAATGAATTCAATGGCGATGTTAAGGCCATGCTCATTCAGTCCGCCGGTGGTCATGCTCTCCAGGTTTCCGGCGAGAATGAGACTGCGATAGGTCTGGCTCACCGGCAACGTCCCCACCTGATCGTAGCCTTTGCGAAGGTTGGCTTGATACTCCTCGTACGTTTTCGGCCTCGGCACATTCCAGTACATGGGCAGGCGAGTGCCCGGAGGGTAAGACTGCGCGGGCATGACATAGATCAAGCCCATCACGTCGCCGTCGCACGAATGACTCATCAGCACGGCGCCGTTCGAGGCCGCCTTCTGGCCCACCAAGATCGTGGAGCAGGCGGTCGCATTTGTTGGCGCCAAGGCGAGAGTCCCCGCAAGCAGCAATGGCAGCAGTATTCGGCTCATGATCTTGTTCTCCATGATTCGATCCGACCGTTCAACGGTCGATGTTTTTGCGGACCCAGCCGGCGTGCATATCAAGATAGAGCTGATTGCGTCCGCCATTGTGGGCGGACCAGCCGCCGGCGGGCGGTTCGCTCGCGCCCACGCTCCACTGGTCCTTGAAGCCGGACCACCAATGCTTTTCAAAGAAGGGGCTCATGAGCCATTCCTCCTCGACGACGCTGGAGTTGCGCAAAGCAGCAACACTCTCGGCCGTTCGCCCCCGGAGGTAACGGCCAGCGGCCAGGTTCGTTTCGGCAAGTTTGTCACTGATATAATTCGCCCAGCCGCGTTCGGGCGCGTTGGTGCCGTTCTCACGCCACGGGCCAAGAAAATGTTTCTGCCACTGGTTCGAGCGCGCGACTGGAACCGGCGGGCTGAGCCAAATGCGCACCTCCAGTGCGTAGGGGTGCAGGAGCGGCATGAACGACCCCATCGAGTTGTAGCGCTTGCCAGTGCTGTCCACCGGCGGCGTGAGCTGTAATTCCGCGTCCGGGATGAACGGCATCTTGTCGCCATGGTCGGCGACATACATCGAAGTGCCGAGACCGATCTGGTGGAGATTCGAAAAGCAAGTGGATCGCCGTGCCAGCCCTTTAGCCTTGGCGACCGCCGGCAGCAACATGGAGGCAAGGAGGCTGATGATGGCGATGACGACCAGAAGCTCGATCAGCGTGAAGGCATGGCAGGAGCGGTGCGGTGCCAGCAGTCCATGGATTCGGTAGTCGCTCATCATTTGTGCGGCGTCGCGCGGGGATTGTTAACGGAGAGAATGCCGGATTTCCACAATAAAACGAAGCGGACTGAAAGTCCGTTCGTCCCCATTCCATTGGCCATCTGCTATTGGCTATTGGCTATTGGCGAAATCCAGTCTTGGGTCCGTGATCAGTAATCAGTGGTCAGTGAGCATCACGCGTTACGCATTACGCATCACGTTTCACGTTTCACGGAGCACGTTTCAGCCCTTTTAGACTTCCTCAGAGGTAATGAATCGTTCACTAACTGCCCCATTGAATGTCACGCGGCGTGCCAGGGAGAGGCATTCCACGTCACACGATGAGCGCGGAGTTCTGTACGAGCCAGGATTGGCCGCCAGCCGGCTCCCATGCCGTGACTTAGATCGATTGCGCAAACCGCCGTGGGAGGTGCAGCTCGCCAGGCTTTACGAATTATGCCTGAGTCTGGCCAACTGATGGAAAGCCGCATCTCCACGGCCGCTCATTATTGGGATTCGATTGTCCCAGAAGCGGGAGATCGGATTTTGCGACGGCCGCAGAGAGCCTCACAAATCTCCGGCTGGCCAATCGTGATCGACTCTTCTGAGTGCCTGGAAGGCGGCTTCGCGAACGCTGGGGAAAGGGTCCTGCAAAGCTCGATGCAGAAACCGGGCGGCACCTTTGGCCTTTGCTCCGAACTTCTCCAACGATTGAATCGCCGCGAGCCTGACCCGATGGCTCCCGTCTTCGACCGCGCGTCCCAGCGACAGCGCGGTCTCGGGGTTGGGCAAAGTCAGATGGCCCAAAGCTTCCGCAGACGATACTCGGACCTCTTTCTCTTTATCGTTCAATCCAGCGACCAAAGCGGAAGCAACTTCTGCGGCCTCCGGACCGGTCTTGGCCAGCGCGCGTGCGGCGGACACACGGACGCCTTTGTCCGTGTCCCGCAAAGCAAGGATGAGATTTGGAATTGCGTTCATTGCCGCCGGGCCAATCCTGGCCAGGACGTCGGCAGCGATAGACCTTCGCCACTCGTCCTTGGAGTTGAGGGCTCGCAACAGGGCCGGAACGGCAATTTCCGCGACTGGGCCTATCCTGCTCAGAGCCTCCGCCGCGTCCCGGACGACGTAAGCCTGCGGATCGTCCAACCGTTGCACCTGCCAGGAAATCGCTTCGGTATCGTCCGGCTCCAGCTCAATGAGCGCCTCGATCGTTCCTTCCATTTCTCCTCTCTCGACAGCTTCCCGGAGAGCTGTCACGCATTCCTTCACATCGACGCCGAGTTTTCCCAAGGCAAGCGCCGCTGAAGCGCGAACTCCCGCCCGTTCGTCCGCTAACAATCGGCGGAGGGCTGGGATAGCCTCTCGATCCTCGAACCGCGCAAGCGCTCCGATGGCGGCACGACGAACATCGGCGTCGCCGGCATCAAGCGTTTTTCGCAAAGCTGGAATCGCCTCCCGAGCCTCGAACTGCTCTAACGCTGCGATCGCGTTGCGCCGGACGTTTTGGTCATTGTCCTTGAGCGACCGAATCAAGGCGGGAACCGCAATCTCAGGTTTCTCACCGATACTTCCGAGCAAATCCGCCGCCCATCGGCGGCCAAGTTCGTTCCCGTTTCCGAGCGCCGTTGCCAGCGACAGGACTGCGGAAGCTCCAACAGCGCGAAGCGCCCCGCGCACGGCGTGGGACGTGTCCGCGTCGTGTTCGCCGAGGTGAGCCACAAGGATAGACGCGGCTTCTTCAGCCGTCGGATGCAGGCCCGCCGCAGGCCCGACGGCATGGATCAATGTCGCCCCGATGAAGACTTCGTTCCGAAGAAGCGCGACAAACTCCGGCAGGTGTGGCGCAGCGGCGTGGCCAACAAGAAGCAAGGCCTTGAATTCGGCTTCCATCCTGTTCCACACGCTTGGCGGACTAGGATGAGTTCGGCTGCGGCCAGTCCTTTCCCAAAACCACTGCGCAACTTTCCACCTCCATTCCAGCACCCGCCGCTTGAAAGGTCTGTCGATGGCGCGGAACGTCCGGAGCAGATGCGGGACGGCTTGTTCGTCCATCTGGCGTATGGCTTCGGCCGCCAACGCGCGTGCCTCCTCATCCTGACCGGCGAAGTCCTCGATCCAAGCGCTCAGGTTTTTTCCTTGATAGACCGGCTCGCGAGGGATCCAGAGCCATAGCGCAGCCGCAACCGCCGGCACCGCGAGGAGACCAAGCCGAGTGATGCATTGCCTCTGGTTCATCTTTTCGATTCTACCATCGCACGCTCCGTTCATTCCTCAAGCGCAGGAGACACGGACGACACTTCAGTCTGGGGCGACTGGCCAGCATGCGAGGGCGATCCTCGCGCGCCAGCGTTTGGAGTGGGTGTGCTTGAGCACCGTCTTAGCTTGAAACTGCCGGAAGCCTTAACCAAAGCCTCATGACTCCTGACATCGTTGAATCTGAATGGCCCTCTTGATGTCTTGCGTCTTCTCCCTCACCCCGGGCCTCTCCCGCTGGGAGAGGGTGAATCGATGCCCGTCCGCAGGCAAATCCAAGGCCTGCAGATTTTCCGTGATAAGACGGGGGACTCCCTCTCCCAGCGGGAGAGGGCCGGTGAGCTACCTGTGAAAATCGACCGGTTTGCCCGTCGTCCCGGTCACCATCCAGCGGGAGGAGAAAAAGGAGGGGGAACGGGGAGTGTGAATACCCACGCTCAAGCTCGCGTGCGGATTGTGGGAATAATGGAAGTTTTGAAATCGGGTTGCATAGGACAGAGGCGGGCAAGTCGCTGACGAATAGTTTCTGTAGTAGGGCCAAGCGTAACTGAAGGAGTAAAGCGGGTAAGTCGCATAAGTATAAACCGGATAACTGTAGGTGTAGGCCGGCGGCGGAGTGCTCACGTAATAATTGTAAACCGGAGCTTGCGGTGCGACGGGCGGCGGGCTGGGCTGAACGGCGTTGTTCGCGGCCTGTGCGGTTCGTTGCTGGGCCAGCCGCTCCTGGGCTTCCCTGTGTGCTTGAGCTTGAAGCCCTCTGACTTCGCCGGCCCGTTTGATCAACGCGGTGATCACCGGAGACGAGACACCATGGTTGTGAAGATAAAGGATCTCGTCAGATCGGAGCTCAGAGAGATTGACGGTCTGAACGTAAGCTTCAATGACCGATGGCTCCACGCCTTTTTCCGCCATGTCGGCGATGGCTTGCACGACCTCGGATTTCTTGTTGACGACGGCTTCGATTCGCTTGGCGAGGTCTGTGGGCTGAGTCGTAGCTGCGGCTTTCCCAGTCGTTGCCTCCGCGGAAGTCTCGCCTTTTTTCGCCTCGTCGGACGAGGCTGGCACGATTGGAGCCGGCTCGGCCTTGACGGGCGTATCGTTTTCGGCAAACGCCGGCGGCCGGTTTGAGACGACACAAATCGCGGCGAGGAGCAACAGGTGAGCTTTCATGGCGTGACCTCTCTTCGATGGTTCCATTGGTTTCATCGGCAATGCTAGCAAGCTGCTCTACTTTAGGCCCAACGCTTTCGCGGTGCAAGCCGGGCGTTAAGACCATCAGCAATTCTCATTATGACCCGTATGTAGTCCCGGCTTTAGCCGGCCAGCGCGAGAAAACCGGCTAAAGCCGGGACTACAAGCGGGTCGCAGGTCGTGCCTGTCGTCAAAATGAGAATTGCTGTAAGACCATGGTAAGGCCATCGTCTTGGCCGGCGTAGCGCAGATTTTCAATCTGCGGTATCGCCGGATTGCATTCTGCGGAGTCCTCGAATGGCCGAGCACTCCCTCAATCTCGAGCGTCCAGCCAAGCGCAACTCGGCGATACATCGCAGCGCGGCGAAGCCGCAACCAAATCCGGTGGGGCGAGGCTTCCGTCGAGTCCTGGCGTCCTTGCCGGCAGCAGAGTCAGGGCTCGACAGGAGTCTCGCCCCGCCTTGAGATCCTTGGAGTGCCTCCAAGCCCAATGGGCGCGCATTGGAACCTTGAACCGCAGGAGCCGACCTAAGGAGGCTCCTACAGAGTAAATGCGGCTAAGCCTCCGCGACGGATCGTTCGACCGGCCTCCTTGCCGACGCCAAGACAGCGGGCATCGGCAATTCGAACGCGTCGCCATTTTGCAAACTTGCGGTTGCATTCCGGACGGCACCGCGAATGGCGCTCAACGCGTCCGGCGTTTGCGCTCGAAGCAAGCCGGCGGTCCGCACGGTGCCGCGGCTCATAATCTCGTAGAGCGCATCGGGCGAATCGAGCCGCCAGATCTGCTGGATGCGCGTGACGCTGGGCTGCGCGAAGCCGATCTCCAGCAATGTCCGCACGCACTCATCCGTATCGCTGAATCGGAAAAACGGAGGGCCCGCCGGGAGCGGCACGTCCATGTTGCCATGCGCTCGGACGGCATTGAGAACGATGCCGAAGCCGATCGTGTGTTCCGGATTTGCCCACACCGTAAAAGCGAAACGGCCGCCCGGACGCAAGACTCGGCGCGCTTCGGCAATCGCTTGGTCGGGTCGCGCGAGATGCAGCATTCCGAAATTCATGACCACCGCGTCGAAGGCATCATTCGGAAAAGGAAGTTCCTCGGCGTCGCCCATACGAAAATCGAGGGCCGGATGTCTCCGGCGCGCTTCGGCGACCATCGCGGCGGCGAAATCAACACCGACGACCAAGGCGCCACGGCTCGCAGCCGCGGCTGCAACGTAGCCAGGGCCGGTCGCCACGTCGAGCACGCGGGTTCCGGCGGCTACTTCCGCAGCATCCAGCAGCGGCTCGATGGCTTGGGAGGTAAGCCGACCGAAGCCGTCGTCGTACTGCTTCGGGATGCTTTCCCAGCCGGCTTGCTCGAAGGCGTGGAAGAGTTCCTCGTTTTGGGCATTCGGGGATTGCATTGACATTCAGCGGGAGCAATTCATTCAGACCGTGGGTGGTTGTAGGTGTTTCGCCCGGAGCGCGGCCATCTTGGCCGCAGCGGCTCCAGCGGCAATCCGCGCGATGGGGATTCTCAAAATGCGATCAAATTGTTGCTGCTGCGGCCTGGAAGGCCGCGCTCCGCTTACATACTACGGTTGCCATCCGCAACCCACCCTGACCGCCATGCTGTCCTACTCCAGCGGAAGCAACACACCTTCGCGCTGGCCGTTGCGCAGAAGGGTGAGTTTCACTCTGTCACCCGGCGGATGATTCAGCCGAACGTAAGCATTGAAATGGCTTTCGTCCGAGGGCACGGGCTTATCGTCCACCGCGACGATCACATCGCCATCTTTCAGTCCGGCTTGCTTGGCTAACGGTGGACGGCCGAACACCCATTTCACAAGAAGCCCTGATTCGTGCTCAGGAATGTTTCGTTTCGTTTTTTCTTCCTGGGAGAGAGGAATGGTCCAGATCCCCGGACGAAAGCTCCAAGACGACTCGCGCCAGCTCAAATCCGATTCTTTCCAAGGTCCGCTCAAGCGGAGGCTACCCATCAACAACTGTCCTCCGCGTTTGAAGGTGAGGGCGATGCTTGTATCCACTGGCGCGGTGTGCAGGACCCATTGGATGTCCGCTTGTGAGATTAATGGCTGTCCGTTCATGGTGGTCAACTCGTCGACGACCTCCACACCGGCTCGCGCTGCAGGAGAGTACGCTGCGACCTTCTCCACGCGGACGCCGTCGTCCACTTCGAGCGTGAGGCCGATATTAGCAGGTAGCGGATAAACCCAAATGTCCGCAGGTCTGAGAAGCTTTTCCTGGTACTTCAGCTTCCGCGTCTGTTCAGCGACCATGTGGCAATGGATGCAATTCTTGGGCGTGGTCGGGCTGGTCGCGCGATCCTGCAAGCTGGGAATCTGCTCCGGCACCGCATAACGCGGATTCGGGCCGAGCTTGCCGGCGAGTGCGGTTTTGTTCGCGGGATAAGCCTTGTGGAGTTGCAGCGCGCGTTCCATCGCCTTTTTGAACGACGGGACCGAGATGAAGGTTGCCGCGCTTTTCTTGTCGCCCGCGCGCGTGCCGTAGCGGCCGTAGATCGTTCCATCCGCGTTCAGGAAAAAGACCGCCCAGCTTTGATCGTAATCGAACTGGAAAAGGCGCAGATCGACGCCTCTCATTTGGACGAGCCGCACGCAGACAAATTGGTGTTCCAGTTTCTGAAGCTCCGCATCCTGACGAACCACCTGTTCGTCCAGACTCTTGCACGCCAGTCACGGCACGCAGCGGAACAAGACCAGGAGCGGTTTGCCGGTTTCTTTGGCTCGCGCCTTGGCCAGTTGGAAGTCGTCATAAATCCAATGGGACTCGACGTTATCTTTGAGCGCATCGCGGAGGTCAGTTTGGGCGCGCAGGAGGGAGGCGGATGCGGCCAGGAGTGCGAGCAGTAGGAGAGGAACGATTGGTCTCATCTTGCGGGCGGATGGCAGTGGTTAATCCGGAGAACGCGGTTCCAACGCGGATCAATCGAGAACCACGGTCTTCGGAAATTCAGGGCAGAGTCTTGACTGTGGAACCTCGCCAGCCGGATCGAAGAAAGTCATCTGCCCTTCGAGGCCGCACAACCAGAATTCGAGCGCGCCTTTCTCGAAGAACAGTCGTTTCCGTTCCATCAGTTCTTCGTGGGTGTTGGAAGGTGATTGGACCTCCACGCAGATTTCGGGCGCGATGAGGTAGGCAGGATCATTCGGCTTGGACTTGCGGCGTTCTTGCGAGACCCAGGCCACATCGACAGCTTTGACGCCCTCGGTGGTTTGGACGGGGCATTCCGCAAGGGTCAAGCCGCCGCTCATCCGTTCCTGGAGTTGGACGGTGATCACACCTTGGTATTCTGCGTGGCGGCTTCGGGGAGGAGGACTCATAACAATATTGCCCCAGCGGTCGGATTCGATCCGGTACGGCAGCGTGGCCAGGAGTTTGTCGTCGCAAATTTCAGCCCATGTCATGGAATGTGAATACCAACATTCGTGAAGGTGGTAAAGGCGTATTGAGGGAGAGGAGGATTGACTGCTGCGCCTCGACCAGCCGAACCTGACCGACTCTCGCAGACGCGCGTGGCGCTATTCCCACTCCCTTGAGGGAGAGGGTTAGGGTGAGGGTGGACGGCTTGGAAGAACCAGAACAGTCAGGAATTGTCGGCATCTCTCCCTCACCCCGGCCCTCTCCCGCTGGGAGAGGGAGAACAGTCGGCATTTGGCGCCTTAGCGAGCAGCCGGCAGATGCCGCTGGCGCCAAATCACATAAATAACCGGATAGATGAGCAATTCCAGGATCGCTGATGTGATGACACCGCCGATCATCGGCGCCGCGATGCGCTTCATGACGTCGGCGCCGGCTTGCGTTTCGGGCGACCACATGATGGGGAGCAATCCGAACAGAATGGCGCACACCGTCATCACTTTCGGCCGGATCCTCTGCACGGCGCCTTCGCGGACCGCGTCGTAGAGGTCGGCCAGTGTATTCATTCGCCCCGCTGCTTTGAATTTGTCCCAGGCGTGGTCGAGGTAGAGCAGCATCACCACTCCGGTCTCCGCGTCGAGACCGGCCAGCGCGATCAAACCGACCCACACGCCGACGCTCATATTGTATTTGAGCCAGTAGAGGAGCCAGAAGGCGCCCACCAGCGAGAACGGCACGGCCAGCAGGACAATGAAGGTCCGAATGACCGAACGCGTGTTGAGGTAAATCAAGACGAAGATGATGAGGAGCGTGAAAGGCACGACGACCATAAGCCGCCGCTCCGCGCTCTTGAGATACTCGAATTGTCCGGCCCACTGCATGTAGTAACCCGGCGGAAACTGCACCTGCTCGCGAATCCGCGCCGAAGCCGCTTGGACGAAGCCTTCGATATTGTCAGTGGTGATATCGACAAAGACAAAACCGACCAATTGTCCGTTTTCATTCCGAATCGAAGGCGGGCCGGTTTTGAAGCCGATGTCTGCCAGCGCGGAGATTGGGATCTGCGGACTGGCAGAAGAGACTGTGTCGGAGGAACGGGGTGGCGGTGAACCGGCGCCGGAAGCACCGCTCATTGCTCTGTTACCCCGATTCACCGACACACCGTTACCTTCCGTCATCGGGGCCGCGACGAGGACCCGCTTCAAGGCATCCAGGTCTTCGCGGAAATCCCGGGCGTAGCGCACACTGATCGGATACCGTTCGCGCCCTTCCACGGTCATGGCGATGGTTTTGCCGCCGATGGCGGTTTCGATGATGTCATTCACGTCGCCGACGGTCAGCCCGTAGCGGGCCGCGGCTTGGCGGTTGACCGTGAAGTCCAGGAAATAACCGCCGGTGGTCCGTTCGGCAAAGGCGCTCAGGGTATCGGGGAATCCGGTCAGCGCTTTCTCGATCTGCACGGCGACATCCTGAATCACGCCCAGATCAGGGCCGAACACTTTGATGCCGAGTTTCGAACGGAACCCCGTGGTGAGCATTTCGGTGCGGGTTTGGATGGGCATCCAGAAAATGTTCGCCATGCCGGGAACTTTAATCTTCGCGTCCATTTCATCGCGGATTTTTTTCCAAGTCATGCCGGGCCGCCATTCCTGCGCCGGCTTGAGGATTACGACCGTTTCCACCATTGAGATGGGCGCGGGATCGGTCGGCGTTTCCGCTTGGCCGGCTTTGCCGAAGACGCTGGCGACTTCCGGGATTTGCCGGAGGATGCGGTCCTGGATTTGCAGAATGCGGATGGCTTCGTTGATGGACATTCCTGGTACGGCCGTCGGCATGTAAAGAAGGCTTCCTTCGTTGAGCGGCGGCATGAACTCTTTGCCCAGGTTTTGATAAGGGAACAATGGATCAAGATAGTGGGCACTCCATTCCTTCATCGGTCCGTCCGGCAGGCGGGACGTGACCCACGCGTTCCACGGAAAAATCACCCAGAGAACGATGACAATTGCCGCCGCCAAAACCGTCCAGCGAAACCGGAGCACGCAGTTCACCACGGGCTGGTAAAGCCAGATCAAGAGGCGGTTCACGGGATTCTTGATCTCAGGGGTGATCCGGCCGCGAATCAGCAAAACCATCAGCACCGGCACGAGTGTGACCCCGAGCAAAGAAGCGAAAAACATGGAAAACGTCTTCGTGAAGGCCAACGGGCGGAACAGCCGGCCCTCCTGAGCTTCCAGAGAAAAAACCGGCATGAAGCTGACGGTGATCACCAGCAAGGAGAAGAACAACGGACGGCCCACACTCTTGGCGGCGGCGATGATGATTTCGAGCCGCTCGCGGTTGGTGAGCGAAGGTATCGGGGTGTCGGGGTGTTGGGGTGTCGGGGTAGCGTACGTGCTCGTTCCCCGATACTCCGATACGCCGAGACCCCGTTTCTTCACTTCCTGCGCTTCTTCCAGCCACTTGTGCGCATTCTCGACCATGATGATGGCCGCGTCCACCATCGCGCCGATGGCAATCGCAATCCCGCCGAGCGACATGATGTTCGAAGTGAGGTTCATCCAAAACATCGGCAAGAAGGAGAGAATGATCGCGATGGGCAAGGTCACAATCGCCACCAGCGCCGAGCGCACGTGCCAAAGAAAAACCAGGCACACAAGGGCGACGACGATGCTTTCC
This sequence comes from Verrucomicrobiota bacterium, assembly GCA_016209525.1. Taxonomy (GTDB): domain Bacteria; phylum Verrucomicrobiota; class Verrucomicrobiia; order Limisphaerales; family SIBE01; genus VHCZ01. Next base: position 21,498 of record JACQWK010000754.1, read on the forward strand.
TCGATGAGTTTTTCGCGAAGCGTGGCAATCGAACGAAGGATGAGATCGCTTCGATCATACGTGGTCACGATTTCCACGCCTTCCGGGAGCGAAGGCTTGATCTCTTCCAGCTTGCGTTTGATGCCGTCGATCACGCGCAGAGCGTTCTCGCCGTAACGCATGACGACGATGCCGCCGACGACCTCGCCTTCGCCGTTTAGCTCCGCGACCCCTCTGCGAAGGTCGGGACCGAGGTGCACCGTGCCGACGTTTTTGATATAGACCGGCGTTCCATCCACCACCTTGAGCGGAATGTTTTCGATGTCTTCGATCTTTTTGATGTACCCGCGCCCGCGAACGTAATATTCCGTGGAGCCGACCTCGAAGATCTTTCCGCCCACATCGCTGTTCGACATGCGGATTTTCGCGACTACTTCGCTAAGCGGAATGCCATAGGCGACCAGTTTGTTCGGATCCAGATCGACTTGGTATTGCTTCACGAATCCGCCCACCGGCGCGACTTCGGCGACGCCTTTGACAGATTCGAGCGCGTACCTCAAATGCCAGTCTTGGAAGGACCGCAGCGCTCCCAGGTCATTCTTGCCGGATTTGTCCACGAGCGCGTATTCGAACACCCAGCCGACACCAGTCGCATCCGGGCCGATCACCGGATTGACGCCTTCGGGCAGCATCCCGCGAACGGCGCCCAAGTACTCGACGACGCGCGAGCGCGCCCAATAGATATCGGTGCCGTCCTGGAAAATCACATAGACGAAAGATTTTCCAAACATGGATTCCCCCCGAACGAATTTCACTTTCGGCGCGGCGATGAAGCGGGTGGAAATCGGATAAGTGATTTGATCTTCCACTAGGTCCGGAGAGCGCCCCTCCCAATCTGTATAAACAATCACCTGGACGTCGCTCAGGTCCGGGATGGCATCGAGCGGCGTTTGCCTCAGCGCCCAGATCCCTGCGGCGATGCCGAGGAGGACGAGGACCAGGATGAGGAAGGCGTTACGCGCGCTCGCGCCGATGATGCGCTCGACTAAGGGCGGAGAGGGAGAAGGCGTGTCGGGGTGTCGGTGTATCGGGGTATCGGAGTTGTGAGGCGTCGGTGAGCCGGTGTCGCTGACGTTCCTCGAACCGTTCGTCGGATGGTCAGATTGATCTTGGTTCGCCATTAATCTGCCCTCCTTGGTTTGATCAGCCACTTGTCGGCCTGGTCTGCCATGCAAACAAGTTGCGCCAGGACTCGTTCGTATCCGGCATCAATTTGCTGAAACTCTTCGTAGCTGCAGTATCGGCATCGGAAAGCGATCTCTGCCGAGACCTGAGTTTCAGCCCCCTCAGTCTCGGAATCACTGAGTTTGGATATGAAGGCGGCTTTGTAGCGGCGCTTTCTCCAAGCTTCTGCGATGTTCGTGCAAACCGATCTCGAAGACCTTCGAATCTGGTCGGTCAATACGAAGCGTTCTTCGGTGGGGAAGCTCTTGGTTAGCTCGAAGACTTGCATTGTGAGTTCCATGGCGTTCTTGTACACATCCAAGTCGCGATAAGTTTTTGCGAAGTTCATTTTTTCCTCCTTTCAGCGGCACACGTTTCGTGTGCAACACTTATCAATGCGAAACCGGATCGTTTGTCAATCTGTGTCATTGGGACACCTTCAGTTCGCCGACACCCCGACACCCCGACGCTCCGATACTACGATACTCCGACACTCCGTTTCCTCACTTTCACCACGACCTCAACGCCCCTTGCACCTTCGCCTCGGCGTCGATCAGGAAATTGGCGCTGGCGACCACGCGTTCGCCTTCCTTCAGGCCTTCCTTCACTTGGTAGTCGTCGCCAAACTTCCGTCCCAATTCAACAAACCGGGGTTCCAGCCTGCCTTCGCCCTTCTCGACGAATACGATGTTGTGCCTTCCGGTGGGCAACACGGCGCGCACGGGAACGGTCAAGCCATCGCCCATTTCGATGGTCACATCCACATCGACGTACAGGTCTGGCCGGAGTTTCAGATCAGGATTCTCAACCTCCAGGCGGGCGCGGACCGTCCGTTTCGCCTCGTTGATGAAGGGGTCGATCACGGCCAGCTTCCCCGCGAATTTCTCTCCCGGATAAGCGGAAGTGCTCACGGCCACGGCGAGGTTGGTTTTGAGCAGCGGCAATTCTTCCTGGTAAAATTCCGCCCAAACCCAGACGACGGAAAGGTCCGCCAGGTCCACCAAATGATCGCCATTCATGACCCGCCGGCCTTGATCCACACCGATGTCTTGGACCACCCCGCGGAAGGGAGAGTAAAGCGTGAGCGTCTCTTGGGGCTTGCGGGATCGTTCCAATTCCTCGATTTGGCGATCCGTGATGTTCCACAAGCGCAAGCGGCGCTTGGCGGCTTCAATCAAGCGCCCGGCGCTGTCGCGGCTGGCCTCGGCGCTCGATTCGGAAAGTCGGTCGCGCAGCCGGAGCAGATCGATGAATTCGCGCTGTGTAGTCAGCAGGTCGGGACTGTAAATCGTGACCAGCGGCTGATCTTTCTCGACGAGTTCTCCTTTGGAAGCGACGGATAGTTTCTCGACGTATCCATCCACGCGGGTGACATAGTCCCAATGCCGGCGCTTGTCGTAGGTCACCATTCCCACGACTCGGAGCGGGAGCACCAGCGTCTTGGGCTCCACTTTGGCGTAGGTGACGCCGATGAGTTGTTGGCGTTCGGTGGCCACGGTGAACTCGCCCGGTGGACTACTGCTGGCCGCGTCATGAGCCGCGTGTTCCGCCAGCATCTTGGCGTGGTCATGAGCGCCTTCAGGTGCCGCGGTTTCTTTGGCCGGTTCGGTTTTCTTCTTCACGGGCGTCAGGTCCATTGAGCAGATCGGGCATTTGTCTTTTGGATTCTGCTTTTTCACCGAGGGATGCATGGTGCAGGTGTAATAGTCCACCGCTTCGGCGGCGGCAGCAGACGCGGCGGCGTCCTTCTTTTTGACGGGAACCAAATCCATCGAACAGATCGGGCACTTGGCCTTCGGATCTTGACTCTTCACTGATGGGTGCATGGTGCAGGTGTAGTAATCAACGTCGGCTGGTTTGGTGTCGCCGTATTGTTTCGCGCACCCGACGCTGAGGAGGAGCGCGGTCATGGTTGTAAGGACGAGCGCGAGACGCGTGCCGTTCCACGGCAAAAATAGTCGAGTGTCGGCGTGTCGGATGAAACACGATTCGAACTTCATGGGGAACCTTTCTGATGATGATTCACCGAACTGGGCGCGCGGTCCGGCGGCGCGCCCAGCGTGGCTTCGAGCTCTGCCAAAGCCACGAGGTATTCGGTCAGATGATGCCAGTACATGGATTCGACCTCCTGGAGGGTTCGCTGCGCCTCGATCAGATTCAGGAAATTCATTTTGTCGGTCTCGTAACCGAGCCGCGTGGCGGTGACGTTCTGCTGGGCCAGCGGCACGATTTTGTTTCGGAAGAGCTCGGCGTGGTGATGGAAGGTTTCGATCCGTTTCAGATGATCGCGCACCAGTCCGAGCGTCTCCTTCTGTTTAGCTTCGAGCTCAAACCGCGCGCTTTCGACGTTCTGTTTGGCCTCGTCGATGGCGGCCTTGTACTTTTTGCGGTTCAACCAAGGGAGACTGAAAAAAATGCCGGTGTCATATTCCTGAAGAGCCGCGCCGGACCCGTTGAATTGTCGGGCTTCAACGCGCAGCTCGGGATCAGGAATCCATTCACGCCGGGCGAGGTCGTGTCGCGCCTGGGCCGCCTCGACTTTGTGGCGGGCGCTGCGGATGTCCGGCTGATGATCCAAGGCCAAGGCTTGCAGCCGCGCCAAATTCAAATCGTGAGGCGGCGCGGCCGGAAGCGATGGCCTGCTCAGAGGCCGGTCGGGGGGATGGTTCATCAGCACGTTGAGCTGGGATTCTGCATTGGAAATTTCGCGCTCGATGTCGAACCGCGCTTCCTCCTGTTTGGCCAAATCCGTCTCCGCCAGCAAGACGTCGCCTTGGGTTTGGCGGCCGACTTCGTATTTGGCGCGGCTGATTTCGACGAGTTGCTGGAGCAACTGAACATTCTTGCGGTTAAGGCCGAGCTGCACGTCGGCGTTGGCGAGCCGGTAGAAAGCGGCGCGGGCTTGCGCCGCGAGCTGATGTTCCTTGCGGCGCAATTCCTCGAATGCCGCGGCGGCTTCGGCGGCCGCAGCTTGAGCGCGTTTGCGATTCTTGCCAGTGAGAGGAATCGCTTGCGAAACCATCCATTCAGCGTCGGACACCGCATTGAAGCGAGTCGTTCCAGACCTTTCCACATCGACGCCTCCTTTCAAATCCTCCCAAGCTTTGGCTTGGGGCACTCGTTGTTTCATGGCCTCCCAATCGGCCCGGGCCGCTTTGAGCGAGGGATGGTTGCTCAACACTTCGGAAACCACGCGCTCGAGCGACAGGGCATTGGTCGAAGGAAGGGATATCTCTTCTGCCGCCGCCTGGATCCACGAAGCAAGAACGAGGGAGCTTCCGAGCCTGAAGGCTGAAGCGAGTCGCCCCGGGCCGCGCGAATTCTTCGTCCTCGTCTTCGTCCTCGTTCTCCAGTTTGGCGCCACCGATGACGAGGACGCGCACGATTTGGTCGCGGCCTTGCCGTGGTGCGCCGAATCGCAGGTTTGGAGCCTGCAAAGGATCTTCGCGCGACAAATTGTTTTAAGGTCAAGACACATTGGTGGCGAATCTGGATTCCGCCCGGAGCGAGCGGTAAATGGGTGCGTGCCCAAGAGAAGCCAAGGAAGGAGCCCATGGCCGCCTGATCCGGGCACACCTCAGGCGTGAGAAGAAAGATTCAGATCAAGTAACTGCAGTTCGCGCGATAGAGAGGAACCGCAGCACTCCGGAAGGACGGACAAAAGGAGGGAGGAAAACTCGGCGCGGCGGGACTTGGAAGGCTGGGAATCTGGCCGAGCGCGGGCGGCAAGAAATGGAGCATGTCGAAATTCAGATTCCGAACCGGCGTGGCCGGTAGCGGGGCGGAACTGGGCGAGGAACGTTCGAGACAACAGCTCTTCTGCCCACACGAGCATTTCGTGCAGGCGGAAGGCGTGTCGCTTTCGGCGGGGCGCGCCGCGAAGACAACCTGCGACCAGGCGAGCAAAAAGCTCAACAGGAGAGCGCAGGCTGCCTTCGGACGGATAGGATTTGAAATTTGAGATTTCAAAACTGAAATCACTTCTTGGCTTTATCCAATTTCGTCATGAACTTGGCCGTGTTCTTGTCGAAGTCCTTCTTGCAGTCCTTGCAGCAGAGCTTGATCTCGCGGCCGTCATGAATGAAGACGAAAGGCTCGCCCATGTCGCCGCCGAGTTTTTCATCCGAAACGATGCAGTTCGCCAAGGGGTAGGGTTTCACCTTCTTGGCCGCCTCGTCGATCTTCGCGACAAACTTGGCGGTCGTTTTATCGAAATCCTTCTTGCAGTCTTTGCAGCAGAGTTTCACTTCGCGGCCATCGTGCGCGAAGACGAAGGGTTCGCCCATGCTGTCCAGTTTTTCGCCGGAGACGACGCAGACGTTAAGGGGATAGGGTTTGGCCTTTTTCTCGGCCTTTTTGTCCGCAGCCAGGAGGCCCTGGGAATTAGCAACGAGGCTGGCGGCAACGATAGTGAGGGTGAGAGGTTTGAGTATTTTCATAGTCATCGACCTGTTAGATGTTCGAACACTATACGCTTATTCCCGCAAAACCACTCAAATATTTTGACGGTCGGTTAACCGGCCGGATACTGCGATTGAGTCACTCGCCACCTTGCGATCAGACTCGCCAGTTTCGCGCTCAAGCGGTCCGCCAAAGATCAATCGGCTTGGCGACTTTCGCGTGGAACGGAAGCGGCACCTTCTGGCCGGTCCGGGCGGAGCGATACGCGGCATACATGATTTCCAACACGGCCCGTCCGTCTTCGCCCGTGACCACCGGCGGTTTGTCTTCGCGCACGCATTCGATGAAATGCTTGAGTTCCTGGGGATAACCCTGATTGAACGCTTCCTCAAAAACCGTGAAAGACCACCCCTTGGTCGAGCCCGCCTTTTCCATCGCGTAACCGTAGCCATTTTCGCTGTAGGTCAGCGCCGAATTCCCGACGAAAAGATCGGCGTAAATAACCCCGCCGGTGCCATAGACCTCGACGCGATCATCCATGCCGCCAGGCTTCGCCCAACTGTTCTCGGCAATCCCAATCGCGCCGCCCTCGAATTCCACCGTGCAGACCGAATTCTCTTCGGCGCGCGTCCGACCTTTGTGGAGCAAGCCGCTCTGCATATGCGCATAGACCGATAGGGCCTTGGGGCGGCCACCTAGCATCCAGCGAAACCAGGCAATGCCGTGGCAGCCCATGTCCATGAGCGCGCCGCCGCCCGATTGACTCACGTCGTAAAACCAATCGCTGTGCGGGCCGGAATGTTTTTCGCACTGGCGCATTTGAAAAATCGTCCCCATGGCGCCTTCGTTGACGAGTTTGCGCACGCGTTCGTATTTTGGCGCGAAGCACAGTTCCTCGGCGTACATCAACTTTCGGTTGGCGGTTTTGCACGCGGCGATCATTTCGTCGGCTTCCTCCAGAGTCATGGCCAAGGGCTTTTCGATGATGGTGTGCTTGCCGGCTTTGGCGGCGGCCAGAACCGCGCGGTGATGGAGAGAATTGGGGACGCAAATATCCACCACGTCACACCCGGACTTCGTGATGGCTTGGTCGAGATCGCTGAAAGATCGTTGAATTCCGTGCTTGCGGGCGAACGCCTCGGCCTTTTGAGCATTCCTTGTGTAAACCGCCACGACTTCCGCGTCCGGGACGAAACGGTGGTAGGACTCGATGTGAATCTCCGCGATGAAACCGGCGCCGAGGAGGGCAACTTTTGTCTTCGCCATGCGCGGAATAGTAGGACCGGCATCTTGCCTGTCAAATGATCAGGCAAGCCGGACGACTAAGCCCCAAACCCGAAGCACGGAATCCGAAATTCGAAACAAATCCAAATGTTGGAAGGAAGGAATCTCAAAACGAACCGCACACAGATGGATCGCCCCGATTTTGACCAGTGGAGTTTAGATTGGGGAGCACACGCGCCCTCGCGTGTTCCGACCGGCGCCTCGCCGGTCGGTTCCGGGTGCAGCTTGGTAAAGAACCATTGGGTTGTCCCAGCACGAGAAGGTGGTCGGCGAGAGTGCCTACCATGCCAGGCGAGGACGTGTGCGCTTCCCAGTTCAACTGAGAGCGAGTTTTGATAATGGGTGGAACGGGCTACCAGCCCGTTCTCGGCGGCAAGCTGCCGCGGAAAATGGCGACAGGCTGGTGGCCTGCCGCAACAGGCCAGTGGCCTGTTCCACCCAAAAGGCATTTTCAAAACACGCTCTTATGGCTGAGCGGAGCGATACATTCGCCGCAATGTCTGGCTCCACCTTCGCTGCTTCGTTTCTTTGTTGTTCAAGGGACAGCCGATTCTGTGGTCATCGAAGGGAGAGTCCGGCGGCGGATTCAGGGTCGATCTTCCGCAGAACCTCGAGCACTTCTCGCCGATCGCTCCAAGGATTCTTCTTGTCGGCGACAAAGCCTGCGAGTGACACGGCGGCTGGTCGCGCCTTGGTCCCCATTTCTTCGCAAGTTTTGAGCGCCGTGTGGAATGTCAGCTCGTCCTTCTGCTTCAAGGCCTGATTCAGGATGGGTAATGCCGCCGCCTGATCCTGGGAGATTTTCCAGATCGCCCGCGCCGCGAGCGTTTGCAGCCGCGAATCCTTTTCCGACACGATCTTGGCGAGCACAGGCAAGGCTCCTTTGGCGACTGGCCCAAGTTCCGCGAGAAGCCAAGCGGCTGTTTCCTTGGGCCCAAGACGCACTGGGATCGGGACTGGAGACCGCCAAGTTGGAATTCTGACTGTCCATGCGGGTTCCGAAGAAAATCCTCCCTCCTGCTGAAGCGCTTCGATGAGCGCTGGCACTGCGTGTTCCGGTTGATTTCGAATGCGAGCGGTCGCGACGGTGGCCAGCACCCGCAAGACACCCGTCTGTCCCGATTCCACTTCCATTAACGCCGGCAGCGCCTCGCTCGCAGGCGGTCCGGTCTTCATGAGAATCTCCAGAATTGGCGGCCAGGTTTGAGGTTGAGAGTCTTTCAGACACTGGACCAACGCCGGGACTGCTTCGGCGGCAACCGAGCCAATCTCCGCGAGCGCATTCAATGCGTTGTTCCGCAGGGCCTGCTCGCCCAAGAGCTCAACGAGGGTCGGCACGGCTTCTTTCGCTTCTCGTCCTATCATGCCGAGGGCGACCACTTCGTTCCGAGGCCCCAGAGGCTTTCGTTTGCGAATCAATTCCACCAGGAGGACGACGGCTGGTTCCGCCCGTGTTCCAAAGCGGCCCACGGCAATCGCGGGCGAGTCATCCAGAATGAAATCCTTCATCATGGCCGTCACCGGATCGCTCAGCACTTCGATCAGGGCCGAGAGCGCTTCCGGTGACTCCAGGCCGACAAAACCCAACACGCTGATCCCCGCCGCACGAATTTCCGGATCTTTCTCCTCGCGGACCCATTTGATCAACTCTGGCACCGATTCCTTTGCATCCGGGCCCAACTGCATCAACCAGAAGCGCGATCTTAAGCGGAGAGTTTCCGCGTCAAGCGGCCGAATTTTTTGGAGTTTAAGTGGAGTGGCGGAAGCTAATTTGTCCAAGAATTGGAAGCAGGCGTTTTTGAAGGCGGAGTCTTTCTGGCCAAGGGCCTTGATCAAACTGGGCCAAGCGTCTGAACCAAAGGCATTGACGACTTGCGGGTCCGGTTCGGTCCCACGGATCGTTGCGAGCCATTGGGTGACCGTCTTTCCTTCGTAGTTCAATTCGGGCTGATGCAGGACCCTGTAGAGGATCGCCCCGTTGACCGCAAGGAAGAGGGACACGACCAGCACCAGCAGCCGTTTTGCCCTTTTGGCTGCGGCGATCTGGGTCGGATTCGGCTGTTGTGGGCCTTCTATTTCCATTTCGCACAGACTCCTAGCACAACAACGACGCATCGGTATTGGCGCGCGGCCTTCCAGGGCACAGCATGTCCGCTTGGGCCATGCGCTCGATCTGTCCTACAAGTTCGCTCAACCTTTCCCACCCGTTGGGGCCTGGAAGGCCGCGCGCCGAAGCATAGTGTCGCTGTAGTGCGAACAGCGGACAACAACGTGTGGCAAATCGCTCATCTGGTTTCTTTTTGCTTCGTGGCTTCGGCCGGCAGATACGGAAAGTCCCACCGCATTGGCTGTGATAGTTTCGCCTCCACGTTGGCGAGAACCTGGCGGTTGTGCGTCAAGATCAAGCGAGGCACAGCTTGCGCCGAACCTTGGGACTTCGCTGCCGAAATCCGTGCACGAAAGGGCCGGTCGGGCGAGAGATTCAATCTGCGACGGAGCAACACGCCGTCGCCCTGCCGAAGCTCAACCAGCACCCCCCGGCGCGCGCGCGTCACGAACAGGCCCAAATCGACCAGCTTCTTCTGCTGGTCGGATTTGAAATTCAGCGCGATATCTTGATTCGCGTAAGTCAACCCGCCGGTGTTGTGGAATGCGTACATTTGCTCCTTCCAGCGACGGTGCATACCTGCTCCGAGCGCACCTCGCGCTTCATCGGAAAAATTGCGCGACGTGCCGCCCCACATTTCCACGTAACCGAGATTCGGGACTTCGCTGTATTCGCGCTGCCGTTCGGGCGGAGGCGGAAATCCCCAGGTCCAAATATCCATGCCGGGAGTGTCCTTGGGATCGAAGATGCGCACGACTCCTTCGTTCGCTTCGTGAGAGAAGGCAGCGTAGAAGCCGGCTGTGAGCTGCTGGGCCAGGAGATCGCCGATGCTCCGCCAATGCTTCACAAAGCGAAGCGGGTTGCGTTCGTATTCCTGGACCGTGCTGCCGAGCATCCAGCGGTTGAAATCGCGGTCGAGCACGATCATCGCGGTGCAAGGCACAATCAGCTCAGTATCCGGTGTGAGTTGGCCGCGTCCGCCCGGCGCCCACATCGGGTTGACCCAGTGGGAGAATCTCGCCTCCTGATCCCCCGTGTTCTTCAGCGTGATTTCGGCTTCGTAATAGGCTCGGTCTTGGAAGAGCGCAATCTCCAACGTCTGCTCGATCTTGGTCTGCGGTTCGAGCACGCGCATCTCGACCGCTTTCCGGCGGGAGCTGTTTTCGCTGATCCGGTATTTCCAGGGCAGCGCCCAGGTCGTGCCGTGTTCACCGCGTGGAATGGTGTATTCCGCGCCTCCCAGAATGAGCCACCAACCGGTGTCGTTTTGCTGGCCGGGAATTGGTTTGGCGATCGAATTCGTCCAGAATTGTTCGTGGCCGGTCGGCCTAAAAACGAACGAATAGACTCGTCCCATCTCGGGCAGCACCGTGACGCGCACGTAGCGGTTTTGGAGAATGACCGCGCGATGAGATCGAGCGACCACGGGCGGTTTCTGGCGCTGGTACTTTTCCCAATCAATCCGCGGGTAACCCAAGGCGTCCTGGAACTTCACTCCACTCAGATCAATCTGCCGGATGAGGATCGCGGTCTCGCGAATGGCGAATGTTGGTCGCACGGCGGCGCTCTTCGCATCCGCGCTCGTCGAGAGCGGCGAAGAGACTGGCACCATGGCCCACAGCCAACCTACAGTCCTCAGAAAAACAAAAGATTTGAGTCCAGGAAGGTGGTCGAGCCAATTTCCCAAGTTCATCGTTCTCTTCGTTGCCTTCTGTTCGGACCACAGAAGCGAGCGAAGGAAACGGAGAGGGCAAAGGAAGGGATTCACTTGTCGCAGCCGGACTTGGTAATTTTCGTTTTGGCCGTAATGCGGACACGGGCGCAAATCAGGTTTTGAACACGAATCATAAAGTAGCCACGGAGTGGCGTAAGATGATAGCCCACAGCGCAAGCTGTGGGAACAGGCCGCGCAAGCCAAAGCCCCAGAGCGGCAACAGAGATCTCCAGCCTAAAGCTTCTTTCGCCGCTCCGCGGCTCCACGCCAGAGGCGCTTTGACCCACAGCTTGCGCCGCGGGCTACGGTCTGGCGCTGTAATACGTCACGGAAAAGTGATTGAGTTTCAACACCGTTTCGACCGGCGAGGCGCCGGTCGAGACACGCGAGGGCGCGTGTGCTCCCCAATTTCCACCGCACACTCACGGCTAAGGCCGATGCCACGCGCGATAATAGCGCTGGCCAAGCCGATTCGAATCCGGGTCCTGAAAATCAAATACGCCCCCCGCGGGCGCGCTGATGACTCGGATCGGTTCCCACTGAACAAGGTCGGCGGAGGCCTCGATAACATAATTGAGCCCCTGTTCGCCGTGGACCCGAAATTGAAACTGGCCGTTGGCGGAAATTCCCAGCGGCGCGACCTTGGCCGGAATGGACGGACCGCTCTCGGCCGTGACCGTGTAATTGTCGAAGACCATGAAATTGTCGCCCGGCGCCCCCGCTTTGCGCAGGGCCCAAACGGCATCGACGTCACCAAAGGTCAACGCCGCGCCGGTCGTCGTAATGGGCTTCGAATTCACAACGATCGCGTCGTTCAGAGTCGCGCTCCACAGATTGCGGGCGAAGTTCATGCTGATCACTAGCTCGTAACCGCCTTCCGTGTCGAATTTCAATCCCGTCGGGACAAAGCCTTCGGCGCCATCCAGTCCGTACGCGATCTGGAGTGAATCGTTGTCGAAGTCCAAGCTGAAGAGCCGATCACCCTGGGCGTTATAGACGCTCCACCGGAAATCATCATACCGGCCGTTGGTCGAATCGACGATCTGCAACAAGACGGAAAACTTGACGATGGGCTTGTTCGAACTCACCGGCGCGAAGTTCAGAGGCCGCCAGATGTTGAACATGTCGTCCTTCTGCGCTGGAGGGGCGTAGCCGATGTAAGCCTGCTGTCCGAAGCCTTCAAAGAAATTTGTCAGAATCCCGTTGCCGCCGGAACCGGTGCTGACCCAATTGTTCTGGCCCACGAGATCGAATCGTGCGTCGTACCCTTCCTCGATTTCAAAACCCGTGGCGTACACGACGCGGTCGTAAGCCACATCCGTCTGAGCGAGCGAAGCCGGCATGGAAATCAGAGCGGCAAGCCCGAGCAGACAGACAAGGGGAATGTGATTGGGTAAAGCTCGAAATCCGAAGCTCGAAATCCGAAACAAATCCCAGATTTCAGGTTCAATATTCATACGTGAATGCGCGTTCTTCGGCGCCTTCATGAATCCCTTCGCCGTATCCGCGCCATCGAAGGGTCATCGTTCTTGCCGCTCTCTCCCGCTGCTCGATTCGGTCGGGCGTGACGGAATGGTGTTGCCCGACGAACTGGTCGAACGGTTCGACGGGGTCATCTGGCTGGGGGAGATCTGCGTCGGCGGCGGTCCCTGCCTCTGGGAGGGAACGATGGAGATTGTGCCGCTCGGCGAGGGCGAGGGCCGGCTCGAATAATCGGAGAATCCGCGCGAGGGTTGCGGATTGGAAAACTGCGGACGCGAATAGGTCGAGGGAGATCCGTAGTTCGGAGCTTCCACCGACGGCGAATAACCGCGCCGTTCCGAATACGCTGGAGTCGGAGGTTTGTACAGCTCCTGTCGATACCGAGGTGTATCCGGCGTTTGAATCGCCGGAGGCGGCGAGTACGACGGTGTCGGTGTGACGTAAGAGGGAGCGGTCGGCGGCGTGTAAGGACTCGCAGGTCGCGGAGCAAAGGGAGAAGAACTGTCTTGTTGGGTCAGCGCTCGCGAACGAATCAGCGGCTGATCGTTCGCCTGAAATCGCGAGGATTGGGCCGTGCTTCGCGTCGAGGACTGAATCTCAGCCAATCTGGACTCCAGTTCCGACCTCGGTCTGAGCCGGGGGCTGCGCACATTGCCAGTGCCGGGCGTCAGGCGTGACTGCGAATCAATCGTGGCCGCCGCGGAGGATTCCGTCCGGCTTTGGACTACGGACGGCGTATTCAGCGTCGAACGCGATGACTCTCTTCGCTGCAGGGGCCGGATTGGCGTTTGGATGAGTTGCGGTTCACTCGTGGCTGATCCCCGGCCCTCTTCAGCGGATTTGAACGCTGCCTGGTTTGCCGGGTCGCCGTTCGGAGCCGTCGAGTTAGCCACTGGGCTCGCTCCGGCCGCTGGTCTCGCTAGGCTGGTCGAGCGGATGGTGCGCATCCCGGGAGTGTCGGCTTCTTTTCCAAGAACCGGGGCGCTGGCAGCCGGCGAAGTGGCCGCCTCTCGCAGCGATCCTTGCGAGTTGGAATCGGGCCGCCGGGAAGGGATAGTTGTTCCAGGCTGTGAGGACGGCCTGCTTCCAACCGCCGCAGCACCAGATTGAATTCCGCTTTTGGAGATCAGTTCCGGCCGGCGCGAAGCTTCCGAATTTGAAACCAGGGAAGAGGCTGCTCCCGGCCGCGCTGGACTGCCGATGCGCGCGTTCCCGTCGGGTCGGGTGGGTTTGCGGATTTCCTGGCCGCCGCGTGTCGCCGGCGTTTCGGATGTTTCAACCGGGAGACGAGACCGATAAACGACCAGGTCCGATCCATTTCGTTCCAGCCGGTCCGGTCTCACCGACCGGATCGTATTCTGCGGCGTATCCCGCACTTCCACTTTGCGGATTTCAGAACGCGTGATCGTGGCAATCTTACTGCGGTCGATCCCTTCGTTGACGACGAGTCTATTAGGCCGCTCGACGTAGTTATTGATGATCGTGGTCCTGTTGAACACGTTCACGACGTGCGGACCATACAAGCGGTGCCTCCAAGGATAAGGGTCATAGAATCGGGCCGTGGGGACGAACGTGTAATAATCCCAGCCGAGCCCAAAATCGAAGCTGAATCCAACTCTTCTCGAATGGTAACTGAAGCCAAACCCTGGCTCGTAGTAAGCCCCGGGCGGCAATGGTGCCCAACCGGAGTAAGCATCCGAATACCGCCAGGTAACCCAAGCCGGCCCCCACGTCCTGTCTGGAATCCAGAGCCAACCCCGGCCCGGGTAACTGCACCATCGACCATAGTGAAATGGCGCCCAACCCCAGGAGTAATCCGAGTGCCAGTACCAGCCGTAATCGCTGTAAAGCCATCGTCCGCGGTGACAGTAGGGTCTCCAGGATGAATCCACGATCGCAACCGTTGGCTGCCAGACCCTGCCGTATTCGGGGAAGTCATACCAAGTTCCGTACGGCGCCAACGACGAGGAGAAATAGTCGTATTGGACCGGAGGTGCGGGCGCGACGGCAAGGGGCGGAGCCGGTTGAACTCCGGCCTCAAATTCCGGTGTCGCCGTAATGGCATACGACGGCGCAGAGGGGAGAGTGGCGGCCTGATTCGCAGGCGCCTGCAAGGTTTGCCCGTTGACGGCGCCGGGCGCTGTCACCGCTACATTGTTTGTCGGCGGCGCTGGGCGTTGCTCGGCCACTTCTGCACGAGCGCCGGTGTGTTTAATCATGGCCGAAATGACCGATTCCGGAATTCCCAAATCCGCCAGGTAGAGGATTTCCTCCGCCGTCAGTTGGAATGGAGTGGGGTGGTTTTGGACGTAAGCCAAGAGGACCTCCTCTCCAACGCCGCCTTGAGCGAGACTGACGATTCCCGCGGCGCCTTCGGACAACTGAGCCTCTCCGCTTTGGAGCTTCTCGCCGAATGTTCTTGCGGGGGCAGCTTGGTTGGTGGTGGCGACGATGCCAGCCGTATCGGCAGGGGCGACGGTGTTGGTCGGGTTGGCGGCATTCGTCAGGACATTGGTGATTGCGGGATAAACCGGAACGGTTTCTTGACTGACTTTGACGGACTGGGCTGTGCAGCCGAGGAACTGGGACGCGATTCCGAGCACCGCGAGCAAGCGCAACGTCGGGATAGGTGCGGGTTTCATAAGTCTCCTCTTAAGTTAAAGGATTGTGGCCGGGTGTCAAAGCGGCGATCTTTCAGACTTCGCGATGACCGACAATGTGATCGAACGGGTTACTGCCACGATTCACCGGTATGGGCAGGTTTCGGCGCTGATTCTGTCACATACCGTTTGTCATTAAAACTACCTTATTGACTCGATTAGGGCCAACGCTATTCAAGCTTGAAAAGTATTGCATCCATCGGCGGCGTCCCGCAATTTGAGACGAGCACGATCCGGCGGAGAGATGGCAGAGTGGTTTAACGCACACGCCTGGAGAGCGTGAGTGGGCTAATACCCCACCGTGGGTTCGAATCCCACTCTCTCCGCCACTTCATCCGCGTCGGACAACTGTCGTGGAGGGTTTGCGCAGTCCAACAAAACTTTTGGTGGGGCGAGACTCCTGTCGAGCTCTGGAATCCTTCCCGGCAAGATAGTCAGAGCTCGACGTGAGTCTCGCCCCGCTCAAGTATTCGCGCTGTTTGCGGCGATTCCAGGCGATACTGATAGATTGAAAATGTGCGCCACGAATTTGTGAAGTCTCCGGTTTGCCGCAGCGCTTAGCCACGCATTTTACCAATGCGTCAACGATCCATCCGGGCGGACGAATAGGTTGCGCCGGCCCGGCTGCGTTACCTCACCGATCTGCGTCAGCAGTTTCATTTCCATTGTGACCCCGAGGCCTGGCCGGTCGTTCGTGTGGGCTTTCCCGTTCTTGAAGTCCAGGCATTCGGACAGGTGGTCGATGGGCCGGCCGCCGTAGTTGTATTCCATAATCACCGGGCCGGAGAACGTGGATAGGCAATTGACCAACGCCGCCGTGGCGATGGGGCCAGTGAAGTGCGGAATGATGCCCACGGCGTGAGTTTCACACATCGCCGCGATTTTCATCATCTCGGTGATGCCGCCGACGTTGGGCAGCGTGGCGCGGATGTAATCGATGTCGTGATTTTCCACCAGCCGGTTGAAATCCCAACGCTGGCCCCATTCCTCGCCGTGCGTCAGAGGCACGGTGGTCATCTGCCGAAGTTTCGGCAAATCTTGATGCGCGTGTTCGTCGCGCACGGGGTCCTCGACGAAGTAAGGCTCGTACTCCTCGATCAGTTTGCAGGCGCGCAACGCGTCGCTGAAATCGAAACGTTGATGGAAATCGATGCACCAGTCGCCATCCGGGCCGACTCCTTCGCGCGCCTCTTTGCAGTCCGCCGCGACCTTGCGCACGCGTTCGTGTGAATTGAAGACGCCGCCGATTTGGGTGTCGCCGGCGCCGATTCGGAACGCTCGGTAACCGGCTTCGATCGTGGCGCGGGCGCGTTCCTTCAAGCCCGGCCGCGCGCCGCCCTGCTGCGAGCCGGAAGGACGGACTCCTCCCGTGACGTAGCATTCGCAATAATTCCGGACGGTGCCACCCAGCAGCTCGTGCACCGGTAAGCCGAGCGCTCTCCCTTTGATGTCCCACAGTGCCAAGTCGAGCGCCCCCAGCGCGTGAACCTTCTCCCGGCCCGGCGGATAGAACCAGGCGATGTACATCTCTTGCCAGAGCGCTTCGATCTTGAATGGGTTTTTGCCGATGAGCGTTCCGGCGCATTGTTCCAAGGTATCCTTCGAGCCGCCCTCGCCGATTCCAGTGATTCCGATGTCGGTCTCCACGGTGACGATCATGTTGCTTTGGTTGAACAGTTCGTTCAGGTTCGGCGGCCGGTAGATTCGGATTCGGGTGATCTTCGCCTTCGGCAACGCGGCTTCGGTGCGGAACGGCCAGATCGCCGCCGCAGCGGGCAGGGTCATCAGGGATTTCAGGAATGTTCGTCGGTGCATAATTTTCTCCTCTTGATGGAGCGGGTGGCTGGATATTGGTGATAGGAATTGGGTTCTCAGTGCTGTGACGCTAACCACCGCGAAGGCGTCCGAGCAAGGGAAAAGGCCGAACGTCTGCGATTCCTCGGTCACGGCGCGGAATGAGACGAGAGGTCAGACGCAACTCTCACACTTTGCAAAGTGTGAGAGTTGCAGGGCCCGTCTCCCTCTCCCTGCAATCGAGGATTGCGCCTCAAGAAGATTTGATGCGTGGCCAGTTTCGCTGACAAGACACACGCGCCTGGGTCGGCTGCAACACGCCGGCGGCCTTTAACTGTCCGTCTTACCTGCAGCTTGCGGATCTGGGAGGAATGCCGCGTTGAAGTTCGTGAACTAACCCCCTGGCAGTCGATGCACCAATCTGGCCCCCCCGCCATCGGGCACAAATTCTTCTCCTCTGAGCCTGTCGAACTTGCTTCAATCACAGCCTACAACAACAATTCCTGTTATGAACTTGGAAAGAGCTATTGAAACCAGAGTCATCGCCCGCCGGAAGGGCACCCTTGACAATTCTAGCCGGCGGGAGTTTGTCCGCCGACTGACAGCGGGATTGTGCCTCCCTTTTGCAGCCGGCGAAGACGCCTCGTCAGAGGCCGCTCCCGGCGCTGCCGGCGCCCCGGCTCGGGTTGCGCGAGCAACGCAACGCGCGACGACGGCGCGCACCGAATCCGATGTCGGCTCGCTGTGGCCGTTCATTCAGAGCCAAGCCATCTCGGGAGAGTTTCCGCTTTCTTGGCTTCGGCCGGAGTTCAAGAACCTCTCGGCCTGGAAACGCAAAGCGCGCGGCAAACTGCTGGAACTGCTCCATTACTCGCCAGCCAAGTGCGACCCCCGCGGAGAGGTCGTCGAACGGGTCGATGTGGGAGATTACATCCGGGAGAAGGTCTATTTTAGCACCACTCCCGACCTTCGCGTGCCGGCCCTTGTGCTGGTGCCGAAGAAAGTGAAGCTTCCGGCGCCGGGCCTCGTGGCCCTGCACGACCACGGCGGATTTTATTTATGGGGCAAAGAGAAGATCATCGAAATCGAGGGCGAACATTCGGTTCTCGCCAATTTCAAGAAGAGCTATTACGGCGGCAAAAGCATCGCGAGCGAATTGGCACGCCAGGGTTACGTGGTCGTCGTCATCGACATGTTTTACTGGGGGGAACGGCGGATGTTGCTCGACGACGATTCCGCCGATTGGCGCGACCGCCCGCGAGACATCAAGCCGGAGCGCATCGCGGAATTCAACCGCCGCGCCGGACAAAATGAGCAACTCATTGGGCGCACGATCTTCTCGGCAGGCTTCACGTGGTCGGGCGTGATGTTCTGGGATGACGTCCGCACCGTCGATTACTTGCTCACGCGGCCGGAAGTGGACAAGAACCGCATTGGCTGCGTGGGCTTGTCAGTCGGCGGCTTGCGGTCGTGTCACCTGGCCGCACTAGACGAGCGGATTAAAGCCGCCGTGGTCGTGGGCTGGATGGCGTCATTTCCACGCCAGTTGCGCCGCCACATTCGAAACACCATCGGCCACACGAAAGTCGTTCCAGGCCTCTACCGACATCTGGATTACCCCGATATCGCCTCGCTTGCGATGCCGAGGGCGCTGCTGGTGATCAACGGGAGCAAGGACGGGCTTTTCGACCTCGATGGCGTGCGCGCCAGTTCCAACAAGCTCAACGCCTGTTACAAGAAGGCCGGAGTGCCAAAGAAATGCCGCACGCGCCTCTACGACACGCCGCACGAATTCAATGCCGAGATGCAGGCGGAAGCATGGGAATGGCTCAAGCGATGGGTGTGAAAAGAATTCCGATGGTCGCATTCTCTGCCAACTTGGCGTAGGGTTCTCGGAAGAATCCGTGGCACGGGAAACTTGCCTGTGCCGGCGGGCTGCCAGCCCGCCAGCCAGCGGATGCCGCAGCTCACCCAGTGGTGAGTCTTCGCGGCACTGGAATTACGGCGGCAAGTTGCCGCCGCCCACAGCCAAGTTGGCTGTGCTACCCACCCTGATTGAATTCTTCAGGCGAAGCGGGTTTATCAAAAGTGGGGCAGAAATCTTGCCTGTCTCGGAGGCGCGTCGTTATTTCAGGAGGGAGGAGTCAGGCTTGAAGCCCGCCCTTCTTTGACTAAACGACCCGCGCGGTTCCTGTCCCGCGCGCGACCTCGCCGATGAACCACGCTTTGTGGTGCTGGGAAAGAATCGACTTCAGAACCGCGTGCGCCTTGGCGCCGGAAACGACTGCGATCATTCCGATTCCCATGTTGAACACCTGGTACAGTTCGGCTTCGCGGACTCCACCTTTGGCCTGGATGATCTGGAAAACCGGGAGAACCTCCCAGGATCCTTTGCGGATGATCGCATCGCAGGTGTCCGGCAAGATGCGCGGGATGTTGTCGATGAATCCGCCGCCCGTGATGTGAGCGAAGGCGCGGATGATGGGCGAGGGGCGAGGGGCGAGGGGCGATGGGTGGCGAGCCGCACCGTTGAATTGGCGCAACAACTGTTGCACGAGCGGCCCATAGCTGACATGCACTTTCAGCAATTCGTCCCCGATCGAGTTGCCCAATTCGCTAACGCGGCTGCTTGGCTTCAGTCTCAAGCGTTCAAAAAAAATCTTTCGCGCCAGCGAGTAGCCGTTCGTGTGGAGGCCGCTCGAGGCGATGCCGATCACCGCGTCACCAGGCCGCACGGTCTTTGTGCCATCCAGCATTCTGGATTTCTCGACCACGCCGACGATGGTGCCGCTCACGTCGTACTCGCCTTTTTGATAGAAGCCCGGCATTTGCGCGGTCTCACCGCCGATCAACGCGCAGCGGTTTTCCGCGCACGCTTTGGCAAAGCCGCGGATAATTTCCGCGAACACGCGGGGCTTGAGAGTGCCGGTGCCGATGTAATCGAGGAAGAAAAGCGGTTCCGCGCCAAGGACCGCAATGTCGTTGACGCAATGATTCACCAGGTCCTGGCCGATGGTGTCATGCCGATCCATGGCGAAGGCGATCTTCAGTTTTGTCCCCACCCCATCGACGCTGGAAACAAGCACTGGCCGGCGATACTGGCGTGTGTCGAGGGCAAAAAGTCCGCCAAAGCCTCCCACCTTCCCGAGGACTTCGCGGCGATGCGTCCTGGCGAGCATTTGCGGCAGCGTGGCTTTGACTTTGTTGCCCAGGTCGATATCGACACCGGCGGCAGCGTAGGCGTTTTTCGTCATCAGTCTGAGATTGATCGAGGCCGAATATTCGGGAGTTTTGCCCGGGTGTCGAGTTTTCAGTCGTTGGTGAGGTTTCGATGGGCGCATCTTGACGCTGCCACCGAATCGCCAACGGCGTGACTCCCACTCCTACACGATGTGGAGGAGTGGGCCGGGGAGAGGCGGAGCGTTTCATCCAGCACATC
>JACQWK010000756.1 GCA_016209525.1 Verrucomicrobiota bacterium
ACCCCTCACCCGGCCTTCGGCCACCCTCTCCCCATCCGATGGGGAGAGGGATGAGGTGAGGGGCCGGCCTTCTCCATGTTAACTTGCTTACGAACCGAATAATTGTGTGAGGCGCCATGCGCCTGGGTAGGGAGATACTCTGTCGAGCCCTGACTCCTCTGCCGGCGAAGATTCCAGGGCTCGAAAGGAGTCTCGCCGACCGATGGACGGATTCATCGTCCCAATCAGCGCGCAATCCAGCGTGGTGATTCTCGGACGCCGGAGCGCCGGTCTCCTGACCCGGCGCGTCGAAAGCAGCATTTCGCGCCGGGTCGGAGACCGCCGCTCCGCTGCAAAGCCGCATGTATGCACTCGGTATTGGGGAGCAGATGCGCCCTCGCGTGTTGCGGCAGGCGCCTCGCCGGTCGAGACAGACGCGCAGGTCAATCACGAGATGGCGATTTGTTCCAACTCGCCGATGTGGTCGGCGAGGGCGCCGACCACGGCACGCGAGGGCGCGCGCGCTCCCCTTCTGAAGTGAAGAACAACGTCTTGGCCCGAATATTACACACGATTCTTGAGCCAATGCGGCTCCGTGGCCCTGTAGCGCAGATTTGAAGTCTGCTGTATCGCCGCCTTCCAGTCGGCAGGGCGTCGAACGCATGGGCCTGTTCAGAGTTGTCGAGCTGGAGCAGGCTGCAAGCCTCCGATATGGCAGATTGAAAATCTGCGCTACGAATTTGTGAGATTTCCGGTTTAGCTGTCCGGCGCCGCGTTTCATAGTGTCTGGTCCCAACTCGCCGGATCCTTCAACATCACTTCGCGGAGCAAGCGGATGGGCGGCATCCCATGGCGCAGCATCTCGTCGTGAAACTTCTGCAGCGAAAAGGCCGCTCCTTCCTGCCTTTGGTAATCGCGGCGGAGTTTGAGGATCTGGAGCTTTCCGACCGTGTAGTAAAGATACTCCGGATCGAACGTGCCTCGCAGGGCTTCCTGGCGGGCCGGCTTGTGTTCGTAATAGCAATTCTCCTCAAAAAACTTGGCGCCGTCCTCGATCGACATTCCCTCGCAATGGGTCTTGATTGAAACGCAGAGCCGGCAAAGACGCAGCAACGCTTCGACCGATTGGGCTAGCCGGTACTTCGCCGCTTTCACTCGATCCGCCGGACTCGGATGCTGCGACGCGGCCGCGCCAAATCCCGCATCGATCATCATCTGTTCGGTGTAGTGTGCCCATCCTTCGGTGAAGGCATAGCTTTGGAAAATCTTCTCCACCTTCGTGGCCGGCGAAGCGTTCAGGCACAGGAACTGGGTGTAATGGCCGGGGTAAGCCTCGTGAATCGAGACGATATCCGTCGTGTAAAAATTGAAAGCGGTCAGCCATTCTTCCTTCTGCTGCGGCGTCCAGTGCAGTTCTACGGGCGTGACGTAGTAGTAAGCCTCTGTCGCCTTGGTCTCAAACGGGCCGGGCGTGTCCATGGAAGCGAAGCTCGTGGCGCGGGCGAACGGCGGCGTTTCTTCAACGCGCACCCGGACTTCGGACGGCAGGGTGACGATCTCGCGGTCGATCACGAACTGCCGAATGGCTTCAAGATTTTTCTTGGTGT
This sequence comes from Verrucomicrobiota bacterium, assembly GCA_016209525.1. Lineage (GTDB taxonomy): Bacteria > Verrucomicrobiota > Verrucomicrobiia > Limisphaerales > SIBE01 > VHCZ01. The sequence continues at coordinate 1,587 of JACQWK010000756.1, forward strand.
CCGGAATGAGGTTTTGCTCGGTCGGATGGTCTCGCTGAATCTCGCGGAAAACTTCGATCGGTTTCTTGGCCGGGTCAATTCCGCGGGCGGCCTCGGCAAAGAGCTGCTGTTCGCGGCGGAGTTCCTGAAGGCCGATTTCCAGGAGGCGCTCCGGCGAAAGCTCGATCAATTCCTGGACGTTGAGCATCTTCTGATATTTCGCGCGCCCCAGCGCGTATTGCTGGCGCGACTTGGGAAGCTTTTCTTTCGTCAGATAAGCTGCGAATTCCCGCAACTCAGCCAGCGCGCGCTGGTTCGCCTCGACAAACGCCGATTTCAACGATTCGCTCTTGACCTCCGCCAAGGCCTCCACGAGGTCCTTGCTCAGGAACGCCGCCGCGCCATTCGCGACTTCAATCGCCGTTTCGACGTAAGGTTTGGGCAGTGACTCCGCCAGATTCACTCTCGCCGCAGCCATGACCGCCGGGGCTTGGCTTAGGATAGCAATCACAGATTTCACGCGATCTTCCAGCGGAGCGAAATTCCGTTTGATGTAAATATTCACGTCGAAGGCGCCAGCGTAGGTCATAGGATTCGTCGTGTAGCCCGCCATGTCCTCGAATTTGAAGATTTCGCTTTGGATGGCGGCGCGCAAAATGCGGAAGTCGTAAGATGCGCGGCGGCTCAGGGCATTTGTGTTGCGCGCGGCGAGCTTTCGTTCGAATGCCTTTAGCCGATCTAGTTCGGCGTCGAGCGAGGCTCGTCGGTAGTCCGTCATCTTTCCGTCGTACTCGTGCAGCCCGAGCGCCGTGCCTGCTTGCGGCCGCCATGCGAGATAGCCGTCGATGAACTCTTCGGCTAGGCGATCTAATTCCGCATCCGCACGCACTGTGCGTGAGCCGTCCAAAGGCGGTCCTCCAGCGCATGCTGCCACGAGGACGAGCAGAAGCACGGCCACATCATGCCGAATGCAAATCCGTGTCATTGATTGACCTGTTTGCCGTAATCGGCAGCGCTCAACAATCCGTCCAGTTCCGACAGTTGCGACAATTGGAGCTTGTAGAACCAGCCTTGCCCGTAAGGTTCGGAGTTGACCAAAGCGGGATCATTGACCACCGCCTGGTTCACCTCAACAACCTGCCCGCTCAGGGGCGCGTACACATCGCTGGCGGTCTTGACCGATTCCACCACGGCGCAGGCCTCGCCCGCTTTCACGACCCGGCCTTTGGCGGGCAATTCAACGAACACCACGTCGGTCAGTTCGTGTTGGGCATGATCGGTGATTCCGGTGGTCGCGATGTTGCCCTCGACGCGCACCCACTCGTGCGATTTGGCGTATCTGAGTTCGGCAGGAACATTGGTCATAAGGATGGTTTGGTTTGATTTTGGCCCGACATGTTCATGAGTTCAAAACTTGGTCGAGACCCCTCACCCGGCCTTCGGCCACCCTCTCCCCTCATCGGATGAGGGGAGAGGGCAGGGAGAGGGGAGTTCATGTCGGATCAGTCATGAACTGGCTAATAGCTGGTTTCCTGTAAATCGGCTTCGGGACGATGGCCGCGCCGAATCGCTTGCCGCGAATCTCAATCTGAATTTCGGTCCCCGGCTTTGCAGATGCAGGCGGCACGTAACCGAGCCCGATGCCGATGCCCAACGAAGGACTTTGCGTGCCGCTCACAACTTCGCCGATTCTCTGTGCCTCTGTGCCGCCGCTCCAAATTGGATAATGCGGGCGGGCCGGGGCGGACTTTTCGCTCATTTTGAAAGCCACACATTTCTTGCCGACGCCCTTCTGCTTCTGGGCGACCAAGGCGCTGCGGCCGACGAACTCTCCTTTGTCGAGCGCGACGAAAAACCCGAGACCTGCTTCCAACGGCGTCGTGTCTTCGTCAAGTTCGTGCCCATAGAGCGCGTAACAGGCCTCGGTGCGCAACGTGTCGCGGGCGCCGAGCCCTGCCGGCTTCAGACCGTAAGGCTGGCCGATCTTCAGGACCTGCTCCCAGACCGGCACGATCGATTGAGCGTCGGCAAGTATTTCGAAGCCATCCTCCCCAGTGTACCCGGTCCGAGAAATCCAGAGTCGATGCTCGTTCCAATCCACGGCGCAAATCTGGTTTTTCGCCAGATCGGACGGCTTCCACGCATCGGCACCTCCGGCCGTGGATGCGGGAAAGCATTGATCGATAAACTGCGCGACTTTCGGGCCTTGCACGGCGACGGCCCCGATCTGGTCGGAAATGTCGAGCAGTTCGGAGCCAACGGAAGGCGCAAACTTCCGGAACTGCGCTTGGAGCCAGCCGACATCGGAGTCGATGCGCGAAGCATTGATGATCAGGAGAAACTCTTGGTCTGCCAGCCGGTAAGCGTAGAGATCGTCGATGACTCCGCCGCGCTCGTTGCAGAGGAGAGTGTATTGGCCCTGGCCCACCGCGAGTTTGCGCAGGTCGTTGGTCAGGACACCGTTCAGGAACGCCAACGCTGAAGGCCCCGACACTCTGACTTCTCCCATGTGCGAAATATCGAACATCCCGGCCGCCGTTCGCACGGTTTGGTGCTCATCGACGATCCCGGTGTATTGAACCGGCATTTCCCATCCGCCAAATTCCACCAAGCGCGCGCCCAGTTTTTGGTGGTTCTCGTAGAGAGGAGTCCGCTTCAGCATTGGCTTACCCTATCGTCTCCAATTTGAAATTTGAAATTTGAAATTTCAGATGCTCCCGGAGCATTACATCCCATTGAGCCGACCGAGAAGTGTGTAATTGGCCCGAAAGCATCGCTGGAAGGACCCCTCACCCGTCCTTCCGCCTTCGCCAAGCCTACGGCGGACAAGTCGGACAC
>JACQWK010000758.1 GCA_016209525.1 Verrucomicrobiota bacterium
AAACCATGGCGAAGATGGGCATCTCGACCATTCAAAGCTATCGGGGCGCGCAGATCTTCGAGGCCATTGGGCTCAATCAGGATGTCATCAGCAAGTATTTTACCTGGACGCCTTCACGAGTGGAGGGCGTCGGCTTGGACGCCCTGGCCGAGGAAGCTTTGGCGCGTCATCTTCAGGCCTTCCCGGAACGGCAAGTCAATGGACACCTCCTCGAAGTGGGAGGGCAGTATCAGTGGCGGGCGGAAGGCGAATTCCATCTGTTCAACCCGCAAACCATTCACAAACTCCAGCTCGCGTGTCGCACCGGCAGTTTCAAGGTTTTCAGAGAGTACTCCTCGCTGGTGAACGACCAATCGAAGAATCTCTGCACGCTTCGGAGCTTGATCGAGTTCAAATGGGCGGAAAATCCCATCCCCCTCGAGCGCGTCGAGCCGGTCGATGCGATCGTCAAACGATTCAAGACGGGGGCCATGAGCTACGGCTCGATCAGCAAGGAAGCGCATGAGGCGCTCGCCATTGCCATGAATCGGCTCGGGGGCAAGAGCAACACGGGCGAAGGCGGCGAAGATCCCGATCGCTACGTTTGGAAAAGCGAGGGTGGCGACTCGAAGAACAGCGCCATCAAGCAGGTGGCCTCGGGCCGGTTCGGCGTTACCAGCCACTACCTGATCAACGCCCGCGAACTTCAGATCAAGATGGCCCAAGGCGCCAAGCCCGGCGAGGGCGGTGAGTTGCCCGGGCGAAAAGTCTATCCGCCCATTGCCAAGGTGCGGCACACGACTCCGGGCGTCGGGTTGATCTCGCCCCCGCCTCATCACGACATTTATTCTATCGAGGACCTCGCGGAGTTGATCCATGACCTGAAGAACTCCAACCGCGAGGCGCGGATCAGCGTCAAACTCGTGGCGGAGGTCGGCGTCGGCACCATCGCGGCCGGTGTGGCCAAGGCCCATGCCGATGTCGTGCTCATCAGCGGTCACGACGGCGGGACCGGCGCGTCGCCCTTGTCGTCGATCAAACACGCAGGCATTCCTTGGGAACTTGGGCTGGCCGAGACACATCAGACTCTGGTGCTGAATAATCTGCGCAGCCGCATCTACGTCGAAACCGACGGCCAGCTTAAAACAGGACGGGACGTCGCCATCGCGGCGATGCTGGGCGCCGAAGAATTTGGTTTTGCCACGGCGCCGTTGGTCGCCATGGGATGCATCATGATGCGGGTCTGCCACCTCAACACTTGCCCCGTGGGCGTCGCGACTCAAGATCCGCAACTCCGCAAGAACTTTACCGGTGACCCGGATCACGTCGTTGCCTTCATGCGTTTCGTGGCTGAGGAACTGCGAGAGATCATGGCCAAACTCGGCTTCCGCACCTTGAACGAGATGATTGGCCGGACCGACCGCCTTGAGCCGTCCAAAGCCATCGCCCACTGGAAAGCCAAAGGGCTTGATTTTACGAACATCCTGTACCAGCCGGAAGTGGCGCCGGAGGTTGGCCGTTACCGCCAGATCGATCAAGACCATGGATTGGACAAGTCGCTGGACGTGATCACGCTGCTCGATCTCTGCCGGCCGGCCATTGGGCGCGGAGAAAAAGTCCGCGCCGAATTGCCGATCCGGAATGTGAACCGAGTCGTGGGCACCATCGTGGGGAGTGAAGTCACGAAGAAGTGGGGGCCGGATGGATTGCCGGACGACACGATTCAAATCAAATTCACCGGCTCGGCCGGGCAGAGTTTCGGTGCGTTTATGCCGCGAGGCATGACGTTGATCCTGGAAGGCGACGCCAATGACTATTTCGGCAAGGGCTTGTCGGGTGGAAAAATAGTTGTCTTCCCGCCTGCTGGCTCAACGTTCGTGCCTGACGAAAACATTATCATCGGCAACGTCGGCTTTTACGGCGCCACCAGCGGGGAAGCTTATATCGGCGGCATGGCCGGCGAGCGGTTCTGCGTCCGCAACAGCGGTGTCAATGCCGTCGTGGAAGCGGTCGGCGACCACGGCTGCGAATACATGACAGGCGGGCGAGTGGTAGTGCTGGGCCCGACGGGCCGGAACTTCGCCGCGGGGATGAGCGGCGGGATTGCCTATGTGCTCGACGAGCACGGCGACTTCGCGCGCAACTGCAACACACAGATGATCGGTCTGGAAACACTTGAAGACGAAACGGAAATCGAATCGGTGCGCCAAATGGTCCGACGGCACGCGGATTACACCAGGAGCCAGCGGGCTTACAAGATTCTCGCCTTGTGGGAGCAGTGGGTCCCGAAATTCGTCAAGGTGATGCCCAAAGACTACAAACGCATGCTTCAGGCCATCCAGCGCGTCACGAGCACCGGATTGAGCGGCGAGGAAGCTTTGATGGCGGCGTTCGAAGAAAACGCCAAAGATTTGGCGCGGATTGGTGGCGGGTAGAAAACGATTCTTGTCTCAAGTCAAATCAGACGAAATGGGAAAACCGACAGGCTTTATCGAGTACCTCCGCGAGCTGCCGCTGGATCGTCCGGCGATCAAGCGCATCAAAGATTGGTATGAGTTCCATTACCACATGGAGGAAAAGAAATTGCGCGAGCAAGCGGCCCGTTGCATGGATTGCGGCATCCCGTTCTGCCACACGGGCACCCTGCTCAATGGCATGGCCTCCGGTTGCCCGATCAACAATCTGATTCCCGAGTGGAACGACCTCGTTTATCGAGACCGTTGGCAAGAAGCTCTCGATCGGCTTCACAAGACAAATAATTTTCCCGAGTTTACCGGCCGCGTCTGTCCAGCCCCTTGCGAAGGATCTTGCGTTTTGGGGATTAACGCGCCCCCGGTGACGATCAAAAACATCGAATGTTCGATCATTGACACGGGCTGGGAAAAGGGTTGGGTCGTCCCAGAGCCGCCGGCCGTCCGCACGGGAAAGAAGGTCGCGGTAGTCGGTTCCGGCCCTGCCGGCCTCTGTGCCGCCGCGCAACTCAACCGGGCGGGCCATTGGGTGACCGTCTTCGAACGCTCCGATCGTCCCGGCGGTTTGCTCATGTACGGAATTCCCAATCCGAAACTTGACAAGAAACTGGTCGTGCAGCGCCGGCTCGACCAAATGGCGCGGGAGGGAATCACATTCGTGACGAACACGGAAGTCGGGAAAAACTATCCCGCCAACAAATTGGTGGAGGATTTCGACGCTGCCGTTCTCTGCACGGGCGCGACCAAACCGCGCGACCTTCCCATCGAAGGGCGGAATCTGAAGGGCATCCATTTCGCCATGGAATTTCTGCACGCGAACACAAAGGCGCTTCTGGACGGCACGAAGAACGGGGATTACATCTCCGCCACTGACCAGGATGTGATGGTGATCGGCGGGGGTGATACGGGCACCGACTGTGTCGGCACCGCCATGCGGCATGGTTGCAGAAGCTTGATCCAAGTGGAAATTCTGCCCAAGCCCCCCAATGAACGAGCGTCCGACAATCCCTGGCCGGAATGGCCGAAGGTTCACCGGATGGACTACGGGCAGGAAGAGGCCGCAGCAGTGTTCGGGAGCGACCCGCGGGTCTTTCTCACGACTGCCAAGAAGTTCATCGGAGATGATGATGGCCGCGTGAAGGAAGTTTTGACAGTCGAGATCGTCTGGGAGAAAAACCAAAAAGGACAGTTTGTCCCAAAGGAAATTCCGGGCACGGAGAAGACCAGGCCAGCTCAACTTGTGCTCTTGGCCATGGGCTTCCTTGGACCCGAACAGCCGCTTCTCGATCAGCTCGGAGTCGAACGGGACCCGCGCAGCAACGTCAAGGCAGAATACGGCCGTTATGCGACGAGCCTTCCAGGTGTATTCGCGGCCGGCGATTGCAGGCGAGGTCAGAGCCTTGTGGTATGGGCGTTTAACGAAGGACGCGGCGCTGCTCGCGAGTGCGATCTCTACTTGATGGGTGACACGAACCTGTCTTGAAGCATGACTGAGAATCCATGGCAGCCGACCTGAGGAGGCTCACACCTTTTCAGACAGAGGGCAATTCGTAAGCCTCCTCACATCGGCTGCCACCGGGGGGGCGAGGCTTCCCAGACACAGACCCGCTCCCTAACAGTAATAGTTCCCCGCGATGTAGTTCTCCATTTGCTTAATCGCGACGCTTTGGGCGGAGATCACCCAGTTGACCAGATCGCCGATCGACACGACTCCGACCACCGTCTCGCCATCGAGCACCGGTAGATGGCGGATGCGGTGCTCGGTCATCAGGCGCATGCAGTCTTCGACTGTGTGGGTTGGTGTGACTGTAATCACCGGCGTGGTAATAATTTCTCGAACCGACGTTTCCTTGGAAGATTTGCCCTTGATCGCGACCTTGCGCGTGTAGTCCCGCTCCGAAAGGATTCCAACCAATTTCTCGCCGGATTTGACGAGAACCGCGCCAATGTTCTTGTCCGCCATGAGCTTGATCGCCTCGAAGACAATCGTCTCCGGCGTCACCGACCAAAGCTGTGTCGGCTTCTGCTTGAGAATCGCATCGATAGTCGCGGTCGCAATCATAAGCGCGTTCCCTCCGCGTTCATTCTGCCGGTCCGCTCGCCGAAGGGTCGCGTGCCCGGTGCCCGGCTCGGCGCGGTGGTTGGATTGGGCGCGCCAGTTTCACCAGCGAATCTGACAGGACGATTCATGCTCGTTGATCGGTAGCCAGTGGTTACTGGAAGATAGGATACCAGAATCCGGCAGCAATGGCACTAAATTTTTGCGGCACAAATTTTTGCGGCTAGTATCCGACACGACCGGAAAACCGCTTCCGGGTCGCCTCGCGGAAGTCAGCGAGCGATTTCCCGATTCGTTCCAACAGCGTTTCCGTCGATAAACCGGCGCCCGAACGCGCCGTCGAAATCAGCGTGTCGCACTCGTTGTTGTCCATGAACCGCAGCGCGTCGAGCAATGGAGTTTGATCTTCTTCCGGTATGACCAGGAAACCATGCTGGTCCGCGTGGATCAGATTCCCAGGCTCGATCCTTCGGCCAAATACGTTCACGGGACAATTCCATCGCACCGGGCAAACCTTGGCGTGGCCGACGCAGAGCCTCCGCGCCAGGGCTTTAAAACCGGCGTTCGTCATCCACTCCACGTCGCGAATGGCTCCGTCGGCGATCGTGCCAACGCATCCCATGGCCTTGTGCAAATTGGCCATGACTTCCCCCCAGCCGGCGCCGAAAGTTTGCGGGCGATCCAAATCCTGGACTACGGCGATCTTGGGCGCTTCGATGGAGGCTACGTACCGAAAATACTCGGCGAACGCGTTTGGATTGGCTTCGCGGTGGCGGCCGTTGCTGGGTTCGATCATCAAGGTGACCGCATAGCCCACCATGGGCCCCATTTGCGGCATGAAATCTCGCGTTTCTTCGAGGTTGAAACAATCGCGGGAACTGTCGCGCTGGGTGATTTGCTCCCAGCCGTTATAGACCGTCGGGGTGTTCCACCGTTTGAGCTGAATCAATTGGCCGTGAGTGAGGATTCGTTTGCTGTTCGAAGGGATGCTCATTTCAGACTCCGTGTTCTCGCATTCGCAGTCGCCAGGATTGTTTGGCAAGAGTTCCGAGACTTTGAGGGTCAGGTTTGAAAAGTCAACTGTCGCGTATCCAGTCTGGCTCCGACGATTGAACAACAAGGCAACGAAGGCGCGACGTCCAGCGAGCAAATATCGACGAAGCTCAGAATTGCATTGCCTCCGTCACCGATACCGCTAGGCTGCCCGCCAATGGATCGCAGGGCGAAAACATTGAGGGCGTTGAACGAGTCAAGTTGAATTCGAACGTCTGCGGGATGCGGTTGAATCCCGAATCCTGACCGCTCGATCCGGAATAAAGCCACACATGAGTTCGGGGCCTCCGCACTCCGCCAAACTAGCGCTCGGACGAGGGCTCGATCACCTCATGCCTGCATCCAAGACGGGCAATGCGGCCGTTGTAGGTTCTCAATCGTCAGCCACTACCCTCAAGGTGGACGTTCAGGTTGGTCCGGGCCTAAGCTCACTGCTGAGAGGAACCAGAGTAAGCACCTCGCGAAAAGTTTCGACGTTCTTGCCACCGAAAACTGGCGGCGAACTCATTCCCAACCGGCTGGTCGTCGTCTGCTCGCTGGTTGGAGCCGATCTTTTGCTGCTTTGTCAGGCGGCAATGATGGCAGCAAGAGGCCCCCAGCCTTTGGGCGCCGGGACACTTGTGGTTGCGTTTTTGTGCGTCGGTCTCGGGGCGTGGCTGGCTTGCTTGGCGGTTTTGTTGATCACGCAGGATCACCGGTAAAGCCTAGTGAACCTTATTTGATCAGCGAGCTGGTTCGTTCTTGGAGCCAGGCGATGTCCGGATTGTTCGGCATGGGGATATTGAACTGGAGCGCTGCCGTGCCTCGGTCCCATTTCGGTGGGGGCCTGCTTCGGGGATCGAGATATTTGTGGATTTCTGAATGGCCATCGGCAAAGGAGAGTCCGTCGGCGCCATTGTGATAACTGGCGGGATAGTCGTACATCCGGGCGCTCGCGCCACGCTCCTGGCAACGGACGGTCAATACGCCCCCGTGAATGCTGTTCGGATGCTCCATCATGAAGACCCAGAGGCTGGCGGAGGGCGGGTCGATGAGGTCGGATGTTTTGTAATAGACGCGGTATGGAGGTGATGGAAGCGGGGCGTTCGGATGGCTGATGGCCGTGCTCATCGACACGCTGCGAATGCGGGGCAGTTTTCTCCCGCTTTTCTGAGTGCTTTTGTCCGCCGGGCACTTATAGATGCCAATGTCCGGGTTATAGGGAAATAGGTAGCCGCTCCTAATCAACGTGATATTGGTCGCGTCCCGATCGTCATCCATGTCGCCTCGCACCCAGCGGTCCGGCGCGCTTGCGCCTCCATTGTCGTTGTAACCCATGACCAATTTGCCGTCGTTGTCGTCGGGATACATCAGCCATGAGAGCTGCAACTGCTTGAGATTGCTCAAGCATTGGATGGCTTGGGCCTTGGTCTTGGATTTCGCCAGGGCAGGCAACAACATCCCCGCGAGAATCGCGATAATCGCGATGACGACCAAAAGTTCGATCAAAGTGAAGGCGAAGGAAGACCGGAAGTTTCTGGGCGAACATTTCCAATCCGGTCGTCGAAGTGTGTTCATAGCGTCTGATTGTGGAATCCTCTGAAATTACCGCGCGAACCGGATTTGTCCACGCCAAATCCGGCAATTCTCGTTTTGGCAGTAAAGCGGACACTCCTGTCCGCAGTGTCCTTGAGAACGTGCGGACATGCGTGTCCGCCTTGCGGACACGAACCACCCCCGTTGTCAAAATGAGACTTCCCCGACGCCAAATGTGACGTCAGGAAGATGGTTCATTCTCCGATTCCTGCTGAGATTTCTTGCGCCTCAGGACGGCCTGTTTGAGCAAGTACTCAATTTGAGCATTGATGCTGCGGAGCTCGTCCGCGGCCCACTTCTCCAGCTCCTTCCACAGTTCCGGGTCGATCCGCAAAAGGAATGATTTTCGCGAGTCCATGGGAGCGGTGCAATTTGAATGCGAGCTAATCCGGGATTGGCAGTCAAACTGAATGGATGCGGCTTAGGTGTAGAGTGTCCCTGTGTTCACAACCGGCGTGACTTCTGTTTCGCCGCAAAGGACAACGAGCAAGTTGCTCACCATAGCTGCCTTGCGCTCGTCATCAAGCTGAACGACCCGTTTGTCCGTCAGCTCCCGCAAAGCCATCTCAACCATGCTAACCGCTCCATGAACGATTTTTTGGCGCGCCGCAATGACGGCTTCCGCCTGCTGGCGCCGGAGCATCGCTTGGGCGATTTCCGGCGCGTAGGCAAGATGAGTGATGCGGGCTTCCTCCACGACGACTCCGGCTTTGGCCAGACGCTCTTGAAGCTCCTTCTGCAGCGCTAGCGAGACTTCCTCGACGCCGCTCCGCAGGGTGGTTTCGTTTTCTTCGCCATGATCGTAGGCGTAACTGCTGGCCAAGTGCCGCACAGCGGACTCACCTTGCACCTTGACGTAATTGTCGTAGTTGTCCACGTCGAAGGTCGCTTGAGCTGTCTCGTGCACGCGCCACACGACCACGGCCGCGATTTCTATGGGATTGCCGCGCTTATCGTTAACCTTAAGTTTTTCGCCTTCCATGTTTCTGAGCCGGAGCGAGACGAGCAGCTTGCGCATAAAAGGATTGGCCCAGTGGAAGCCGTCCTGTTTCACGGTGCCTTTGTAGTCCCCAAAAAGCACCAACACGCGCGCTTGGTTCGGCTGCAAGGTGAAGAAACCAAAGCAGAATAGGACTGCCAGTCCCTCCAAGAGAATGGCAGAGATCAAGACCGTGACGGCGAGGCGTACGTCGTCCGGTTGGTTCAAGAACGTTCGAATCGAGAAAATGACCGCAGCGATCCCAATCAGGAATCCTGCGATGACGACCGCTAACATCGTCCATCCGCTTGAAGCCGTAATGTTGCGCTCTTGATGCGACTTCTCATGAGAATTTGTTGCATGCATAGGTTTGTCCTGTTTTTGAGCTACTCTGCCGATGCTCGGCAATCACAGTTCAATTATCATAATGATATCATCATGAAATCTAAAAGATGTCAAGCGATTTTTCGTCCTGAGTCGTGAGTTCAGTGGAGTTCGGTGACGCCTTCGATTGTGTTTGAGCTCACAACACAGCAGTGCCACAGGCTCCCAATTGATTCGGAGGGATAATAGAACATGCGGTGGAAGGTAAGGATGCCGCGCCGCGGCGTCTCCGCGCCGTGCAGGGGCGGAACTCTTTTGAATCGGTGCGGTGACGTTCTCACTGCGACCACACACCGTTCCGCTGCGGCACCCGGTAGGGAGCGGCGCAGGCGCGCCGTCCCTGCCTTCAACGTGCGCATCCAGCAACCTACCGAGTAAAGCGTCAGGCTAGCGGGCGGGCTTCGACGTGGCGCTCTTGCTGGCATTCTCGACCTCCAAAAGAGTCTTTTCGATCGTTTGAAGCGCCGCTTCGTAATACTTTTCCATTTGGAAGAAATACTGCGCCACTTCCCCATCGACCGGATGGAACTGATCCGGTTTAGGTTCGGGCATGAGCAACATTTTCCCCAAGCTGAAATTCGAAAGTGACATTTGAGTATTTCCACCATTCAGGGCCACGATTTTTTTCACAATCAGGGCTCTCTGAAGCCGCACCAAATCTGATCTATCGCGAAGGATGATCGAGAATCTGGGTGAACCGTTCGTGTCGGGTTGGTTCAAATCCCAGAGCAAGGTATTCCAGGCTTTCTGATGGTCCGGGCAGTCCACCACTCGGAACTCCGGTATGGGGACCATGATGGGCTCGAGCATGGCGGTCTCCGACGGCGTCGCTCGGAATGTGAGCACGAGGGCACGCGCCGGATTCTTGGTGAAAAACGTTTGAAGATCTTTGGTTCCCGCAAGGTTGGACAGAATACGTTCCAGAAACTGAACGCCAAATCCGCCGCCTTCTTGTCTGCTCTCGAAGACGATCAGCCGTTCCGGGTTGATGTTCGTATCGAGCCACTTGTAGTTTGGATTCCCTTTCTCGGTGGAGAGACGCCGCACGACTTCCCAAACCATGCGGCGCACCAGTATGTTTTCGCCGGGAAAGCGGTTATCGGCAAACTCGCTGTAAGGTTCGACATACCGCAAACGGAAATCTTGTTCGATGGCGCGCCTCGCCACCTCCCGGAAATGCTGTAGGCGCGCGTTCCCGGTGATAAACGTCAGATCAAAGACATCTTCCGACCGAATGCGATACGTGTCTCGGAAAAGCTTGTTGCCAAATTCATCGAAGCGGTCTTCGTCCTTGGGCATAAACTGGCCGAACGCAGTGCCTTTTTCCGGCTCCAATATGTGGGGAGTCAGAACGATGATCACTTCCCGTTTGTTGGTGGAGGTCCTTTTCGACCGGAAAAGCGCCCCCAAATACGGGATATCGCCAAGCAATGGAATCTTGTCACGGGTCGTCGCGTACTCCTTGTTGACGAGGCCGCCAATAATGAAGGGAGTGTTGTTGTCGATGCGCGCGTAAGTTTGAATACGGCGCGTCGCCATGGTGGGAGCGGACGCCAATAAAGCGCCGGTCGCTGATCGGAGTTCCAGATCAGCACCGGGGACTTGCGCGGAAACAATTGTGTCGATGAGCAGACTGACCCGGTCGCCCACTTCGTTGGCTCTCGGCATGACATTGAGCGAGATTCCGGTAGCGAGGAATTTGAAATTGAAGGCGATCGCGCCCGGCGCGGCAAAAGCGCCAGGTTCCTGTTGGCTGGTGGCAATGGGAATATCGGTCCCGACGCGGATGGTAGCTTGCCGATTGTTAACCGTGAGTACGCTAGGCCGCGACAGAACCTCGGCTTTCTTCTCGCGCACGAGGGCTTTCAAGCGGGCAATCCAGTTCTTGTCCGCGTCCTTCAGGCTGTCGAAGCCGAATTGGGCGGTGCTCGCGGCGGTTCCGGCTGAGGCGAGCGATCCTGCGATCCACTCGAAATTCCCTTCTTTGAATTGCCATTCGACCCCGAGCTCCTTCAGGCCCTCTTCATTAATCTCCAACACCATTCCTTCGACGAAAATCTGTCGCTCAGGGCGGTCGATGAATTCGTCGAGAACCTGTCTGACTTGCCCGAACTGATCGGGATGTGCCGGATGAAAAAAAACAATCAATTCTGAGCTGGGGGCGGTATTGACCACACCCGGCAATGGGCTGGCGACCGATGGAGTTAAGGATAATTCGAAAGGCCCTTTCTCAATCTTCTCCGCTCCCAGCAAAGAGACTTGATTAGTGTCGGGTGACGGCATCGGTGCCACCAAGGGAAGTTGGTCGAAGGAGACCGGGGTCGTCACCGCGCCGAGATCCGCCACGCTGTTGATCCCAAAACCCTTCAGCGCCTTCATAGCGCCATCGACATCAATGTAACTTAACCGGATAAGCCGGCGGGAAAGATCTTTAGGGCCGAGCGCCTTTTTTGCCTCCTCCGCCGACGCCAAGAGCGTCGTGATCATGCTAGAGACTGCTTCTACCTCGTCATTTCTTCCCAACACATTGGTTGCTTTATTGAGGATAGCTCCTTCGATCCAGAGTTGCGCCGGTTGCGAGAGAAACCGCCTATGCCCGATTCGGATCCCGGCCAAGCCTTCGGGCGTCGTCTTCGACAGCGCGGGACCCGCACTCAGGCCTGAAGGGATGGCTGGCCAGGGACCGAACTCGGCGGGCTGCGCCGTGCGGTAACCCATCTCGGTCTCGAGTTTCAATTGAATTGCCGCGAGCAATTCCTCAATCTCGGTCGCACTCAGCTTCGGGAGGCCGATCAACTTGCCAAATATCGGACTCCCGGCGGAATCGCTCGCTGCGGGCTGGAGGGCGATATTGGAATTCGCCGCTGGAGAGGATGCGTTAGCGCCAGCCGGTTCGTTGGCGACGGCGGTGTTCCTTTGCGTCACCTCCTGAGGCGGAGAAGCTTCGGTAACGCGGTTGGTTGCCTGTTCCGTCCGGACCAGTGCTTGAGCCAATTGTTTCAGACCCTCTTCCTTCGCGTCTTCGGTCAGCAATCCTTGGTTGGATCTGGGAGACTCCAGTTCGAAAGAGGCAACGGTCCGCGTCGAAGAAACACAGCCCGCGACTGCAAAGAGACCAAGCAGGGCGAGCCAGCAAAGAGTCGGTCTGAAAAGTGGATGGAACTCTCTACCAGTCTGTGTTTGGCGGCAACTTGCCGCCGAAATGCCCGAACGACTGATAGCTCGCCACAACACGCCGATGGCCTGCTGCACCCAGAAGGCAATTTCCAGACAGGCTCTCAAGTTTCCAGTGTTTCTCATTGGACTTGGCGCTAGGAGGCTCGACGCCCTTGGTTGAGGGGCGACGGCGATGAAACTTCAGTTCCGAGCATCTCAACGCGTCCACGCTTATGCCAGACCGCACGTGCGCTGTCATCCTTTTTGAACGGTTTCATCAAGAGTTTTACAGGGCTGCATCAAGCTAGAGGTTCTCCGAAAAGGTTTAGCGGCGATTGAATGGGTGCAGAGGCGTTGCAAAAAAAGTCGATATTGCGAACGCAATAGTCTTGCTATCAGTATCTTATGTATGGTATAAGAAG
>JACQWK010000746.1 GCA_016209525.1 Verrucomicrobiota bacterium
TGGGACCATGAACCCACCCCTTCCCCTCCCAGGAGGGGAGCTACGTTGCGTGCGCCGATTGCAGGTTCCCCTCCTGGGAGGGGTGCAGGGGTGGGTCGGTTCGTGGAGAGCCCGCATGGGTTCCTGTTCACGTGAGCAAAAAACGGTTAGGTTTTGCCAAACAATGCGTGTACGAAACCTCTCAATGGTGTTGAATTGCAGAAACTGGCTAACGCCATGTCAGCGCATCAAAAAGGTGCTCCGGCCGCCGCAGGACCGCAAACTACAGTTGAAAAGAGCCCGAATGCGGCTTGGCATCAACTTTGCGAGTCCCAAACCGTCCGGAAGCTGCAAGCGGCCTTTACGGTCGCCACCGGCTTGCCGTTGACGATGCTCCCGGCGCAACTCTCCGGCGCGCCCGCTTGCGGCTCGGAGCCGCAAGGCACATTCTGCATCAAGGGCTGCATGGGGCGAGAGAGCGGCCGATGGTGCCTGCGCACGTTGCAGAGCGCCGAACACTCCGCCACGAAGACATCCCTGCCTGTCCGGTTCCGGTGTCCGTCCGGTTTGACGAAGATTCTCGTACCGGTGCGGATGGACGGCCAGCACGCGGGCAGCCTGCTGGTCGGTCCGTTTTCGCTCGCGGCGCTAAACGCGGAGAAACTGGGCCAGTTGGTGACTCGGCTCAAGGACTTCGGGCTGGAATCGCAAGCGGACCTTCTGGAAGTAGTGTGGCGTTACAGCCCGGTCGTCAGCGGCGAGAAATTGCAGGCCGTCATCACGCTCATCGGCATGTTTGCAGGCTGCGTCGCAGACGCCTGCCATCAGCTTGTGCTCACAGACGCGGCTCGGACTTCGCCTCTCTTGCAGAGAATCGAGGCTCTCTTGGACGAGGGCCAGGAAGAAGACGTTTCACCGGCGCAGGTCGCTAACCGGCTCCGGTTGAGCGCGTGTTATTTTTGCAAATTGTTCAAGAAGCAAACGGGTCTGACCTTCACCGAGTACCAGGTGCGAAAACGATTGGAGAAAGCCAGGCGTCTGCTGTTGAATCGCCAACTCCGTGTGACGGAGGTTGCCTTTGAAGCGGGGTTCCAGTCGATCCCGTACTTTAACCGCGCGTTTCGCCGTTACCTGGGGTGCTCTCCTTCGGAGTACCGGGATCGGAATGCCATGACAAACCAGGTCAAGAAAAGTGGCAATCCAGGCGTAGTCGAAGGGGGCGAGTTCGTGCTTTCCTCACCGGCAAAACGGCAGGATAGCAGTGAGTGCACATCGGATTTCATCGACGGTCAATCTGGCAGCGGCAAAGGCAGGACGGCTGGATGCATCCGGCCCGCGCGCTAAGGCCGCCCGCAGGGCTTTCGATGCAGGCTGGATGACGGACAATTTTGAGCATCGTCCAAGGGGCAGCCAAGATCAAAGACATCTCCCCGGTTTAGAACGCCTCGTCGTGCCTCTCCATGAACCGACGGATCGTAGCCGCCGAGGTAACGAGGCGGAGACCGTGGTTAAAACCAATTTCCGCCTCCTCGCGTCGGCGGCTACGGTTCATGGTCCCAATGCACGCCTTTTGGGCTTGGATGCTTTCCGTGAACCAACCGTTGGCAGGGCAAACCTGCAGGTTTGCCCTGCGAGCCGCGAGCGAGAGAATTTCCATCAAACCTGAGCGCCCCCGTCACCCTTCCCTCGCCGCGTCGGCGGGGGAAGGGGCGACTTGCTAAGGAAATGGCTTAGGCTTCTTAGGCCCGCTCCCCAAACAACGACCGGCGTTCCGCCTGATTGTGGCGGGCCGGTCCTTCTCCTATTTTGGCCTCCATGCAAACAACCGATGTTTGGCGCAGCCCGGCGAGAGCGAACACGGCGAGGGGAACGCAACCTTTGGCCGACGGTCCTAACCGGCCATCGAGATCGAAATCCTTAACCGAGATCGAAGCGAACGGACAATTCCTGGCGCAGAGATCCGGCGGCGCGAAGGCGCCGGATAACTCCGCCCCGATCCTCGAAACCTTGGCGAATTCGAAAACGTACCAGGAGTACGCGCGCGCATTTTCCGAATGCACCGGTTTGCCGCTGGCGTTGCGTCCGTTAGATTCCTGGAAGCTTGCCTACCATCGGCACTCGAAAGAAAATCCATTCTGCGGAATCATGGCGCAGAAGAGCCGATCCTGCGCGCTCTGCCTCCAAGTGCAGCAACAGCTCAGTGAAGAGGCAACCACCCGCCCCAAAACTGTCCTTTGTCCGGCCGGATTAGCCGAAACCGCCGTCCCGGTGATCGTGGATGGCAAGGTCGTTGGATTGTTGCAGACCGGACAGGTCTTCACCCGGCGGCCCGACCCAGAGCAATTCGATCGCGTGGCGAAGCTGGCCGCCGCCGCCGCCTTGCCGGTGAATTTGGAGGAACTCAGGCAGGTTTATCAAGCCACCCGCACGCTGTCGGCCGATCGCCATGAGGCCGCGATCAAGATGCTCTCGGTTTTCGCGCAGCACTTGGCCATCCTCGGCCACCAGGTGTTGGCGCGCCAAGAGAATTCCGAGCCGCCCATCATCACGCGAGCCAAGGCGTATATCAAGGAGCGCCATGCCGAGAATCTTTCCCTGGGGGAAGTCGCGAAGGCGGTGCACACGAGCAGCTTTTACTTCTGCAAACTCTTTAGAAGGGCGACCGGCCTTCATTTTACCGAGTACGTTTGCCGTGTCCGAATTGAAGAGGCAAAAAATCTCTTGCTAAATCCCAACTTGCAGGTGAGTGAAATCGCGTTCGACGTCGGCTTCCAGTCGCTCACTCATTTCAATCGGGTCTTCAAGAGCATAGCCGGCCAAGCCCCCACGCAGTATCGGGCCCGCTTTCGGGGAAGGGCGAGCTGTCCTCCGGAGTAGCGGCGGGAGTCTCGCCTGCCGTAGAGCCGGCGCGTCTTGCCCCGAGGACCCAGCCTGGAACTGGCAACGCCTGTGAAGTTCTAGCGCGTGCCGGGCGGCACGATGCCGCCCTCTGCGGCAGGCGAGGACGCCCGCCGCCACAGACATCGTGCGCATTCAGACGCCTCAGCACTTCCCAGTCCGCAATGCAATTCAAGAGCAACCTTCGCCAAAAAACGCGAAGCGCCCTGTCCGGCCCGGCACGAGTAAGTACTTCATCAATATGAAGAGCACTGCACTCATGGTTGTCGGGACATTCCTCCTGCTCGCGGCGGGTTGTGAGCCGGCCGCCAAATCGGCCCGAGGATTTCGCCTCCCGGATGGCGATATCAAAAAGGGCAAAGCTGCGTTTACGGCGTTGAAATGCCACGCCTGCCACACCGTGGACGGAGTGGAGTTGCCGCCGCCGGAAAAGCCGGCCCGCGTGACCGTGGCGCTTGGAGGGGAAGCGGTAAACGTTAAGACCTACGGCGATCTCGTGACTTCCATCATCGATCCCTCGCACAAACTGGCGCTGGCCTACAAAAAGGAATCCGTTTCCCAGGATGAGAAATCACTCATGGCCGACTGCAACGAAGCGATGACCGTCCGGCAGATGATCGACCTCGTGGCCTTTCTCCAATCGCGTTACAAGAAACTCGATTTCGAAGCTTGGCGCTATCAGTGAGGCCGTCGGAGGCGCGGCAACCCGCCTTGGCAGCGGCAGGTGTCTCGCTTGCCGCAGAGCCGTGTCGTCCCGCCCGGCGGGTTTAGCACTCCCGCAACAATACATGGAGGTACAAATTGGCGCGGGCGGAAGTTCCTCGTCCCGTTCCTCGACTAGCCCACCCAAAATTGAGGATTTCCGCCCGCGTATCGATTGCTTTCGTTCGGAGCCGAACCGTCACCGCCACTGATCTTGGCCCAGAAGGCCTGGTTTTGCCGGCTCCCTCGCGAAGAGCTTGGCTCAATTGAATCGCGGTCAATTAAGCTCTTTCTCCAGAATCGCGCTCCACTGATTTTGGTGATTGCTGGCTGTTTCTTGGTCCCTTCCATGAATCTGCTGGTAGGAGCCGACGGGAGGAGGCTCAATTCTCCTGGCCTGGGAGTCAGCGCCTCCTTGAACCGTCGGTTCGTTGCCGCCGAAGTAACGAGGGGGACAGCCGCAAGTCCTAAATCGTAAATCGTAAATCGTAGATTCGGGCCCGCCTCCTGACGGCGGCGGCTACCTGGGAACAGATTGTAGCGGCTTACGGCAAAATTCGGTGAGCTTTTGGCAAGGCGGGAGAAGCTTGCTTCGCGGCGGCAAGCGAAGCTTCTCCCGCAGGGCGAACCAGAACCCGGCTGCAAACCCAGGCTCCGATTCCCTGCGCGTGAACCAACAGATTTTATGGCAACCCAGATTGCTCCGACGACTTCTCGGGAGAAGACCGCGAGGAAGGAGCCGATGACGCCGGCCTCAGCCGGCATTGAGCCCGCTCACGATGTTCTCCATCAAACCACCTCCCACCCGCTGGACCCGATTTTCGCCGCTCGAACGGTGGCTGTGATCGGCGCCAGCGAGACCCCGGGTAGCCTCGGCCAGACGCTGATGCGGAATCTCAGCTCGGCCAAAGCCAAGATTTTTCCCGTGAACCCCAAGCGATCCAGCGTCCTGGGCGTGAAAGCCTATCCCAATGTGGGCGCCGTGCCGGAACCGCCGGATCTCGCGGTGATCGTCACTCCCGCGCAAACTGTTCCAGGCGTGATGAGCGAATGCGCCGACGCCGGTGTCAAGGGCGCTGTCATCATCTCGGCGGGCTTCAAAGAGTGCGGCGCGCCGGGCGTCGAACTGGAGCAACAAGTCCTGGCGCAAGCGCGCCGAGGAAAAATGCGGGTCATCGGCCCCAACTGCCTCGGCGTCATGCTGCCTCACGCCAGTTTCAACGCGACGTTCGCGTCCGCGCAGGCGCTGCCCGGTTCGGTCGCGTTTCTCAGTCAGAGCGGCGCCCTCTGCACCGCCGTGCTCGATTGGAGCTTCCGCGAAAACGTCGGCTTCAGCGCCTTCATCTCGGTCGGCTCGATGCTCGATGTGAATTGGGGCGATCTCATCTACTATTTCGGCGATGACCCGCGCACCAAAAGCATTGTGATGTACATGGAGAGCATCGGCGACGCCCGGTCTTTCCTGTCGGCGGCGCGCGAGGTGGCGCTGACCAAGCCGATCATCGTCATCAAAGTCGGACATACCGAAGCCGCGGCGAAAGCGGCCGCGTCCCACACCGGTTCGCTCACGGGAAGTGATCAAGTGCTTGACGCCGCGTTCCGGCGCGTCGGGGTGCTGCGCGTGGACACCATTGCGGAACTCTTCGACATGGCCGAGGTGCTGAGCAAACAGCCGCGTCCGAAAGGTCCCCGGCTGGCCATCGTAACCAATGCAGGCGGACCGGGGGTTCTTGCCACCGACATGCTGATCAGCAGCGGCTCGCAGTTGGCCGAACTTTCTCAGGAGACTTTTGCGGGCCTGCAAGAGCTGTTGCCGGCGCATTGGAGCCGGAACAATCCCGTCGATATCCTCGGCGACGCCGACCCGCAACGATACGCGAAGGCCGTAGAGATCGTCGCCAAGGACCCGGCGAATGACGGCCTCCTCGTCATTCTCACGCCGCAGGCCATGACCGATCCGGGTGGGACCGCCGAGCAACTCAAGCCCTACGCCAAGCTCGGCCAAAAACCGATTATCGCCAGTTGGATGGGCGGCCCCGAAGTGGAACCTGGAGTGGCGATTCTGAACGGCTGCAACATCCCAACCTTCGCTTATCCCGACCGCGCCGCTCGGGCCTTCCATTACATGTGGCGTTACAGCGAGAACCTTCGCAGCCTTTATGAGACGCCTACGCTCACGCCGGAAAGCGAAGAAACCCGCCCCGACCGCGAAATCGTCGAGGCCATCCTCCAATCCGCGCGCACGGCCAAGCGGACGATTCTGACCGAAGTGGAATCGAAAGAAATCCTCGCGGCTTACGGCATTCCGACCGTGGCCACCCGGCTTGCCCGCAGCCCCGAGGAAGCCGTCGAATTGGCGGCGAATATCGGATATCCGGTGGTTCTGAAGCTTTACTCCGAAACGATCACCCACAAAACGGACGTCGGAGGCGTCCAACTCAACTTGCACAATGCATCCGATGTGAAGCGAGCCTGGCGCGCCATCGAAACGGCGGTGAAAGAGAAGGCCGGCGAATCCCACTTCAGCGGTGTTACGGTCCAGCCAATGGTCACGGAATGGGGGACCGAAGTGATCCTGGGGAGCAGCACCGATCCTCAGTTCGGGCCGGTGCTCTTATTCGGGGCGGGCGGCCAGCTCGTTGAGATTTTCAAAGACCGCGCGCTCGCGCTCCCGCCGCTGAATGCCACGCTGGCCCGGCGCATGATGGAGCAAACGCGGATTTACAGCGTGCTGCAGGGCGCGCGCGGACGGAAAGCCGCCGATCTCGCCGCCATCGAACGGCTCCTGGTCCGTTTCAGTTGCTTGGTCGCGGAGCAGCCGTGGATCAAGGAAATCGACATCAATCCTCTGCTCGCGTCTTCGGAACGAATCGTCGCCCTCGACGCGCGCGTGGTCGTCCACGACGCGGCCGTGACCGAGGACAAACTTCCCAAACTGGCCATTCGCCCATACCCGAACCGTTACGTGACGCCGTGGAAGTTGAAAGATGGAACGTCCGTGACGATTCGTCCGATCCGTCCGGAGGACGAACCGTTGCTGATCAAATTCCACCAGACGCTTTCGGAACGGAGCGTCTATAACCGTTACTTCAGCCAGCTCAAATTGAGCCAGCGCACGGCTCACGAACGGCTCATCCGCATTTGCCACAACGATTACGATCGCGAGATCGCGCTGGTGGCGGAGTTCAAGCCTCCCAAGAAGAGGGAACGCGAAATCCTGGGCGTGGGACGGTTGAGCAAGATCCACGGTGTCGGCGAGGCGGAGTTCGCAGTCGTGGTCAGCGATCAGTGGCAGGGCCGGGGCCTGGGGTCCCAATTGCTCAATCTGCTCATTCAAGTCGGCCGCCACGAAAAGCTGAGCTGCATCAAAGGGACAGTCCTGGCCGAGAACCGTGAAATGCAGCGCCTCTGCAAGAAGCTCGGCTTCCAGATTCACCACGAACTCGGCGAATCGGAGTGTGAGGTGGAAATCGCCTTGTAGGCTTGCTTGGCACCATGAACGGTTCAAAGCAATGCGGGTTCGTTGGCAGGAGCCATTCCCTCTCCCTTGAGGGAGACGGACAGGCTGAGGGTGAAAAGTTGGACAAACCTGAGCCGTTGGGATTGGCCGGCGACTCTCCCTCACCCCGGCCCTCTCCCGCTGGGAGAGGGTGGACCGTGCTGCGCGTTCGAATTGATCAAAACTCGTCGAGAAGGTCGAACCTTCCCGGAGACCGTTTGTAGTTACGGCTGTTCCAGGATAACATCGATATGAAACGCAAATTTCTGACGATAGACGCCAATGAGGCGGTCGCGCGGGTCGCTTACCAAACCAACGAAGTCATCGCCATCTATCCCATCACGCCCGCCTCGCCGATGGGCGAATGGGCCGATGCTTGGGCCGCGGCCGGCGCAAAAAACCTGTGGGGAACAGTCCCCTCGGTCATCGAAATGCAGAGCGAAGGCGGCGCCGCCGGAGCGATTCATGGCGCGCTGCAAACAGGCTCGCTGGCTACGACCTTCACGGCTTCGCAGGGGCTGTTGCTGATGATTCCAAACATGTACAAAATCGCCGGCGAACTCACGCCAACGGTCTTTCACATCGCGGCCCGTTCCTTGGCCGCGCAGGCGCTCTCCATTTTCGGCGACCAAAGCGATGTGATGGCGGCGCGCGCCACGGGGTGGGGAATGCTTTGCTCCGGGTCGGTGCAGGAGGCCCAGGATTTTGCCCTGATCGCACAAGCCGCCACGCTGGAATCGCGCCTTCCGTTTCTGCATTTCTTCGACGGGTTCCGAACCTCGCACGAAATCTCCAAGATCGAGACGCTCTCCGAAGAGGTCTTGCGCCGGATGATCAGCGAGCGGGATGTTTCGGCACACCGCAGCCGCGCGCTCTCGCCGGATCGCCCGGTTCTGCGCGGCACCGCCCAAAATCCGGATGTCTATTTTCAAGCGCGTGAAACGGTCAACCCGTTCTACCTGGCTTGCCCGGAGATCGTCGAGCGGGCCATGGGGAAGTTCACCGCTCTGACCGGGCGCCACTACCGGCTCTATGAATATTACGGCGCGCCGGACGCCGATCGCGTCTTGATCCTGATGGGCTCCGGCTGCGAGGTCGTTCACGAAGCCGTGGATTACTTGAACGCGCACGGCCAGAAGACGGGCGTGCTTAAAGTCCGGCTGTATCGACCGTTCGATCCGAAGGGATTCGTGGGAGCCTTGCCGAGATCGGCCAAAGCCATCGCGGTGCTTGATCGCACCAAAGAACCCGGGGGTCCGGGCGAGCCGCTTTATCTGGATGTCGTGACGGCGTTGCACGAGGCGCGGGCAGGCGGATGGTCGCCCTTCAAGGAAACGCCCGTCGTCGTCGGAGGGCGTTACGGGTTGTCCTCCAAAGAATTCACCCCCGCCATGGGAATCGGCGTTTTCGACGAGCTGGCGCGGCCTTCGCCCAAGAATCACTTTACCGTGGGCATTTACGACGATGTCACTGGAACAAGCTTGCCGTACGACGCGGCTCTTTCCGTCGAGCTGGACGACGTCTTTCGCGCCATGTTCTTCGGGTTGGGCTCGGACGGAACAGTGGGCGCCAACAAAGACACGATCAAAATCATCGGCGAAAACACAGAGCATTACGCGCAGGGCTACTTCGTGTATGACTCGAAAAAATCCGGCGCGATTACGATTTCGCACCTCCGGTTCGGACCACGGCCCATCCGCTCGAGCTACTTGGTCGGAAAGGCGAATTTCGTCGGCTGCCATCAACCGCAATTCATCGGGCGATACGACGTGCTCAAGGACATCGCGCCCGGCGGGACGTTTTTGCTGAACACGCCCTCCACCGCTGAGGAAGTCTGGGATCGTCTGCCTGAATCCATGCGACGGATTATGGTGGAACGTCGGATCCGCTTTTTTGTCATCGACGCCCACAAAGTCGCCCGCGATTGCGGCATGGGCGGGCGCATCAACACGGTCATGCAGGTGTGCTTCTTTTCCGTGTCGGGGGTTCTGCCCCACGAACAAGCCATCGCGGCGATCAAGGATTCGATTCGCAAGACCTACGCCAAAAAAGGGCCGGAAATCGTGGAGATGAACCTCAAAGCCGTGGACAACACGGAAGCTCACTTGCATGAAGTGAAGGTTCCTCAGAGCCCGGTAGGGCAGGCTTCCAGCCTGCCGGTTCTCGGGGCCTCCCTGCCCCACGTTTCGGACAGCAAGGTATCTGGCCCTCAAGAGACGAGCCCCGGGAACGGCCATCCACCGCGCCCGCCCGGAATTTCGCCCTCGCCGGCAGAAACACTGTCTCCAGTGCCGGACAGCGCGCCGAGATTCGTTCGCGACGTGCTTGGACCTATCATCGCCGGACGCGGCGATGATCTGCCCGTCAGCGCTCTGCCGTGCGACGGGACGTTCCCCACCGGCACCGCGCGCTGGGAGAAACGGAATCTGGCGCTGGAGATTCCGGTGTGGGACGAAAGCGTCTGTATTCAATGCGGCAAATGTGTGTTCGTCTGCCCGCACGCGGTCATCCGCAGCAAAGTCTATGAGGATTCAGCCCTGAAAGGAGCGCCTCCGTCGTTCAAGTCCCACGCCGCCCGGCATCCGGACTGGAAAGGTTTGAAATACACGCTCCAGGTCGCTCCGGAAGATTGCACCGGCTGCGGCATTTGCGTGGATGTTTGCCCGGCGCGCAACAAATCGGAGGCGCGCTTGAAGGCGATCAACATGCAGCCGCAAGCGCCGCTGCGCGAAACCGAGCGGGCGAATTGGGAATTCTTCCTGAGCATTCCGGACCGCGACCGACGGCTCGTTCCGGCCGCGAGCGTGCGCGAGCAGCAAATCCTGCAGCCGTTGTTCGAGTTTTCCGGGGCTTGCGCCGGCTGCGGAGAAACGCCGTATCTTAAACTGCTTTCCCAATTGCTGGGCGACCGCTTGATCGTCGCCAACGCCACCGGTTGCTCGTCGATCTACGGCGGCAATTTGCCCACCACCCCTTGGACGCAGAATTCCGAGGGCCGCGGGCCGGCCTGGTCCAATTCGCTCTTTGAAGACAACGCGGAATTCGGACTGGGCTACCGCGTGTCGCTCGACAAGCAAAAGGAATTTGCCGCCGAACAACTGGAACAACTTTCCTGGGCCGTGGGCGAGGATCTCGTCCGGCGGATTCTCGCCAACGAGCAGAAGGACGAAGCGGACCTCTTCGATCAGCGGCAGGCCGTGGCGGAATTGAAACACAAATTGGTGGCCCTCAATTCCGAGGAAGCCCGCCGATTGCTGGGCGTGGCGGATGCGCTCGTGCGCAGGAGCGTTTGGATCATCGGCGGCGACGGTTGGGCGTACGACATCGGTTATGGTGGGCTGGATCACGTGCTGGCGAGCGGGCGGAATGTGAAAATCCTGGTGCTCGACACGGAAGTGTACTCGAACACCGGCGGCCAAATGTCCAAATCGACCCCGCGAGGCGCCGTCGCCAAGTTTGCCGCCGGAGGAAAGCCGGCCGCCAAGAAAGATCTCGGCTTGATCGCCATGACTTACGGGAATGTTTATGTGGCCTCTGTAGCCATGGGCGCGAAGGATGAACACACGCTCAAGGCATTTTTGGAAGCGGAAGCCTACAATGGTCCGGCGCTCATCATTGCCTACAGTCACTGCATCGCCCACGGCATCAAGATGGCGACGGGGCTGCAAAATCAGAAAGCCGCCGTGCAATCCGGCCAGTGGCTGCTCTACCGCTACCACCCCGACCGAACCAAGCGCGGCGAGAACCCGCTGCAACTGGATTCCCAGGCCCCCAAGATGAAAGTGCAGGAGTATCTGAACCTGGAGAACCGCTTCCGCATGCTCACGCAAAGCGCGCCGGAACTGGCCAAACAGTACTTCGGCCAAGCGCAGTCGGATGCGGAGGCGCGCTGGCAATTCTATCAGCACTTGGCGGCGCGGCGGTCCCCGTCTGGAAACGGTGAAGCTGCTGTCACCCCGACACCAGCAGGGAAAGAAGAACCGCACTAGGTTTGCATCGGAGCAGCCGGGGAAAATGTGACACGCCAAATCCCGAAATCCAAAATCCAAAACAAATTGAAAAAGGCTCAAAAAGCCCAATGCCATCGATCTTGCCGATGCGGTGCTCGGCTTGAAGATGCCCGTCTCTGCCGACAACTTGCGGAGGCGCCTATGCGAGCGAGTAACGACGCGTTCTCCCTCACCCCAGCCCTCTCCCGCTGGGAGAGGGAGAACTTCGCGCGGCGTGCGGACGACTCCAGACAGCCTCGACGTGGCGCAGCGCGCAGTGCGAACCTCCCTCTCCCAGCAGGAGAGGGCCGGGGTGAGGGAGAGGGCCGCGCCCGCCCGTCCCCCTGTCTTGCGACGAAGGCCAATTCCATTCGGACCGCCATCAATTGGAATTCCAGCACGCTTCAAGAGCCTGCCAAACTCGGATTTCGGATTTCCCTTGCCCCACTATGGACCTCAGCACCACCTATCTCGGCCTGAAGCTGCGCACGCCTTTGGTGCCATCCGCGTCGCCGCTTTCGGAAGATCTCGACAACCTGAAACGGTTGGAGGATGCCGGTGCGGCCGCCATCGTTCTCCATTCGCTCTTCGAAGAACAGATTCGTTACGAGCGCTACGAATTCCACCATTACCTCACTTTCGGCACCGAGAGTTATCCGGAGGCCCTGACCTTCTTTCCGGAACCGGCGGATTTTCACGTGGGTCCGGAGACCTACTTGCGCCACGTCAGCAAGGCGAAAGAGATGGTGAAAATCCCCATCCTTGCCAGCCTCAACGGCTCGACGCTGGGCGGGTGGATTGATTTCGCCAAGTTGATCCAGCAGGCAGGCGCGGATGGCTTGGAGCTCAACATTTACAGCATCCCAACCGATCCCGACTTGACGGCCGCGGACGTGGAAAAAACCTACCTGGATATCGTCGCCGCGGTGAAATCGGTGGTCAGCATCCCGGTCGCCGTCAAGCTCAGCCCCTTCTTCACCAACTTCGCGAACCTGGCCAAGCGCCTCGACGAAGCGGGAGCGGACGGCTTGGTCTTGTTCAATCGATTCTACCAGCCGGACATCGAACTGGAGACCCTGGACGTGACTCCCAATGTCCTGCTCAGCACGCCGATGGCCATGCGTCTGCCCTTGCGGTGGATCGCCATTCTGCATGGCCGGATCAGCCTCAGCCTGGCCGCGACCAGCGGGATTCACCGCGGCGCCGATGCGCTGAAAATGTTAATGGCGGGAGCGGACGCAACGATGCTTTGCTCGGTTCTGCTGCGGCGAGGGATCGATCACCTCAAGGTCATCGAGAAAGAGATGTGCGAGTGGATGGAAGAACACGAATACGAGTCGGTCGGGCAACTCCAAGCCAGTTTGAGCCAGGAAAACTGCCCGGACCCAAGCGCGTTCGAGCGGGCGCAGTACATGAAGGCGCTTTCGAGCTATCCTTCGGCGCGGATATGAAATCGGAGCGCGGCAGAATCAAAGATTCCCTCTCCCGCTGGGAGAGGGAGAAACATCTGCCAGGCGTGGAAGGGATCGATAATCCCGGATTGGCCCACCGCAGTGAGCGCGATTCCCTCTCCTTGGGGAGAGGGCCAGGGTGCACTGCTGTTGAATTAAGGAATGAAAA
>JACQWK010000757.1 GCA_016209525.1 Verrucomicrobiota bacterium
CCGGGGAGTCGCTGCACAAGGCCATCGACGAATTCAACCAGGCCGTGGCCAAGGATCCGAATTTCGCTTTGGGCTACGCCGGGTTGGCCGACACCTACGCCGTATTGAGCTACTATGCCGATGTCCCGCCTCAAGAGTCGTTCCCGCTCGGTTTGAAGGCGGCGCGCCGGGCGATCGAGATCGATCCCTCGCTGGCGGAGCCGCACGCCGCACTCGCGTGGATTAAGGGGGTCTATGAGTGGGATTGGGCTGGCTCGGAGCGAGAGTTTCGCGAGGCCATCCGGCTCAATCCCGATTGGCCAACGGCGCACGCCTGGTTCGGCCTCATCCTGACGGGGCGAGGCCGTTATCAGGAAGGAAGGCAACAGACCAGCGAGGCCCTGAGGCTCGCGCCGCATTCTCCGTTGATGAACGCTCTACACGGCTTAACACTTTATCTTGCCCATGACTTCGAGGCGACGGAGAGACAACTTAAGGTTGCACTGGACTTGGAGCCCAACTATGCGTTCGCGAGGGAATTGTACGGGGGAGCCATGTTCCAACAAGGACGAGTGGCCGACGCCATTGCCGAACTTCGCGAAGCTTCGCGGCTGGGCGGCGGCACGGCGGCGCTCAAGGGCGGATTGGGCCGAGCCTGCGCGATGGGCGGCGAGCGGGCAGAGGCGGAAAAAATCCTCGAGGAGCTCAAGCAGTTGGCGACGACCAACCTCGCCGTGGGTCATTATATCGCAGTGATTTACATGGGCCTTGGCGACAAGCCGCAAGCAATGGAATGGCTGGAAAAAGGAATCGCGGCCAAGGCCTACAGAGCTTTTCAACTCAAAGTTGATCCCGCTTTTGACGGGCTCCACTCGGAAGAACGTTTCCAGCGGCTGCTGAAGCAGATCGGGTTGGATTGATCCGGGACCGGCGGTGACGGGTGATTCAAGCTCAGAACCAACCGATTCGCTCCCGATGGCGCCATTGCATTGAGCCTAGGAAACCCAAGTCCCGCAGGGACGGCTGAATCCTTCTTCTGGCCCTGAGTCAACTCCCATTCCCGCGTCAAACATCAGGAAGAGCCCCACCGTGATACGACCTTTCAGGGGGGAATTCGTTGCGTTGCTCAGAAGACACTTTATGGAGTACGATCCGCGTTTTGAGTGGAACAGCTTCAACCGTCCCTTCGGGACTCGGTCGTGCTGCCCGACGATTCCGCCCTTGAAAGGGCGGGCTATTGTCGAGTCTCCCTCCGGGAGACGAGACTGTGGCACCTTCACCGACGGCTGGAGAAATGTCCAAACACCAGAGCCGCGTTCTCACGAACGCACCTACGGTTAGCAGTTGTAAAATCGCGGGTCGAATCTATCTTTGCCGCCAATGTCGTCGGTTAATGGTTCATTGGTGATTGCCGGACGCCAATTCGGTTCGCGGCTCATCCTTGGCACTGGGAAATTCTCGTCGCCCGAAGCGATGCGAGACGCGCTGGCGGCCAGCGGCGCCGAGATGGTTACGGTGGCGCTGCGTCGCGCCGATCTGAGCGGAAAGAAGGACCCCTTCGCGAACATCCTGGAGTTTATCGATTCGAAACAATACCTGCTCCTGCCCAACACCAGCGGAGCCCTGAACGCGGAAGAGGCCGTGCGCCTGGCACGATTGGCCGTCGCGGCGGGGTTGCCTAAATGGGTGAAACTCGAAATCCATCCGGATCCCCGTTACCTCTTGCCCGATCCGGTGGAAACGCTCAAAGCCGCTGAGTGGCTTGTCGGGGAGGGTTTCGTCGTGTTGCCGTACATCAATGCGGATCCCATTCTCGCTAAGCGGCTGCAGGAAGTCGGAACCGCCACGGTGATGCCGCTAGGATCACCGATTGGCTCCAATCGAGGCATCGAGACCCGCGAACAAATTCGCATCATCATCGAGCAGGCGACCGTGCCCGTCGTTGTGGATGCCGGACTCGGAGCGCCGAGCCACGCGTCCGAGGCCATGGAGTTGGGTGCGGACGCGGTGCTGGTCAATACTGCTATCGCGGTCGCCAGCGACCCAAACCGAATGGCCGGGGCGTTCAAGCTGGCGGTCGAAGCGGGGCGTGCGGCGTTTGAAGTCGGCTTGGCCGCGCGGCAACTGACCGCGAGTCCGACGAGTCCCCTGACGGCGTTTCTGGATTCATGAAAACTCTGACTGTTCGCCGAGTCGCAGAGCTTCTGGACCGTGCTCGCAAAACTCGCGTCATGGTGATCGGGGACGTGATGCTCGATCAGTTCATCTGGGGCCGCGTCGGTCGCATTTCGCCCGAGGCTCCCGTGCCGGTGGTCGAATTTCAGCGCGAAAGCTTCATGCCGGGAGGAGCGGCGAACGTGGCCCGCAACCTGACGGGATTGGATGTTCCCACCGAGCTTTGGGGAGTGGTCGGGCGCGATGACGCCGCCAAGCGGCTGAAGCGTCTGTTGGCCGGTGA
>JACQWK010000763.1 GCA_016209525.1 Verrucomicrobiota bacterium
ACCCTGACCTTCATTCAAAGCGCTTGCGCAACTCCTTTTTCGCGACATCCCAATCCAAAACCTCGACGCGCCCAGCAGCAAACTCCGCCTCGGTCTGACGGAGCGCATCTTCGTGCCATACAGGGCTCGCAAACAACTCGTCATTCTCGGCGAGATCATTCCAAAGTGCCTCGATGATCTTGAGCTTCTCGGTGGCAGGAAGCTTGCGAAGTTCGGCAATACTCATGAGCGAAAGCCTAACCGAGACGCAGGAACCTGCAAGCGCGTGTTCTGGGCTAACGATACGGGTGAGCGATGCCGGGGAGAGCGCCCAAGGCGTTGGCCGGCACGCGAGATCGCCTCGCGCTCCCCGGCATTCGCTCGACCGGCTGGTTATACGATTCTACGTGCGGACTCCGGTCAATCCGCGAACTCAAAGCCCAGGCGATATGCCCACGAAAGGCACCAAAGACACGAAAAGCAGAGCGCGCCCTGCCGCGGGTTGGATCAGATCGTCCCGCGTGCTCGACCTTGTTCGTGTGTTTCGTGTGTTTCGTGGGCGACACAAACTCGTTCGTATAACGACCAAGCTCAGGCACGCCGGACCTGTGACTCAAGGCGACAAGCGAGGCGCCAACCGGCGTTGCCTGGAGCGCCTTGTTCGGCTATCTCACGGTCCAATCTTCAAAACGTGGTAGCCCCTGGAATCTGTCGGCATCTTCTCGATCTCAACTGCCGACAGCTTGCGAACCACCTTCTCTCCGCGGACAACTTGGATCACGCGCCGCTTCTCGATCGGTGTCGGTGAGTGTACTCTCATCCCCAAGAAATACTGGGTGCAGTGACGCGATCCAACCGGAACTTTAAATGTTATGCAGCCGTCGGCGGGCACCGCTAGGTCAATCGGCTCGCCACAACCAACAACCCGGATGCGATAGTCTGTGGGTGAGCTTGTGTCCAAGCGCAATTGTTGCGGAGGCGGAGAACGAACAGGGCCACACGCTACTGCGCAACCGGCACCAAGCATGACGAGAATCGCGACAGAAAGGATGAAAAGAATGCGTATCATTTCGCCGAACGCAAAGGTCAGCAATGGGAGCCAGCCGCCGATGGCGTTCGTATTTAACTCTGAGCGAAACGGCTGGCTCCCGTTCGCTGCACCGTCTTGTTTGCCGATGGAATCGCCATCTCAGTAACTCCTATCCCAAAGAATCCGTAGATTGTTGGTGTCCATCACGGCCCGGTACGCCACGTAAGCTCCCCCGTTAAAAGGCGACGAATCGAGCCACTCCAGCCTTAGAAGCCAATCACCGGTCATCATCCGACCGACCGCAATAGCATCCTCGGGCCGTATCCGATCAGCCTCCCAGACTCGCCCCCAATCGGCTGCGATCCTGAATGCCCGCCGCTCCTCGTCAGCCGTGCGAGCCGACTCAACCCGATAGATCAAGTAGCGGAACTTCAGGGGGACGAAAAGATACCGGTAGGTAACGAACAGCATCACGACCGCGATGAAAGCCAGCCCAATGCCCAGAAGGATCTTGCGTCGAGGCACCATGGTAAGTGATTCTTCCTAACGACAAAGCCTGGTGACCGCCGCCAACAGGGACGGTGGAGCGTACGAGAAGATTCCGAACTGCTGCCGGAGGTCGGGCGGAAAAGCGCAGCGGTGGTTCGCTGCATCGCACCTGTGCACGAGGGCTACTAATTGTTTAATCCGGTGGTGGCATCTGTTTGAGAAGAAAATCGTAGAATGATTTCCATCGCCCCGTGGTGCTCTCGTAGCTGGGTCTGACCAGATTTACGACAAGTGCAGCAAGCACACCAAGAACGAGTGCTATCCAAAACCACGCGCCTCCGTTTAGGACAGGCAAAAGCCCCGATGGCGCAAGCGCGCCGCAAATCAGAGCAAAGCTGGCCATTGCCAGCACAAGAATGGACCAGCTAATCCGGCCATCCGGGGCATCTGGAGGTTCAACGTGCATACAGAGCCGAGGACTGTTATTACACCAATCCGTCACAGGCGGATGTTGGCTCAATCCGCCAATGGCCGGATTGAACCAAATGCCCTCTCCAAGAAGGCACTGCGAATTGTAGCGAGAGCATCCCCTGGCTCAAGGGACTGGCTTGATAGCCAGCATCCGGCGTAGGGGCGGATTTTCAAGTGCAATCGAATGGATTTTCCCTTGAATTGTCGGTAAGTACTACCACAGCGCCACAGCGCTAGATTTGAACCACAACGACACAACGGACACAACGAAATCAGGCCAGGGCCAGCTTTAGGGCGGTTCTTTTTTACCGTCGTGTTCGTTGTGCCGTTGTGGTTAGTTTCTTTCCTTTCAACGGGATGGAGCCGGTTGGAGCGCAGTCGTAATAATCGCACCTATGCCAACCATTACCGCCATTTCTTCCTTGGGCTGGGCGCATTACACCCTGTACGAGGCGCTGCCTCGGATGGCCGCGCGGGGGTTTTCCCGCGCCGAGATCGCCAGCTTCCATAGCTACTGCTTCCATTTCAACTTCGGCAGCCCCCAGCCCCAGGAACTCAAGCAGATGCTCGCGTGTCACGGCATGACGCCCGTCTGCCTCAACTGGTCGCCCGGTTCGCCCTTCGCCTGGGATGAGGCGGGCGCGGAGCGTTGGGTTCAAGCCTTCGAGCGCAAAATCCCTCAGGCCGCAGAGGCCGGAATCCCCATGATGACCATGCACTTCGGGGAAAGAAACAATCGCCCGGACCAGGATGCCCAGCTTGCAACGGCCGTGCGACTTTACGACAGGGTCGGTGAATTTGCAGCACGACATGGGGTCCGCATGCTGCTGGAAGTGCCCCATCTTTACACGATTCACTGGAACGTTGAGTCCGTGCTCTGGATTTTCGAGCGGCTCTCAAGCCCCAACATCGGCGCGCTCGTTGACAGCAGCCACTGGGGCATCATCGGTTACGACCTGGATTCGTTTCTTGGCGCGCTGGGCAAGAGGCTCTGGCACGTGCATCTCCGAGATTCCGCCGGCCCGGATACCGGGGACAGAAAACAGCAGCTCGAAATGACGCCCGGCCGGGGCCGCGCGGATTTCCGCCGCTTCGGCGAGGCCCTGGACCGTGCCGGATACTCAGGCGATATCTCGATTGAATTCGAGTATCGGGACATGACTTTTGAAGCCATCGAGTTGGAGTACGATTTCGGTTTTCGGCACCTGAAAGACTGCGGATGGCATTTCCCTGCCGGCGTCTGTTGAGGCGGCAAATCATCTCAGGTTTCAGGTTTCAGGTTGTGGGGAGCGGCGAAGACGTTCCGATACGTCCTTTACCGGGCTCAGTGAAAACAGTTCTTGAGCCAACATTTGCTCGGACGCATTGGAAATGTCAAAAAGACAATCGTTCAGTTGAAAGACTTGGCGTGAGGGCTATCCTAACGGACGATGAAATCAATGCGGACGCATAAAGCTCGGCCCCGTCAGTGCCTCGCCGTTCCAGGCCGGGGCAGAGGGGGACGTGAGCCCCTAAAGAGGAGGCATGACTTTCATGGCTCAAACCTACGAAGAAGTCGCTAAACCGGCATTGGCTCTTCCTGCCGAATCGCGGGCGAAGTTGGCGGAAGAACTCCTTGAGAGCTTGGACGCACCGGCGCAGGCGCGGATTGATGCCCTCTGGGCCGCTGTGGCTGAACGGCGGTCAAAAGAAATTGAAGTGGGCGAGGTCAAGCCCATTCCTGGCGATCAAGTCCTTCGCGAGCTTCGCTCCAGAGCGAAGCCGTAGAATTTCGGATCAACATTCGGGCACTTATGCGGCACTACGACTTCCATCCCGAGGCACGGGAGGAGCTATGGGAAACCGTCCGGTACTACGATTCTTCGGGCATTGGGTTGGGCGATGAGTTCGTCGAGGAAGTCGCCAAATCCATCAGCCGCATCCTTGCCTTCCCTGAACTTTGGCAGCCAATTGCCCCCGGAATTCGTCGTTGCCGAACCAAACGTTTTCCTTATGGACTCGTTTACAAGATCACAGGGGAGGGCGTCCTCATCCTCGCCGTGATGCATCTCCGGCGTGAGCCCGGCTATTGGTCGCACAGGACATGATTGGGACATCAATCCTTCTCTTCTGTTTTCAGGTTGTGGGGAATGGCGATGAGACTCCGATACGCTCTTTACTGGGTTCTGGGGTTGTCCTTGCTCCGTGATGCCACGGCTGAAGAATCGCCAAAGGCTGGCGGGCCTGGGCAGCCGACTGACAGAGCCGAGATACTCGTTGTTGAGACAGCGGCCCAGATACGACAGTGGCGGGAAGACCCAGCAGTGTTCGAACGCGTGTACGCCGACGACCTGACGGCTGCGGCAGCCGGGGTGCTCTTCGAGGAGGAGACGCCCAAGCTTCCTGCGGGGCGCTACTGCCTCTATGTGCCGCTTTCCATTGTCCCCTATCGAGACCTGCGCATCATTGATATCGCCGTTCGAGTCCAGGCGGGGAATGCGGACAGGCTCCTGAAGATGCCGGATTTCCCGCCGGGCGGCCAGTTTTACGAGTTCACGCTGGAGTTCACCAGCCCCGGCGGGGCGCCCGCGCCCGTGCGGGTGACCTGGGCCGTGGGGCGAGATTCCATGAAGAACCGCCGCGTCGATACCCGCACACCGGGCGTGCCGAAAGACGGGTCCGCCGTGTCCGAGCCGGAAGAAGTCACGAAGTCGGCGGAAGAAGAGATCAAGGAATTGGAAGCCCTGGAGCATCGGTCGAACCGAGTCGCCACGGAACGGGTGCCCCTCGAAGAGGCGGCCCGGATTCCGGTCCGGCTCACGGCACGCCTGCCCATCGTTGCGGTCCGTAAGGCTCAGCCGGAGACCCTGTCAAATACCTACCGTAAGCTCTACGAAGCTGGCAAGGAGCGGTTCACCCTCTGTGAAGACGGGAAACCGGCCGCGGTGATTGTGGCGGGAGCGGACCTGGGGAAGACCGTGGAACGGGACACTCCGCTGGTCGCCGAGCGCCTGAGAG
>JACQWK010000759.1 GCA_016209525.1 Verrucomicrobiota bacterium
AGCACCTATCGCGCCGTGAAAATCGTCTATCGCAACCGGTTCGATCACGACCGGCCGTACGAACGCGAGTTCCAGGGTATCCAGCGGTTTGAACCGGTCTCGCGCACGCACGAGAGCCAGGTCGATATCCTGCACGTGGGCCGCAACGATCCGGCGGGGTATTTCTATTACGTGATGGAGTTGGCGGATGATTCGAGTGCGGAAGGCGGAGTGCGGAATGCGGAATTGGATCGACGTGCATCTGCTGCAACTCCGCACTCCGCACTCCGCGTTCCGCACTCGATCAACCCCGACACCTACACTCCGAGGACTCTCCGCAGCGAGCTGTTCCACCACGGCCGCCTGCCGCTGGAAGAATGCCTGCAAATCGGCCTTTCGCTGACCTCGGCTTTGGCGCATTTGCACAAGCACGGTCTGGTGCATCGGGACATCAAGCCGTCCAACATTATCTTCGTGAACGGCATTCCGAAATTGGCGGACTTGGGTTTGGTGGCGGACGTGGGGCAAACGATGTCGTTTGTGGGCACGGAAGGGTATCTACCGCCGGAAGGGCCGGGCAGCCGACAGGCGGATATTTATAGCCTGGGCAAAGTGCTCTATGAAATCAGCACCGGAAAAGATCGCCAGGAATTTCCTGAGTTGCCGACTAATCTGGACGCCCTGCGACAAAAGGAAGAGTTGATCGAGTTCAACGAAGTCCTGGTCAAGGCGAGTCATGCGGATGCGCGGAAGCGTTACCAAAGCGCGGAGGAGATGCACGCTGACCTGGTGATGTTGCAGAGCGGCAAATCCGTGGTGCGATTGCGAAGGCTGGAACGGCGGTTGACCCTCGCTGTCAGAGTCGGGATTGCGGCGATGATCGTGGCGCTCGTCACCGGGGCTGCCTTTTACATGGCCCGTCGAACGGCGAAAGTCACCGCGCAACACCTGGTGAAATGGAGCACGGCCAACGGCGTCAGGCTCATGGAGGAACACGACCTGTTCAATTCCCTGGTTTGGTTTGCGGAAGCGCTTCGCTTGGATCAGGGAAATCGCGACCGCGAATATGTTCATCGATTGCGGATCGGATCCATTTTGCAGCAATGTCCCAAACTGGTCGGCCTCTCGTTCCATCAAGGGGTGATCCCGCATCTCGAGTTCAGTCCCGATGGCCGCCGTCTCGTTACCGCGAGCGGCGACCGCACCGCGCGCGTCTGGGATGCCCACACGGGCGAACCCTTGACGCCTCCGCTGCGGCACTCGGCCGAGGTCGGATACGCGAGCTTCAGTCCGGACGGCTCGCGGGTCGTGACCGCAACCCAGGACTTTACGGCTCAAGTCTGGAATGCTGCGAGCGGTGAACCGATGGGTCCACCGCTCAAACACAAGTACGGGCTCCTGTGGCATGCGGCGTTTAGCCTGGACGGGCAGCGGGTTTACACCATCAGTGAAAAACCCGGCGAGCGGTCTGGAGAAGCGGTCATTTGGAATGCTGCCACTGGTGAACGAATATCTACATGGACGAATGGCGCGGCTTTTAGCCCGAACGGACAACAAATCCTGACGATCAATCCGGATCCTGAAAACAGCGAGATCGAGCTGGCGCAGGTCTGGCAGGTCTGGGACACCACCACCGGCAGACCGATCGCTCCACCCACGAAATCTCCGTTGGTCAACCACGCCACCTTCAGTCCGGACGGTTGCTCGCTCGCGTTGACTTCGGGGGGTAGCGCGCGAGTGTGGAATCCAAGCACAAGCGAACCCATCACGAAACTTCTGAAGGATGAAGGTTCGTACTTTCACGCTTTGTATAGTCCTGACAGCCGATTTTTGGTCACGTTGGATGCGATGCGGGCCGCCCGTGTTTGGGACACGGCCACAGGTGAACCCGTCACTTCCCGGTTGTATCACAAGATCGTTTCTGCGCAGTTCAGTCCGGACAACCGTTACGTGCTCACCTGTGGCATGGATGGGAAGGCGCGTCTGTGGGAGATTGCGACTGGTAAATCAGTCTCGGTCCCGCTCACCCATGGCGATGGGATAAGCC
>JACQWK010000760.1 GCA_016209525.1 Verrucomicrobiota bacterium
AAAGGGTGGCCGGGTTTTCCAACCCGCCTTTCCCTTGTTGGGGCAAAGGGGGACTGGACTGTCCGCCCTCCTTCCTTAATCCATACGCGCCGATTGACCGGCACGGAGATCGTCTGCCGCACTGGCAGCAGGGGGAGGTGTTTTGCTTCGTAACGTGGCGGCTGGCGGATTCATTGCCGTCCGAAAAACTTCAGCAATGGAAAGCTGAACGCGAAACGTGGCTGCGGCTGCATCCTGAACCGTGGGATGAAAAGACCGAGGAGGAATATCATGAGCGGTTTTCCCGGCAAATCGATGAATGGCTCGATCAGGGAAGCGGGTCATGCGTTTTGCGTGACCCGAAACTTGCGACTTTGGTGGCGGATGCGCTCCGGCACTTTGACGGCCAACGCTATGACATCGCTTCCTTCGTTGTAATGCCCAATCACGTTCATGTGCTCTTCCGTACGCGCAGTCCGCACCGTCTCGAAGAGATTGTGAAATCGTGGAAAGGGTTTACGGCCCGGGAAATCAATCGCCGCATCGGCAAAACGGGGACGCTCTGGCAGGAGGATTATTGGGATCGTTTGATTCGCAGTTCCCGCCATTTCGCCAAGTGTGTGGAATATATCCGGGAAAACCCAAGCAAGGCGAAGTTGCGTCAAGGAGAGTTCATAACGGAGGGCGGACATTCCTGTCCGCCTTTGCCCGATCACGGGAAAGACGGGTTGGAAAACCCGTCCTCCGTTGGCAATCTCGAAGCCAAGGTGAAAACGTTCTGCGCCGTGCCGCAGCTTCTCCGTTTGCTCAAGGATTTCATTTTGTTCGCGGAGAAAGAGGAGGAACTGCACAAGTTTATCCTAATGCAGCATCAGATGTGCGGGGCGGACAAAGTCGTGGCGCGGGCGCTCGACTCGCGGCTTACGCGCGGGCTGGTCTGGCACACGCAGGGCAGCGGCAAGACCTACACGATGATCAAGGCGTCGGAGATGCTCTTCAAAGCGCCCGAGGCGGAGAAGCCGACCATCCTGTTGATGATTGACCGCAACGAGCTGGAAGATCAGATGCTCAAGAATCTCGCGTCGGTGGGACTGGCGAACGTGGCGCACGCCAGCAGCATCGCGGAGTTGAACCGGCTGCTGCGAGAGGATTACCGGGGCATCATCGTGACGATGATCCACAAATTCCGTGACATGCCCGCCAAGCTGAACCTGCGGAAGAACATTTACGTGCTCATTGACGAAGCGCACCGCACGACGGGCGGCGACCTGGGCAACTTCCTCATGGCCGGTCTGCCCAACGCAACGTTCATCGGCTTCACCGGCACGCCGGTGGACAAAACGGTTTATGGCAAGGGAACGTTCAAAACGTTCGGCTGTGAGGATGACAAAGGGTATCTCCACAAGTATTCCATCGCCGAAAGCATCGAGGACGGCACGACGCTGCCGCTCTATTACCAGCTTGCCCCGAACGAAATGCTGGTGCCGCACGAAATCATGGAGAAGGAGTTCCTCGCGTTGGCCGAGACGGAAGGCATCGCCGACATCGAGGAACTGAACAAGATTCTCGAACGGGCGGTGAACCTGAAGAATTTCCTGAAGGGCAAGGAGCGGGTGAAGAAGGTGGCCGGCATGGTGGCGGATCATTTTCGGCAAAATATCGAGCCGCTCGGCTACAAGGCATTCCTCGTGGCCGTGGATCGAGAGGCGTGCGCGTTCTACAAGGAGGCGTTGGATGCCATCTTGCCTGCGGAATACTCGGAGGTCGTCTATACAAAGAATAATGAGAAGGACACGCCGCTTATGCGGAAATACTGGATAGAGGAGAAGCAGGAGAAACAGATTCGTAAAAACTTCACCAAAGTGGGCGAATGGCCGAAGATTCTCATCGTCACCGAGAAGCTGCTCACCGGCTTCGACGCGCCGATTCTTTACGCGATGTATCTGGACAAGCCGATGCGCGACCACACGTTGCTCCAGGCCATCGCGCGGGTGAATCGACCTTACGAGAATGAAGCGGCGGAGATGGTGAAGCCGCACGGGTTCGTTTTGGATTTCGTGGGCATCTTCGACAAGCTGGAGAAGGCGCTCGCGTTCGACAGCGACGAGATCAACGCCATCGTCAAAGACCTTGGGCTGCTCAAGCATCTTTTCAAAGCGAAGATGGAGACGAAGGCGCCGGCGTATCTCGCGCTGGTCACGCAGAATTTCAACGACAAGGACGTGGACAACTTGATCGAGCACTTCCGTGACAAAGAGCGGCGCAAGGAGTTCTTCAAGGAATATAAGGAGATTGAGATGCTCTACGAAATCATCTCGCCGGATGCGTTCCTGCGCCCGTTCATCGAGAATTACGCCACGCTGTCCGGCATTTACGAAGTGGTGCGCAACGCCTATGCGCGCCGGGTGTATGTGGACCGCGCGTTTCAGAAGAAGACGAACGAGCTGGTGCAGCGGCATATCGGAGCAGAGTTGGCTCAGCCGGAACATCAGTATGCCTCCATTGATCGGACCGCGATCGACGCGATCAAACGCCGTGAGGAAGGCAAGGCGACGAAGGTGATCAATCTGGTCAAAGCCATTCAGAGGAATGCGGACGAAAACAGCGATGATCCATTTCTCAGTGCGCTGGCTGATCGCGCTAAAGCCGTGCAGGAGAGTTTCGAAGATCGCCAGACCACAACGGAAGATGCACTGGCGGACCTTCTGGCAGCGATTGAGAAGAACGAGCAGCGGAAAAAGGAACAGGCCGCCAAAGGGCTGGATGGGTTGACTTACTTCGTGCTTTGCAAGCTGACTGACGACGGCATTCCCAGTCCCGAACCGGTGAGCAAGAAGGTGCGCGAGGCATTTGCGCAATTCCCAAACTGGCTGCGAAGCGAAGCGGAATTGCGCGAGGTTCGCAAACA
Organism: Verrucomicrobiota bacterium; assembly: GCA_016209525.1. Lineage (GTDB taxonomy): Bacteria > Verrucomicrobiota > Verrucomicrobiia > Limisphaerales > SIBE01 > VHCZ01. Next base: position 2,888 of record JACQWK010000760.1, read on the forward strand.
GGTGACCTTCGCCATCATTGCCCAGGAAGACGATATGGAGAAAGTCACCGCAACGGTCGATGCCTTGTTCATGCTCCTACAAAAAAGTTATCGCCCATGAAAACCTGGCGCGATAAAGATGAGTTCAAAGCGCGCGTGCTGGAGTGGGCCGCCAAGCTCGACGTGAAAGCCAGCGCCATCTATATCCGCCCCATGCGGCGCAAGTGGGCCTCGTGCTCAACGGCTGGCAATCTGAATTTCAACAGCGACTTGCTCAGGCTGGACAGTGAGTTGGGCGACTACGTCATCGTCCACGAACTGTTGCATTTCTCCGTGCCGAATCACGGCAAGCTCTGGAAAAGTTTGATGCGGGCGCACCTTGGCGAACATGAACGATTGGCCGAACGGCTTCAGCGCGTAGTGGCTATGCGGTGAGAATTCTACCCGCCAAATAAAAAGGCGCGCCATCGCTGACGCGCCTCTTTGTTTCCGAGATTTTCTACGCTGGTGGCGTCCGTGTGGGCGCGGGCGGCGGTTTCTTCTCCCGCTGCGGGGCGTCCCGCCATTGCGGGATGGCTGGCGCTTAGCCACGCACGGAGTTTCTCCGGCTGGCGCGTGTATTTGTAATACGTGCTGGCATCGAGTTCGCCGATCTCGTCGTAAAATGCTGATTTAGAACTGGTAACAGGCGCTGGGGCGCAGGTTTAACGGCCTAAGAATTGCCTTCAAGCCGTTGGACAGGGTTTTTGGCGGCGTCAATAAAGCCTTCGAACGGTTGGAGCGGATCGAAAACGGCGTCCAAATTGCCATCAAACCGTTGGAGCGGGTTTCCAACGTCGTTGAAATGTTGATCAAACCGTTTGATCGTCATTTCCGCGCCGTCCAAACAGGCATCAAACCGTTTGAGCCGGTCTGGAACGGCGTCAGAATTGGCCTCAAGCTGCTGGAGCGGATCTTTAACGGCGTCCAACTTGGCCTCAGATCGTCTGCGGAGATTTTCAACGTCGGCAAAATACCCTCCCAGCACGACTTCCGAAACGGCAGCGACCCGGCAACGGCCGCGCGAAAGTCCTGCCGCAGCGTTCACCTGCTCGAATTAGGACACTGCCCGCCCGGCTTGCTCGTCCGCCAACGGGCAAAGCGAAACCGCTTCGCAACCGAGTATGTCGCAACGGAGAATGCGGGCTCGTTCCCGGTCCGCGAGAAACACGGTATTGGTGGCACGGTCTCCGCTCATGGCGATGTCAGTCGTCGATTCATTCGGGTTTACCTAAGCTTTAATTCGAAAATGCGTATTAGTCGAATCCTGCCGCGTCCTCTACGGTAGCCCTGATGGCCCTTGAGCCCATCAAACGTAGCATTGGAGCCACGGTTGGGGAAATGGTGTTGATGTTGGCCGTAGCCGGAGCGGCGTTGGTCCTGATGCCCGCTGCTCTGGGCATCTTGGCGCTCGAATGGCAACGGGCGAAACATCGGATGCGCCCGAATCTTAAACTAGCCGCTAATGATACCTGCAGCTAACTCTTCCACGCCGGTCTGGCAGACGTTGACGGTCGAGGCGGCCTTCTCACGCCTCGGTTCTACCCCGCACGGCTTGGCCGTGGCGGAGGCCGCGCGACGGCTTGTCCAGCACGGCCCGAACGAACTTCAAGCCGCCCATCGCGTCTCGCCGTGGGCGCAGCTCGCCGAGCAGTTCAAGAATGTGCTCGTGGTGATCCTGCTCGTCGCGACAGGCCTGTCCGCTTTTCTTGGGCACGGGATCGAAGCGATTGTCATCGCCGTCATCGTCCTGTTCGCCGTTCTGCTGGGCTTTGTCCAGGAATTCCGCGCCGAGCGTGCCATTGAAGCCCTGCGCCAGATGGCAGCACCCACCGCAACTGTTCTGCGCGATGGGTGCGAGGTCGAAATCCCTGCCCGCGATCTCGTGCCCGGGGATGTCATCTTCCTTCGGGCGGGCGACAAGGTTCCGGCCGATGTGCGGTTAATCGAGTCTGTCAACCTGCAAATTGAGGAAGCTGCATTGACGGGCGAATCAATGCCGGTCGAGAAACACACGGCTGCGCTCCACCAGGCCGAGCTGGAAGTGGGCGACCGCAAGAACATGGCCTACGCCGGAACAACCGCGACCTACGGCCGCGGCCGGGCGTTGGTGGTCGCTACGGGCATGAACACCGAATTCGGCAAAATCGCCCAACTGCTAGAAAGCGTGGAAACCGTCCGAACGCCGTTGCAGATCAATCTCGACAAGGTGGGCCGCACGCTGGCCTGGACTGCGCTGGTAATCGTGTCGATCATTGTTGCGCTCGGCCTGCTGCGCGGCCAACCGTTCCTCGAGATGCTTATCTTCGGAATTGCTCTGGCTGTGGCGGTCGTACCGGAAGCGCTCCCGGCCGTGGTCACGATCTCCTTGGCCATCGGCGTGCAGCGGATGGCAAAACGCCACGCCCTCATGCGACGGCTCCCCGCCGTCGAGACGCTCGGCAGCACCTCGGTGATTTGCTCCGACAAAACGGGCACGCTCACCAAGGACGAAATGACCGTTCGCCAGATTGTCGTCGCCGGTCAACTCCTGGAAGTCTCAGGCGCCGGCTACGAACCCGTCGGTCGTTTTTCACGAAACGGCTCTCCGCTGGAACCGTCGATGCCGTTGCAGCGTTTGCTCCAAGCCGCCGCTCTGGCCTCGGACGCCCGCATTGTCCACGACGCACCAAACAGCCGCTGGGATGTGAAAGGTGATCCGACGGAGGGCGCATTGGTTGTAGCCGCTGCCAAAGCGGCGCTTCCCAAGGCCGAGCTGGACGCGCAATTCCCCCGCGTCGGAGAAATTCCCTTCACTTCGGAAACCAAACGCATGACCACGCTACATCGTGGGCCTGCCGGCTTCATGGCTTGCTCCAAAGGCGCGCCGGAAGTGGTGTTGGATTCGTGCACGCGTCTCCTGACCGAGAACGGAGAAGTCCCCCTCGACGAAGCGGCAAAAGCGCACCTGGTCGAATCCGCGCGCCTTCTCGCCGGCGAAGCGCTGCGTGTGCTGGGCGTGGCGTTGAAACCGAATGCCGCGTTGGCCACCGCCGAACGCGATATGACATTCCTCGGTCTGGTCGGCATGATCGATCCGCCACGGCCTGAGGCCAAAGCTGCGGTCCAGACGTGCACCGCGGCCGGCGTCAGGGTCTTGATGATCACCGGCGACCATCCGCTCACAGCCCAGGCCATCGCCCGCGAGTTGGGCATTCTCAAGGATGGCCGTGTCGTCACCGGCGGCGAGCTTGAGGCGATGAACGACGCTGAATTAGAATGCGAAGTCGAAAACATCGAGGTGTTTGCGCGCGTCTCACCGAGCCACAAGCTGCGCGTTGTCACAGCCCTTCAGAAACGCGGTCACGTCGCGGCGATGACCGGCGACGGCGTCAACGACGCGCCCGCGCTTAAGAAGGCCGACATCGGCATCGCCATGGGCATCACCGGCACCGATGTCACGAAGGAAGCCGCCGCCATGATGCTGACCGATGATAACTTCGCCTCCATCGTCGCGGCGGTAGAAGAAGGGCGCGGCCTCTTCAGCAACATCAAGAAGTATCTGATGTATTTGCTCTCGGCCAACATCGGCGAGATTGGCCTGATGACCGCCGCCACACTGGCCGGCGTGCCGTTGCCGCTCAGCGCGGTGCAAATCCTCTACGTCAATCTGGCCACCGATGGCCTGCCGGCGCTGGCGCTGGCGGTGGACCCGCCGGAAGGCGACCTGATGCGCCGGCCGCCGCGGAACCCGCGCACCGGCATCTTTACGCGCCCAGTCGTGTTCCTCATGCTTGCGGGTGGTTTATGGTCCATGGCGATCAATGTTGGCGTGTTCCTTTGGGCGTTGAACTCCGGACGGAGCCTCCAGGAAGCAATGACCATCACCTTTGTGACCTTAGTGCTCACCGAGTTCGTGAAGGCGTACAACTTCCGATCCGACCGCCACTCGGTTTTCCGACGTCCGTTTGCCAACAAGTGGCTGAACCTGGCCATCGGCTGGGAGTTGGCCCTGCTCGCGCTCATTGTGCACACGCCGTTTCTGGAACGTGCGTTTGGAACATTCAATCTGCCCTTAATGGACTGGGCCATCGCGACCGGTTTGGCGCTGTCCATCACGCCGGTCCTCGAACTGGCCAAGTGGATGGTGCGGCGCGGCTCGTGCTCGCCTTCGTCGCAGCGGACGTGAATCCGATCATTCGCGTCCTCCGCACAATTCCGAACAGACTCGCCTCGTTGCAGCGGATTTGCAAATGAGGCCGCGGTGGTTGCGCTTCATTCAGCCTGAGGTCCACGACTCGTTAGAGACGCGTTCCACCACGTCCCTGATTTCCACTTTGACCAACTCCAAATCCGGATCACCAGTCATGACATCCTCGTGCTTTAGCGTTCATCGAGGTCCAAGGACCGATTGCGCTTGCGCCATCCCATCAATTCCCCATAGCCGGACCACTCCCACTGGCCGGGATGCTTCACCACTCCGCAGCGATCGGTATTACTGAACCGCCGCGGGCCATCCGTCTTCGGACCATTGGAGCGCGCGGAGACGCAGTTGCGAACGGCCGCGGAGCGTCGCGTCATAGACATGGCAACTGATGAATTCGCGGCCATCGTCGTTCAGCACGGCGATATGGCCGGGTCCGAAGTCGGCGCCTTCCGTCTTGAGGAACAGCGTGCCGCCGCCATTCACGAGGTCGTGTCCGTCGCGGTCGAGATAGGGGCCGGTGATGGTTTTGCTTCGTCCTACGCGCACTTCATACGTGCTGTTCGTGCCGCGGCAACACAGGCCCCAGTTCACGAATAGATAATAACGATCCTCCCGCTGGTGCAGCGCGGCGGCTTCGATGTCCCTGTGGTAGGCCACTCGACGGAACGGGGAGTCCGGCGCGACTCGCTTGCCGGTGCGCGAATCGAGTTCGACCAAATAAATGCCCCGCCAAAACGAACCAAACGCCATCCAAATTTTCCCGTCGCGATCGCGAAACAGCGCCGGATCGATGGCATTGAACGGACTGCCATTGGTGGATTGAATGACCGCGCCGTGATCGGTCCAATGGTAATTCGGCGCGGCCGGGTCAAGCGTGGGACTGGTCGCCAGACCGATGGCGGACACCTGTTTTCCGAAGGTCGAAACCGAATAGTAGAGGTAGTACTGGCCGTTGAGTTGGATGACGTCCGGCGCCCAGAAGTGGCCGCGGAAGCTCGGCACGGTGTTCGTGGTCCAGGCGGGCGGCGCGTTGAACACCGGTGATCCGCGCGTCCAGTGCACGCGGTTTGACGATGACTTTGTGGCGATGCCCATGCCGGTGTTGAAGAGGAAGTAATTCGAGCCCAGCTTGAGAATCGTGGAAGGATCGTGGACAAACAGATCACCGGTCATCGGCTGCGCCGCCCAGGTGCTTGCGCAAACCGCGACGGCACAGGCGACGCCCTGGATGAGGAATCGGAACATGGGCTAAAGCCTATCAATTGGGGACTCATTGCACCAGCAGGAGTCTGCAATGGGCGGCCATTCTGCCCGGGAACGCACGCACCCCTTGCCCCTCCCGACAGGGAAACCGCGTTGCGCGGCGCTATCGTCCGTTCCCTTCCTCGGAGAGGTGCAGAGGTTGGAGCAGCGGCGCTTTGCGCGCTTGTTACAGAAGAGACCGTGGGATGGACTACACGCGGAAGGTTTGTAGTCCCGCCTTTAGGCGGCCCGAGCCGGCTAAAGCCGGGACTACAAACGCCGACCTGTCGTTCATCCAACGGTCTCGTCAATAAGGGAAGTGTCACGTTTTGCGGTAGGGCGGACACTCCTGTCCGCATATTCTCAGGGATTCTGCGGACAGGAGTGTCCGCCTTACGACACCTGAAGTTTCTTGGAGAAACGGCTTGCGCGCGCCAGCCGGAAGCCGAGAGTCTGGTCCTGTGAACACGGCTTCACAGAATCTGCCACATCACCTCGGCATCTTGCGCGAGAAGACGCTGCACTCCACTGATTATGAGCTGGCCGTCACTTATTTCCTCGAGGAGTTCGCCGGCGACTTGAAGTTCCTGGAACAATCGGAGCTGGATGAGGCGCCGCATTTGCTGGCCGTGCTGGCGCATGTCGCGTCGAAGGCCATGGGCCGGCGCGTGGCGTTCGGCCTGTCGCGGGTGTTCTTCCTGCGCGAGCACCGGTTTTATCACGGCAACGCGGCTGCGGACGGGCACGCGGTGATTTTCTTCTATTTCCCGGAGAAGGATACAGGTGTCGTGGCGGTGATTCCCGGCGTTCAGGGCGCCATGGAAGTCGGACGGTTCCGGCTCTCCGGTGGATTGCCGGATCCGAGGCAGAATTAAGCCCGCCTGGAATTACCCCTGCCTGGAATTTTCCCTTGCTTTTTCCTGCGGAGAGCCTATGAATTCGCCCAGCCATGGAGGCCAAATTCAAACGACATCTGGGTCGCCGTCTAGCAGCTCATCCATTTCTTTACCTTTTGGTCGTTGATCGGTGGTTTCGCGCCGCCTTCTGCGGATTTCTCATGCTCCCGGTTTTCCTGGCGCTGTTCCTGCCCAGAATCTGGACGAAGTCGCCTCCGGGGTTTCGTCCCATCATCAAAGTGAGCGGTCTCGATCTCGCGCAAGCGTGGTCGCTGAAGCGCAGCGCGCTCAAGTCCATGGCGGCCGGACGGTACGAGGAAGCCAACTATTCTTGGATGGCCGCGCTCATCAACAATCCAGCGGATGCCGGCTTGCTCCGCGGCGCGTTGAAAAACTACCTGAGCAACGTGGACCCGAAGAAATATGGCGGAGCCGTCGCTCGACACTCCGGGTGGCTGCTCGCGCTCACAGCGACCAACCTCACCGACCTGGAACTGGTGGCACAAGTTCTCGCACGCTTCGGACGCTCCGATCTTGTCCTCGATTTCCTCGAGCCGCAGAAAAAGGCGCTGACGCCGAAGCTGGAGGCCGCGTATTTGAAGGCCCTGCTTTTTGAAGGCCGCGTCGGCAGCTTCAGCAACCGCTGGAACCTGGTTTCGCGGAAGGCCGCGATGGACGAAGAATTGCGCCTGTGCCACGCGGCTTGGGACTCAGGTTGGTCAGGCGCTCGAACCCAGCCGGATTCATTGCGCATGCTGCGCGCGGCCCTGGATGATTCGGGACCCGGAATTCTGGCGGCCCGCTTGTTGCTCATCGTTGCTTGCCGCCGGCTGGACCTGATCGAGTGTTCTCAGATGCTCGATCGGCTCACGGCCTGTCAAGCGGACACCTTGCTCGATCATATCGGTTACTGGCGATTGCTGGCGCTGCACGGACGGAAAGACGAGGCGGTTCGGTTCACCGAGCCGCTCCCCAAGCAACCCGCGTCCGCCAAAGAAGTGATCGCATTGACGGGATTGTACCAAGAATGGGCATTGCCGGATCACGTCCAGCGCGTGCTCAAGCGGTTTCTGGCCGAGTTTGAAGGGTCGGCTGAACTTTGGATAACGTACGCCGAGACGTTACTCACATCGCGCGATTGGGACGAACTCCGGCGGTTGGCTCTCCAAATGCGCAATCAGCCGACGGGCCAGAATGATTTGGCGGCCTACAGCCACTTCCTGGAAGGCCGGGCGGAGCTTGGTTTGTCGCGCCATTTTCACGCGGCGGCGGCGTTCCAGAAAATGGCGGAGTGGGATTTCCATCACCCCGGACTGGGATTGCGCGCAGCTCGTGACCTCATCCAACTCGGCTACGCCGAGCTTGCGCGACAGGTCCTTTCGAAGCTCGAGCCCCCGCTTGGCCGCGTCTCCGAATATTGGAACGCCGTTTTTCACGCCGCCGAAAAGTTGAGGCAGCCCGACCTCATGGTCTCGGCGGGAGCCCGGGCGTTCGAACTCCGGCCCAACGATCCTGTCGTCGCGAATAACTATGCCGCGGCTCTGCTGATCCAGCGCCAAAAGCCGGAAGCAGCCGTCGGGCTCACTCTGTTCGTTCTGACGCGCTTCCCGCATTCGCTTCCGGCCGTGGTGAATCATGCCGCCGCTTTGTTGCGGAACGAGCGGGTGCAGGAAGCGGAAGCTTTGTTGAAGCGCGTCAAGACCGGCCAATTGAGCGAATCCCAGCGCGCCCTTTATCACCTCAATCGCTTCGAAATTTGCGTCAAACGGGAGCGCTACGAGGAGGCATGGTTGAGAAGCGGTTTGATTGACCTCCGGCATCTTTACTCGCCGCAAGTTCGGTGGTTTGAAGATACCTGCAAACGGATATTTCCGGCTTCAGCGACATTGCTTTTCCCCCGTTCGACCGATTAACCTCCCGGCGTGATCCGCTTGGTCTTGTTCGATATCGATGGAACGCTGATCCGCACTCGAGGCGCGGGCACACAAGCTTTCGAACGCGCATTCGCCTCGGAATTCAAGATCAGCGGCGCCACCGAAAAACTGAGCTTCGCGGGCCGAACGGACACGTCCTTGGTCCGCGAATGCTTCCGCAATCACGGGATTAAACCCACGCCGAAAAATTTCCGTCGGTTTTTCGAGAATTATGTCTTCTGGCTGGACCAACTTTTGAACGGTTCGAACGGAGCGCCCTGCCCGGGAGTTGTTCAGTGCCTCCGCGATGTTGAGCGCATGGCCAGCCCTCCCTTGCTGGGCCTGCTGACGGGAAACATTCGGTTGGGCGCAGAAATCAAATTGCAGCACTACGGCCTATGGAATTTTTTCCGACTGGGGGCATTTGGCGACGATCACGAGAATCGGAATGAGTTGGCAAAGATTGCTCAGGGGCGCGCCCGCCGCCTCCTGGGGGGCGCGGTTCCGGGAGAGCAGGTCCTAGTCGTAGGTGACACGCCGCTGGATATCGAGTGCGGCAGGAGCATCGGCGCGAAAGTCCTCGCGGTGGCCACTGGAGGCTATCCGAAAGCCGAGTTGAGCGCGCACCGGCCCACTTGGGTGGTCGAGAATCTGACGCGGATTCAGATCGAGGAACTCTGCGCCTGACAGATTACACTTCTCCACCGCCGGATCCGCACCGTCCACACGCCATCGGGTTCCCCGTGCACGACGGCATATCATCGACGGCGTTCCCGGCTTTTCCGGCGGCGAAGACAGAGAGCTTCTTGGCCAACTTTGTGGAACCACAGTGAGGACACTCGGTGCCTTGCCAATGGCTGGTGCGCACCAGCACCTCGCTGTCCCGGCCGCACTGTCCGCAATGAAACTCGTAAATCGGCATGCTGGAAACATAGCGAATCGGGCACAAAGCTCAAGATCGGTTCAATAATTGGTTGTAGCTGCGCCGGGCTGAGTAACTCTGCTGCGACACTTGCATCGGGTGCGTCCGGTGTGTCCAGGAAGCCGACCACCGCGCGCCAGCGTTTGGACTGCGTGTGCTTGAGCACCGCTTTGTTAAGGCTCGGCTGGCACGCTCAGCCAATGTCGCTCCCCTCCCTCGAAAGCGGCGATAAATCGACCGCACTCCAGACGCTCCGCGGCTTCTTATGCCTTGTGGAGTCCGATGATCGCCGCTCGAGTCCGAGGGATGCCACTATCGTGGTCAGCCGTCGCCCAAGTGGATTTCGTCCACGCCGGGTTGGGGTTCTGGCGAAATCGGCCCGTCGTGCCAATGGTCAAAGCAGACTCGGCTGATGGCCGGCTGCAGGCCGCAACGCAAGTTTCTTGTAACTTAGCTCGGTCGCAACGCGGCCTTGCGCCGTGCGTTTGAGATAGCCCTCCATGATCAGATACGGCTCGTACACTTCTTCGATGGTGTCCGGTTCTTCGCCAACCGCCACGGCCAGTGAACCGATTCCTACCGGCCCGCCTCCGAACTTCACAATGATGGCTTCGAGGATGCGCTTGTCCATTTCGTCCAGCCCGTTCTGATCGATCTCGAGCATCGCCAGGGCTTTGTCGGCGACGCCGGCCGTGACGCGGCCATCGCCTTTCACTTGCGCGTAATCCCGGACGCGCCGCAGGAGGTTGTTCGCGATCCGGGGCGTGCCGCGGCTGCGGCGGGCAATTTCCATGGCGCCGGCCGGTTCCATTTCCACGGCGAGCAACCGGGCCGAGCGCACGACGATCTTCTGCAGGTCCTCCGCGACGTAATAGTCGAGACGCTCGCGCACGGCAAAGCGGGTCAGGAGCGGCGCCGTGAGCAGTCCGCTGCGCGTCGTCGCGCCGATCAAGGTGAACCGAGGCAAGTTCAGGCGCACGCTGCGCGCGTTCGGGCCTTGGTCGATGATGATGTCCAACTTGAAATCCTCCATCGCCGGATAGAGATATTCTTCGATGGTCTTTTGCAGCCGATGGATTTCGTCGATGAACAGCACGTCGCCTTCCTCGAGATTCGTGAGCAATCCCGCCAGGTCGGCCGCCTTTTCGACCGTCGGCCCGCTCGTGGCCTTGAGGCTTGTGTTCATCGCCTTGGCGATGATATAAGCGAGCGTGGTCTTGCCCAGACCGGGCGGGCCGCTGAGGAGAATATGATCCAACGCCTCTCCGCGTTGTTTGGCCGCCGTGACCGCGATCTCCAGCCGTTCTTTCACCTTGGACTGGCCAGTAAAATCGGAGAACAGCGAAGGCCGCAGCGTCATTTCCAACGCGGCGTCCGGTTTGGTCAACACATCTGAAATCGTCCGCTCGGCCATTGCGCGACAGGATGGGGAAATGGACCAGCAGCGGCAAGGGGAAAGCGGGAGGACGTGTAAGGCCTCAGTCTCGCGAGGCGGACAGATTTTCAATCTATCAGTATCGCCCGATATCGTCGCAAGCCGCGACGATTTTTCCGGCGCGCGGCCTTCCAGGCCGCAGCAGCCGCACACGGAAGGCGAGGCTCGACGATTTTCGGACGCATCGGGCATTCGGAGCCGCTGCGGCCTGGAAGGCCGCGCGCCGTTTTGGTTGCGGCTTCGCCGCGCTGCGCTGTACCGCCGAGTTGCACTCGGCCAGGCGTGTGATCCGACTGGACCGCCCGGCCATTCGGGGCGTTCGCAGAATGCAATTCGGCGACACAGCAGATTGAAAATCTGTGGGGGATTGTCGGATGGAAAATTAGGAGAATCCCTGATGCCAAACCCATTGCGGATGGATTCGCGCCTGCTAATGTTCATTACAGAAGTTTTGTCTCTGGGCGACGACTAAGCGTGCAATCGAACGAGGGCTGTCCGGATCGCACGTCGCTTGATTCGTTCGGGAGGCTTCCTTCTGGTGACCGGGTGCTGTCAGGCACTGCGGCCACCCAGCATTGGTGATTAATCAGTTCCTAAGTAAGTTGACATGAAGAATCCCCCTCACCCCATCAGATCGGGAGAGGGTGTCCGTCGGACGGGTGAAGGGGGTCTATCAACTTCCGAACTCATTATTAATTCAAACGCTCATTCTTATGCCAAACGGAAAGACCGCCTTTGAAGTGGGAGCTTCGAACGGGCCGCCCGGCCAGCAAGACATTCCCTTGGACTTGGAACTGTTGCTGACAGTTCTCGCGGCGGCGCGGGACGGGAATTTCGCCGTGCGCCTGCCCTCGGAATGGACGGGCCTCGCGGGCCGCGTTTCCGACTTCTTCAACGAAATCATGGGCGCGAACCAGACGATGGCTCAAGAACTCGAACGCGTGAGCCGCGTGGTCGGCAAGGAAGGCAAAATCCAAAATCGCGCGACGTTCAGCGGCTTGGGAGGCGCCTGGCGCGAAATGGAGAATTCGATCAACACCCTGATCGGCGATTTGGTGCAGCCGACCATCGAGGTCACCCGTTCGATCGGCGCCGTCGCCAAGGGTGACCTCACGCAGACGATGAGCCTTGAGGCCGATGGCCGCCCGCTGCAGGGTGAGTTCTTGCGCAGCGCCAAACTGGTGAACACGATGATTGGCCAGCTCAGCGTGTTCACGTCGGAGGTCACCCGCGTGGCCCGGCAGGTCGGCACCGAAGGCAAACTCGGCGGCCAAGCCCAGGTCAAAGGCGTCAGCGGTGTTTGGAAGGAATTGACCGAGAGCGTCAATCTCATGGCCGGCAATCTCACGGCCCAGGTTCGCAATATTGCCGAAGTGACCATTGCCGTGGCCAACGGCGACTTGTCCAAGAAAATCACCGTCGATGTGCGCGGTGAAATCCTCCAGCTCAAGGAAGCGATCAACACCATGGTCGATCAACTCCGTTCTTTCGGTGCTGAGGTTACTCGCGTGGCGCGGGAAGTCGGCACCGAAGGCAAGCTCGGCGGCCAAGCGATTGTGCCGGGCGTGGCCGGCACCTGGAAGGATTTGACCGACTCGGTCAACGCC
>JACQWK010000753.1 GCA_016209525.1 Verrucomicrobiota bacterium
GCAAGGAGGATTTGGGGCGTCTGGTCATCGACCTGGCTGCCAAAGCCTCGGAAAAGGCGACGAGATCGGTGGTTGAATGGGCGGTCGATGCGGCTCTTCCCTGGCTCAAAGCGCTCGACGTCATTGCCAGTTTCGGCCAGGCGGCGGAACGATTCACCGGCTTTGGACGAACGACACCTCTGGAAACAGGGTTCATCCTGGTGGGCGATCCATTTCGATTGGAGATTGTGAGCCTTTCCCCCGCCGGAGCCGGGCCCGGGGACGAGATGCTGATCGTGATCAACGGCGCCCGTTTGAATCCGCAGAATCGGGGCGACGCCGTCTATTTCAGTATCGCCGGGTTTCAAGGCCGAATCCTCCGTGTGCAAGACCTCGGAGAGAAACGGCAACAGTTGGCGGTGCGTCTGCCGGAAGAGTTGGTCGAGTTGGAAAGCGGTGAACACACGGTCATCGTCGTCGCCCAGGGGAGGCGCGGGGAAGCGGCCTTCCAGCTTTTCAACCGGCCAACCGTCACCCGAATGAACCCAACCGAAGGCTTTGCCGCAACGGACAGCTTTCTCGGCCAGCGATTCGAAGGAGCCGAACTCTCTCTCATGGGGGTTGGTTTTTCACCTGACGACAAGTTCATCTTTGGAGGCGGGGTCGAGGCCACGAACAAAATGGGGAGCCAAGGCAACGTCACGGTGCGAGTACCCAATGGCGCGACGAGCTCCTCCATCACGATTCGGCGTCAGTTTGCGAGCGGGCCGCGAGAAGGCCAGAGCCCGCCCTTCACGGTATTTGGCGCTCCTCGCATCGAAGGATTGTCGCCAGAGGCCGGGCCGGTCGGGACCTTGTTGGTTCTTAATGCAAGCAACCTCGGGAGCAACCCATCTGTGGTTCGCGTGGTCTTTGGTGGCGCCAGTCCGCTCGAAGGCTACCTGCTTGAGGGAAACCGGTTGGCCGTCCGAGTTCCTTCGGACGCTCAGTCCGGCCCGATCCAGCTTCTGACGCCCGCTGGACAGACGGCGCGTCCATTCACGGTGGCGCCGGGGCGGGCCCCGGGGTCAGTGATTGAGGTCGGCGGCAGGTCGGTGGTGTCGCTGGAGCGCGCTTTGGCCCTCGCTCGAGGCACCGAGCCGCCGCGGGACGATCAGGATTTCCTGATCGATCCAAAGACCGGCGACCGGATTCCGCTCGACCCGCCGTTCGAGGAAGGCGACTTCGTCACGCCTATCCAGCCTGGGCCGGTGGCCATTCCCGGCGTTCCGGTCGGGGAATTATTTGCCGACTCGATTCTGGTTACCGGAGAAGTTGCCGCGAGCGGTGAATTCGCGGGAGAATTTGACATACTGCGCACGGCCAGCGGGCTGACCAATGTCATTCGAGGAACAGTGATCCTCACCGGAACCAACAATCAGGTGACAGCCACGATTCGCGGGAGTTCCGGCCATGGCCTCGTCATTCGGGGGTTCAACAATCGTGTGTCTGGAAATCTCGAAAACAACGCCGGCGACGGGCTGCGGATCGAAGGCGGAAAATTCAACGTCGTCGGGGTCTTTGCTTTGGGAAATGGCGGCAACGGGATCACTTTGACCCAAAGCGCGTTCGGGAACGAGATGGCCGGCCAAAGTCTGGACAACCGTGGGCATGGCGTAGCTCTTTTGGAAGATGCCAGGGTGAACATCGTTAAGGTGTTCGCCACGAGGAATGGCCGCGACGGCATGTTTCTGGCCGGGACGAATGTTCGCCGCAACCAGATTGGAAACGAATCGTCAGAAAACGCCGGGCATGGGCTCTTGATAACCGACGGCGCCAGCGACAACGTGGTCACCAGCGGTCTTGGGGTGTTGGTCGCGCGGAAGAACGGCAAAAGCGGCGTCGCCCTCATCGGCGACGCGAACACGAGCCCTCGCAGAACACAGGTGAGCGCCCAATGCAACGAGAACGGCGAATACGGCGTCTTGGTTTCCGGCGTGGTGGATGCCTGGGCGACCACGCACATTTCCATGACTTCACTCGATTTCTCGACCGGCCAGCTTTTGCACCGTGGCAACCGCAAAGCCGACCTTCGCGTCGAAAACAACGTCAGCGGGCTTCACTGTTTCGGAACGCTGGGCGGCGGTCCCGCGGGGATTGAACTAGTTGGCAACAACGTGATCAGCAACTTGATTGGGGCGAGCATCGAGGGATGCACCAGTCATGGGGTCACTGTGACCAACGCTGGGATGAACCGTTTGCACTTGTCCGTGGCCAATTGCGGTGGCACGGGCGTGTTGCTGAGCGGAGCGGTCAGCAATCTGCTCTCCGTGGCCGCACTCGGAAATCAGGGCGACGGACTGCTTCTGACCGACGCCGCTCGGGCCAACCGGCTTTTCCTGCAATTGGACGCGCCGCCGCTGGTTGGCACAAACGCTTTTGTCGGCAACCGCAACGGCGTCGTGCTGGAAGGCGCCGCGCAAGACAATGCCATCCACGATTTCGTTTCGAACGCCAACCGCGAGAACGGCGTTTTGCTGCGCGGCCGAAACACCAGCCGCAATCAGATCACCAAGGCGGTGATTGGGCGACTCACAGGGCAAATCCCCAGAGAGACTGTCGGCAACGGCGGGGACGGCATTCGGATCGAAGGTGGCGCGAGCGATAATGCCATCGGAGCCGGATCGGGCAACGGGGTCGATATTCGCAACAGCGCCGGCGCCGGCATCCGCATTCGCGGTCCCGACACTCGCAATATTTCAGTCGTGGGTTCGGTGATGACCCTGGGCGACCGTGTTCAGGAGGGAGGCATCGTGGTCGAAAACCTGGCCCAGGAATGCGCGATCGGTTCACTCACAGCGCAACAGGGCAATCTGATTTCTCGCAACGCTGATGGTGTCATCGTCCGGGGCGGCGCGCGCCGGATTTCCATCCTGAATAATCGCATCCAATTCAATCTCACGAACGGCGTCTTGGTGGAAGCCGCGTCCGAGGTTTTCATCGGCGACAGGGGACCCACCGGTGAGAATCAGATTTCCCAAAATGCAACCGGCATCCAACTTCGTGGCTCCGGCACAACGAAGGTGCGAATGGTCAACAATAGTGTCCTCGACAACAGCGAGGGCCTGCTCCTGACCGAAAACGCGAGCCAAAACACCATCGGAGAGGGAAATGTGTTTACTGGGAACCTAATCGGGATTCGTGGGCGACAGACTGCCGGGAACCTTATTTTTGGGAATATCATTCAACTCAGCCAGGGTGATGCGATTCGTTTAATGGATGGAGCCACAGACAATCTTCTGCACAACAATACGATCAGGAATAACGGGCGTGGTGTGGAGATCGACGGCGAAACTGCGGTGCGCAATAGCCTGCGGCATAACTCGATCACGGCGAATGGGGGGAAGGGGATCCGGCTAATCGACGGCGGCAACGCCGGGATCACGCCGCCCATCATCCGTGAGTTCCGCGCCGGCGTGATCACCGGCACTGTCAACGCCCCGAACGGCAGCATCGTGGAAATCTTTCGAGACCCGGCTGGCGAGGGCGCAGAATCGCTCGTGGATGTGCCCTGTCTGAATGGCCGGTTCCAAGCTACGGTGCAACTCTTCCTGAGGGGAATCTGGATTCCTGACGAGTTGACTTGCACGGTGACCGATTTGGACGGCAACACTTCGGAATTCGGTCCATTCGAGCCGGAGCGAACGGGTCCACCTTCCCAGGTTGCCTTTGTGTCCACACGCGACGGGAATTCCGAAATCTATTTGCTGCGGAGCATTACTGCCCTGCCAACTCGGCTGACGTCCAACGCAGCCGATGACTTCGGTCCGGCGTTCTCCCCGAATGGCCGCGAGATCGCCTTCGCTTCGACTCGCACCGGCAATTCCGAACTTTTTATCATGACGCTTGAACCAGGGGCGGGAGCCAGGCAGTTGACCACGAATGCTGTCGCAGACTACGACCCCGCTTGGTCCAGCGACGGGACCAAGATCGTTTTCGTCTCGGAGCGCGAAGGCAATCCGGACATCTATGTGATGGACGCCAGTGGCGGAACCGTCGCTCCCCTGATTGCTGATCTCGGCGTGGACCGCTCTCCCAACTTTTCTCCCGACGGCAAGAAGATCGTCTTTGCCTCCAACCGCGCGGGCAATTTCAAAATCTTCGTAGCGGACGCAGATGGCCGGAACGCGCGGGCCGTGACTCAGGGGGCTGCTGCCGACACTCAACCGGTCTGGTCGCCGAGCGGCGAACTCATTGCATTCGTTTCCGATCGCGACGGGAACCCGGAAATTTACACGATGCGAAGCGATGGCAGCAGCGTAGCGCGTCTGACCAGCGATCCCGCGTCCGATCTGAACCCGATCTGGCTGGCGGATGGCTCCGGCCTTGTCTTCGCTTCTGACAGGGACGCCGGATTTGAGCTGTACGATCTGAAGAGCACGGGCGGTGAAGTGGTGCGATTGACGGTGGCCGACGGTGACAACACTTCACCCGGCGTCGCGAGTCGGTAGCCTGAATATGAACAAACCTCGCAGCGCCGATTTTCAACCTGCCAGTATCTGTCGAAATCGTCGCAAGCCGCGGCGAGTTTTCCGGCGCGCGGCCTTCCAGGCCGCGGCGGCCGCACACGGAAGGCGAGGCTCGGAGATTTTCGGGCGCTTCGGTATTTTAGAGCCGCTGCGGCCTGGAAGGCCGCGCGCCGCTTTGGGACCGCTGGAGTCACGTTTGAAAGCGGTGTCGCTGCTTCGCTCTGCCACCGCAGTCCAAGCCTGTCGCGGCTGGCGACGATTCCGGGCAATTTTGATAGACTACTGAATATGTGCACTCTTCTTCCTGACCACGAAACTCGGCCCGAATGGCCGCGTCAGATACGCGCGCGCCGTCCGAACCGGGGTGTTCCGAAAAGGGTTCTTGCCCTCATGATCCTGCTGGCCGCCGGCATGTCCGCGATTCGGGCCGCCACCGGCCCACGGCTCAGTTTTCAGCTTCATCACACCGCACTGTTGGATGACCGAGCGTGGGGCGATCCGCAGCGATTGTTGGCCACGACGTTGGCGGGCTCAGGCTTGAGGGTTGAATCGGTCGTAGCCTTCGAAGACAATTCGGCATTCGCGTACCTCGCTGGGACGGCGTCGAAGGAAGGCGGAGCAAACGATCCATCCGTATCTGCGCGGCTCTGGCGCCGTCTTGTCCTGTTGAAGCCGTCCACGTTTGTCATCGACGATCGCATCCAGTTGTCCCGTGCGGAAGCGCTATTGGGCTGGCGGTTGCCTCTACAGAACGCCGCCGAGATCAGCGGCAACAAAGCAGCGGTCGTTGAGGCCAACGGGCGCTGGGATTTTACAACCTTGTTGCCGGAGAAAGTCTCGCTCCGGAACGTTGCCGCTCGGCGCCAGGGTAACGCGCATCAACTCCGAATCGAGCCGCGCCGCCGCGGCGGTTCGGAGCGGTTCATTCACGTGTTTGATTTTCGAAAGTCAAATGAGCTTCGAAAGGCTGCCACCTCACAGTTGCGGCCCACGAGTGAGGGGCACGAACTCACCGTGGCTTTCGCGGATAAAACCGCTCGCTTGTGGCTGGCGCCAGCGCAGACGGACAGCTCCAGGTACATTGAGATCGTTCAATCCGATGGCAGCAGCAGGCTTGAACGACGGCTGTTGCCGGGCGGCGTTCTGCCACATGGCCCCGAGGGTGCGCGTTTGCTGGAACGCTGGGACAGCGCGTACCGATCGGACGGGCGTCCGGCCTGGGACACGGGCCGGCCTTCCGGAGAATTGAAGCGGTTGGTCGAAGACGGGACTCTCCAACCGTGCCGCGTCATCGAACTGGGCTGTGGCACGGGAACGACCTCAATTTATCTCGCGAGCCGAGGTTTCACGGTGACGGCTGCGGACATTGCGCCCACGGCTCTGCGACTGGCCGAAATGAAGGCGGAGAAATCGGGAGCGCGTGTGAATTGGCTCTTGGCCGACGTGCTGGCCATGCCTGAGCTGCGGCCGTTCGACCTGGTGTTCGATCGCGGTTGTTATCACGGCGTGCGCCGCCAGAATGCCCGGGCTTATGTCGAAACGCTGAAGCGGCTGACTCGGCCTGGCAGCCGAGTCTTGATTTTGGCGGGAAACGCGAACGAACCGAAACCGCATTACGGTCCGCCCAGAGTTGCCGAAGAAGAAGTGCGCTCCGACTTCGCGCCTTGGTTCCAGTTCGATTCCCTGCGAGAGATCCGATTTGACGTTGCTGATCCACAACAAAAGGGCGCCCTCGCCTGGTCCATCTTGATGCAGCGGACGAAATGAATGAAGGTTGCCGTGCACACACCACGCCTTAGAGCGTGTTTTGAAAATGCCTGTTGGGTGGAACAGGCCACTGGCCTGTTGCGGCAGGCTACTAGCTTGCCGCAGTTTTCGGCGGCAGGTTGCCGCCGAAAACGGGCTGGTAGCCCGTTCCACCCTTTTTCAAGACACGCTCTTAGCCTGATTCCGGTAGTTGAAACCACGGAACACACCGAAGACACGGAAATGGAAGACTTGGCGGTGGAGGCCTCGTTCGCCAATTCAGGGAGAGCATTCTCCCAAACCATTTCGCGCATTGAACCCCTGAACCGACCCCCGGCCCCTCCCAAGAGGGGAGCTTCACTTGTCGAGCCGGTTTCATGTTCCACTCCTGGGAGGGGTGAAGGGGTGGGTTGGTGGGGAGTCAGTCTCGCGCCTTCTGTGCGGCTGGGACCGGTCTCGGTTAAAATCTTCGCACGCGGCGGAGATTTTAGGGCCGCGGATAGCGCGGATGGGCGCCGATCAAACTGCGACTATGGCCAACGTGGTTTCTTTGATCCGCATAATCCGCGAAATTCGCGATTCCACTGGTTGCGGTTCTGCTGCGTTGGATACTCCGTGGCTCGGAAGGCTTTTGGGAGGTCGATTTCTTGGATGGCTGCCGGAGCCATAGTCCTCGCGGTGGCCGGTGTCCACGGTCAACCGACTGCCTTGCAACCCGGCCAGAAGATTTGGGACTTCGTTGTTGAAGGTGGAACCTACGCGGTTTCCGCTCTGGCCTTGGGACTTGACGGCACGCTCTATTTCGGCGGTGACGTGGACAACAAGGTTCACGCTCTCGACATCGCCACGGGAAGGAAGGAATGGGAATTTACCACGGGGGGCAATGTGATGTCCGCCCCGGTCATTGGGACCGACGGCACGGTGTATATCGGGTCGGTGGACAAGAAAATCTATGCCCTGGACGGCGCCACAGGCAAAAGAAAATGGGAATTCGTCACTGACGGTTTCGTGCGCACGCCCGCGGCGTTGAGCGCTCGGAACGTCGTGTATATCAATTCGGCGGATGGCAAACTGTACGCACTGGACGGTGCAACTGGTCTTAGACTCTGGACCTTCCCAACCGGCTGGGAGTCGTCGGGTCCCGTCGTCGGCACAGACGGGACGGTGTACGTGGCCTCTTACGATTCCGGCGCTGGCAAAGTTCTTGCGCTGGATGGCTGCACCGGGACCAAGAAATGGGTCTTCGACAGCCCTGGTCCATTCAATTCGGTGCTCGCGTTAGGGGCAGGTGACATGGTGTTTGTTGAATCCGGCGCGGCATTCTATGCCTTGGATGGCGCCACGGGCGGGAAGAAATGGGAATTGGCTCACAATAATACCGTCACTTACTCCGCCATAGTTGGAATAGATCGTACCGTCTATTTTGGGGCGCCTCGCTCCTTGAGTTCGACTGAGAGCAGACTCTACGCGCTCGATGGTGCCACCGGCAGCAAAAGGTGGGAGATGACGTTTTCTTCTCCTTTCTATCCGGCCGCGGTGGCGGAAGACGGCACAATCTATGTCGCAGGACGGCGATCGATTCTGGCTTTGGAGGGTGGCACCGGAGCTCGGAAGTGGGAAATTCAAACCGAAGAGCAGCCGACCGAGCCTCCACGCCTCCTCCTCGATGCCAACGGGGTGGTTTACGTGCCCACCTTTTCTTCCGTCGCGCGGAGAAGGATGATCTCCGCGTTTCAGGGTACGAGCGGACTTGCGGCGAGCTCATGGCCAAGGCCTGGCCGAGACACGCGGAATAGCAGCTCTATGGAACGAGTCAGAGCCCCGGTGATCCTCAGCCAACCCATCAGTCAATCGGCCGCGGTAGGTGCCAGTGCGAGTTTTGGCGTAAATGCAACCGGCACTTGCCCTTTGCATTACCAGTGGCGGTTTAACGGTCAAATGATCCTGGGAGGAACTAACTCAACTTTGACTCTGACCAACCTTCAACCTACCAATGCCGGAACTTACACGGTCGAGGTGAGCAACGCGGGCGGCCTGGTCATCAGCGAACCGGCGCTGTTAAAAGTGACGGAGCCCTTGCTGCAGCCTGGTTCGCTCGATCCGACTTTCAACATCGGGGATGGTGCCAACGATACGGTCCGGGCGATCGCTGTGCAAGGAGATGGAAAGGTGCTGATCGGAGGCCAGTTTACGCAGGTGAATCGGGTGCCGCGTTCGCGCATCGCCCGGCTCAACGCGGACGGCACATTGGACATGAGCTTCAATCCAGGCTCTGGAGCGGATCGCGAGATTAGGGCTCTGGCGCTGCAACCGGATGGGAAGATTCTGATCGCGGGTGATTTTAACTGGTTCAACGGCGTGGAACGTTTTGGCGGCATTGCCCGACTAAACCCGGACGGAAGTTTGGACAAGACCTTTAACCTTGTAAATGGAGACGGGCGCCCGCTTTTTCCCGGAGCGTTCTCAAGCAATCATCCTGGGCAAGTAATCGCGGTGCAAACCGATGGTAAGGTTTTGGTCAGCGGTTACTTGACAGGCAATTTCCAGAGCGGGCTAACAACCCAATTAATTAGGCTGAAGAGCGATGGCAGTCTGGACAACAGTTTCAACCCATCATTCGACGGGACAGTCCAGACGCTGGCCTTTCAAGCTGATGGCAAGGTCATTGTTGGAGGGCGCTTCAGAAAAGCGAATGGAGCATTGCACAGCGGCATTACCCGACTGAACGCGGACGGCACTCTCGACCTAACCTTCAATCCAAGAGTGGGCGGGGCAATACCGTGGGTCTTCGCTGCGGCCATTCAGACCGATGGGAAGGTGCTCATTGGCGGAAGGTTTACCAGCGTGGATGGAGTGGCGGGCAATTACATTGCCCGACTCAATACCAACGGCAGCCTCGATACGTCTTTTGATCCTAACCTAGCCAACCCAGCAGCAGTTAGGCCTGACGAGCTCGACCTACAAGCGAACGGGCCTGTCGCGGCGGTGGCTTCCCTGGCCAGTGGAAAGGTTCTGATTGGCGGTTTTTTTAAGGGGGACAGAAATCGAGTGGCTGTACTGCATAGCAACGGAAGTCTTGACCGCGGCTTTGATCCTGGCAGCGGCCCGGATGATGCGGTCCTCTCAATTGCGGTCCGCAGCGATGGCAAGATCGTCGTCGTCGGTTCCTTCACGCACATCAACGGCGTCCCGCGCAACCGAGTCGCGCTGCTCATCGGTGAGAAACCAGCGCCGACGGACTCTCAGGCACAGGGCGCCGTCGTCGCTTGGGGCGACAATACCCTCGGTCAAGTTTCTGTACCGCCGGGTTTGAGAGTTGTCGTGGCCATCGCCGCAGGCAATCAACACAGTTTGGCGTTAAGAAGTGATGGAACCGTCGTGGGATGGGGCGACAACACTTTGGGCCAGTCAGCCATACCAAGCGGATTGTCGAATGTGATGTCGATTTCGGCGGGTGCCTTTCACAGTTTGGCGTTGAAAAAGGACGGCACGGTTGTGGCGTGGGGAGAACCTCGCTTTGGCAAGAATATCGTGCCGGGAGGACTCAAAGACGTGACGGCGGTATCGGCCGGGGCACAGCACAATTTAGCATTGAAGAAAGACGGGACCGTTATCGTCTGGGGAGACAACAGCTCGGGCCAAGCCACCCCTCCGCTTGGACTGAGTGGGATCATTGCTATCGCTGCAGGAGGTTTTCATAATTTAGCCCTCCGGCAGGACGGCACGGTCGTCGCCTGGGGCGAGAACCGAGTTGGGCAGAGTACCGTGCCGGTAACCGGCGTGATGGACATCGCCGCGGGGTTTAACCACAGTTTGGCGCTTAAGAGCGACGGTGCGGTCGTCGGGTGGGGCGCCAATTTTGCCGATCAAATATCAGTGCCACCTGGACTGCGGAACGTGGTGGCCATCGCCGCCGGGTTTAGCCACAGCCTGGCTTTGAAGGATGACGGGACGGTGGTCGCCTGGGGCGAGAACGCTTATGGCCAAGCGAAAACGCCGGCAGATCTGAAAGATGTGGTGGCCATTTCGGCTGGATGGAATCATAGCCTTGCCTTAATCGGCGGAAGGTCTCCGCCTGTTATCGAGACGCAACCACAAAGCCAGAGCGTTTCAGCGGGCGGCAGTGTCACTCTGACCGTGGTGGGCCAGGGCAGCGGATCGCTAAGCTACCGATGGTTGTTCAATAGCCAGCCTCTGGGATCGGCAACTCAGCCCGCGCTGGTGCTGCAGAATGCGACGCCGACTCAAGCAGGTAACTACTCGGTGGTGATCAGCAACGCATTCGGGTCCGTCAGCAGCACCGTAGCGAAGCTGTCCGTCTTGAACCCCCTGGCCAGTTCGGCGATCGTTACGACTTTAGCCGGCTCTGGAGTCGCGGGGTACTTCGACAGCCAAGGCCGTTCGGCGCAGTTCAATCAGCCGAACGATTGTTTTGTGACCTCAGACGGAATCATCACGGTCGCGGACGCTTTCAATCATCGGATTCGGCGCGTGACGGCGACGGGACAGGTCTCGACTTGGGCGGGAACGGGCCTTGCCGGATTTCTGGACGGCCCCGGAGACAACGCTCAACTGAATCTGCCGCTGAGCGTCTTTGTCGGAGCAGGCGGGGACATTTTCGTGGCGGACACCGAAAACAATCGCATTCGCAAAATCAGCCCGGCGGCGTTTCGCACAGTCGCCACCGTCGCGGGCAGCGGAGTGCCCGGTTACGCCGACGGACCCGCCACAAGCGCGAAGTTTAATTTTCCGAATGATCTGGTGATGGACGCGGCAGGGAATCTGTACGTCACCGAATTCAACAACCACACCGTCCGGAAGATCACGCCCAGCGGGCAGGTCTCCACTTTCGTGGGTGACGGTCGGGCCGGCTCTGTCAATGGCGTTGGGCCCAAGGCCCGGCTCAGCCAACCGGGTGGCATCGCCATTGATCGACAGGGCAACTTGTACGTGAGCGAATGGGGCAACCAACGCATCCGAAGAATCGCCCCGGCTGGCGCGGTCACGACCTTCGCGGGCAGCGGAGGGGCTGGGTTCAAGGACGGGCCCGCCGCCTCTGCGACGTTCAACCACCCCGATGATTTGGCCGTCGATCAGTCTGGGAATGTGTTCGTCGCGGACAACGACAACCACGCGATCCGGAAGATCAGTCCGGTTGGAGTCGTGACCACGGTGGCTGGGAGTGGCGAGCGCGGTTATCGGGACGGCTCCGGCGCGGAGGCCCAATTCTTTGGTCCAGGCGGGCTGGGGCTCGATCCGAGCGGCCATCTGATTGTGGCCGACACGGGCAATCATCGGCTCCGAAAAATCACTTTCCTTGGACTGCCCAAGGTGACGAGTGAGCCACAGAGTCAATCGGTGCTCGCTGGCGGAACCGTGACGCTGGCCGTGGCCGCGAGTGGGGAGGGTCCGTTGACCTACCAGTGGCGGGCGAATCAGACGACCATTGGCGGTGCCACGAATTCGACGCTCACGCTCACCAACGTGCAAACCAACCAAGCGGGGCATTATACGGTCTTGGTGAACAATCCCGCCGGGACGGTGTCGAGCGCCGTGGCGACGCTCACGGTGCTCGGACGCGCTGGGTTTGTGACCCGAATCCTTCCGGCGGGTTATGTGCCGGGCGTGAAGCTTACGGTGGTTCTGGAAGCGACACCACTACCCGGAACCGGCGTGTACGCGGTTGAGGATGTCCCGCCGTCAGGCTGGACCGTGGGTTTGATCAGTGAGGGAGGTTCGTTCGATGTGCAGAATGGGAAAGTGAAGTATGGCCCGTTTTTCGACGCGGTGGCGCGGAAGCTCAGCTACGAGGTCACACCACCGCCGTGGGAGAGAGGTCCGAAACAATTTAACGGCATCGCCTCGGCAGAAGGCCAGAGCAGCCTGGTCGGTGGCATGAGCACGCTTGATTTGGCGCCGCCGCTTCATCCGGCGGATCACAATCCCCCGGACAATCGGCTGATCATCGATGAGGTGACGGCCTATGGGACCGCGTGGCGGAAAGGGCTGATTTGGCCGACTCCGCCCAATCCGATTCCGATTGATTACGTAACGCGCGCCGGGGCTCTATGGAGGAACGGCGAGCGCTATACGTTTGATCCGAACGCGAGCCAGGCACCGCTCTGGTGGGTCAATGTCTCCCAGCCCAGGCCAGCGGCGTTGCCGCGAGCCGCTTCCGGCGGCGCGTTTCCTCTGCAAAATGCTGCGGTCAGCAGTTTGCCGCCTTACTTTGTTCCCACCGAAGCGTTCACGGTGCGGACGACGGTGACGGTGGCGACTGGCGTGGCCGTCTATGCGGTCGAGGAGCGAATTCCGGCAGGGTGGACGGTGTCCGACCTCAGCCACAACGGCGAATTTGACGCGGTGAATTCGCAGGTCAAGTGGGGGCCGTTTTTCGATAACACAGCTCGCCAACTCAGTTTTCAAGTCAGCCCGCCAGCGACCAGCGATGAGAGGGTGACGTTTGCGGGGCTGGCGTCGTTCGATGGCGTCAACCTTCCGATCAGCGGTCAGCGGACGACGCGAGCGAGCAGTTCGTTGAGCAAGCTGAAGCGATTGGCCGATGGCTCCATCGAAGTGACTCTGCGCGGTCGGTTGGGCGCGAGTTTCGAGATCCAGGTGTCCACGAATCTCCTGGAGTGGAGCCGACTCCAGGCTGGGACCAACTCCAAGGGAGTGATCGTGCTCAGAGATACGGCGCCAGTGCCAGGTCAGCGGTTTTATCGTGCCGTTAGTCCGTAGCCGAAGCTCCGGCGCTCGTGGATCGCTTGCGTCCCGTTGCGGGCTTGCTCGATGCAAATCGGCGATACAGCCCAGCGCAGCGGAGCCGCAACTAAAGACTGGGAGGGACGCGTTCCACCGCGTCCCTGATCTTTCGAGACCTTTGGCGCAAGAAGTGGGACGCGGTGGAAC
>JACQWK010000761.1 GCA_016209525.1 Verrucomicrobiota bacterium
GACAGGAGTGTCCGCCTTACGGTCACGAACCGCGCCCGTTGCCAAGATGAGAATTGCTGAGGAAATCCTCTTGCGGATTCGCCGCTGAGCAGGCAAAAGATCATTGAGGCAATGCGGCGAACGATCCACGATGCAAACCTCCGACTCATGCGCTCGGGAAAACAGCGGCCCGATTCAATCGGCGGCAGCCCCATTGCTGGAAACTGCCGCCCTTGAAATCGCCAACCATTTGCTGGCTCATCGCCATTCGGCTCAGGCGGCGAATCTTCTCATCGAGCTCATCAACGCCAACATTCGGGGAGTTTCGGCCAGAACCGTCACCACGCTGGCGCGCATCTTCTACGACGAGAAGGATTGGCGACAGGCGTCCGGGCTTTGGAAAGCGGTCGTCGGAGCGGATCCCGAGAATCTTGAAGGTTTGGTGAAGCTTTCACATTGTTTGTTCGAGCTCGGCGAGACCACAGCCGCCAGGGATTTGAGAAACCGCGCGCTGGCAATTTTGCGACGGGCTGCGACCCAGGGAGAGTCCGGCGGTATCGACGCCATTCTCGAAGCGGTCTATCAACGAATCTATGAGCATTTTGTTGCTGGAGATCAGACCCCATGCGAAAAGCTTTTGAACTTCTTCGCCCTGCCCGGAAGTTACGCGGGCAACACTGTGGGAATTGGAGCCGGTTCCGGCGAGGTCCTTTCGGATGAAGCGATCGCGAGTAAAATCGATTCCGCTTTCGACCAATGGCGATTGAAGCGCGGCGGTGTCGAACCAGCATCATCCGATTCCGGCGCCGGAGCGGCGCCGTCGGAGACCCGCGCGTTCATGGTTTTTCGGCAATTCTTTTTCGCCGACAACGAGTCCAGAGAGCACGAGATTCCCGCGTTTTTCAGAGAATCCGCCAAAGCCCTGGGCATTCAGTTTGATTTCTTCCCTTCGGAACGCCTTCACGCTCGCTCGGACCGGCCACCGGAGGAACAATACTCCGCCATCAACGACCTCGTTCGGGCTCTGCTGGCCGCCAAACCGCATCTGGTCATCCTGGACGACTTTTTCGCATTGAGCGCGCCGGTTCCGTACGTCGGGCGCGAGGTTTTTCGCAACGTCCTGATCGCGATCCGAAAGCAGATTGGCTGCAAACTGGTCGCATTCTACCTGGATCCTTGGTCCAGCGAATCCTCGTGCGCACTGGAGTACGCCAGCGAATTCGTCGATATCGTGTGGCACCAGAACCCGGTTCTGGCGCGAGAGACCATGAAAGAACGGCCGGAGAAATTCTTTGCGGCGCCGATTCCGTACCCGGAAGCGCTGTTCCCTGCCAGCCACGGCAGGAAGACAATCAACGGCGCTTTCCTCGGCAGCGTCGTGTCCTACAATTATCTGAGAGCGATCTGGTGCGCCTTGATCCGAGGGCGCAGGATTCCCTGTCAGTTGTTCTTCGCCAGTCACGCAAAGACGGCGTCTCCGGCCGGCGACACGATCCAGGAGTACGCGGCCTTTCTCAGCCGAATCCGCGTGATGGTCAATCTCAACGCGCGGACTCCGCGGCGCAAAGTTGTGACGGGACGCGTCTGGGAATCCATCCTCTCGAAGGCGCTTGTGCTGGAGGAAGAGAATGAGGACCTCGCGCATTATTTCGTGCCGTTTGTCCATTACATCCCGTTTAGGAATGTGGTCGAACTTGAAGCGTATCTCCGCTTTTTTGAGGGACACGAAGCGATGCGCCGCCGGATCGTGGAAGAGGCGTACGCGTGGTTTCAGCTCTGTTATTCGAAGGAACGAGTCTGGCGTGGCCTCATCGACGCGGCGCTTCACGGGCGAAGGACGAGCTTCCCTGGATTGCCGACGGCCGGCGCCGCCTCGTAGCGCAACGCATTTGCAATCTGCCGTGTCGCGGAATTCCATTCTGCGGCGCGGCGAATCTGCAACCAATCCGGTGGGGCGAGACTCCTGTCGAGCCCTGGCATCATTGCCAGCACGGATACCAAGGCTCGACGGGAGTCTCGCCCCGCCAGTAATTGCCGAATCCGGGCTGAAAACACTCATGCTGGAATAAAACTGCGCTCCGTGCCTCCTGACATTGTGAACGACAGCGAGTTCGAGGAAATGGTCAACCGCTATTATGAACCGCTCTACCGGTTCGCGCTTAGCCTAACCCAGCGGGAGGAAGAGGCTTGCGACCTCACCCAGGAGACCTTTTACCGATGGGCCAGCAAAGGAACCCAGTTGCGCGACCGGTCCAAGGCCAAAACCTGGCTGTTCACGACCTTGTATCGCGAACACCTCGGATCGCGGCGGAGACAGACACGCTTCCCACACTATGAACTCGAAACGGTGGATCGGGAATTGCCGGCGACCTCGCCGGAGATGGTGCGTGAAATGGATGGAGCGATCGTCCTCCGGGCACTCCGGCAAGTCGAAGAGACGTATCGCGCGCCGCTGAGCCTCTTCTACCTTGAGGATCACTCCTATCGTGAGATTGCCGAAATCCTTGAAATTCCCATCGGCACTGTCATGTCGCGGTTGTCCAGAGGCAAAGCCGAGCTTCGACGCTTGTTGGCCGACAGTGCGACGGAGCCTGATGCAAAGATCATCGCCATCCCGCAAGCCGATTCCGGGATGGCCCAAGAATCATGAATATCGACGAAGCGAAATTCATCCTCCAGGCCTATCGTCCTGGCGGTCAGGACGCGGGAGATCCCCAGTTCGCCGAGGCTTTGCAGCAAGTGCAGAAAGATCCCGCCCTGGCCCAATGGTTCAGCGAAGAGCAACACCTCGATGCCGCCATCGCCGCGAAGCTCGGACGAAGCCTTCCTCCTCCGCATCTGAGGGCATCCATTTTGGCGGGACGCAAAATCCTGGAGCCGATCCCCTGGTGGAATCGGCGCGTCGTGACCGCAGTAGCTGCCTCGGCCGCCCTTTTGTTCGCGCTCACGGCCCTCTGGATGAGGACTGGCCAGACGCCCAGTTTGGCGGCTTTCCGGAAGGACATGGGCCAGGTGTTGAGTTCCCACGCCTACGCCCTGGAACTCCAGACCCCGGATGTGGAACAGATTCAGCGGTGGCTGAAAACGAATCGCGGCCACGGGGATTTTGTTTTGCCTGCGGGCATGAAAGGCTTCCCTGGGTTTGGCTGCCACGTTCGAGACTGGAATGGCAAAAGAGTCTCGATGATCTGTTTCCGCAGCAAAGGCGACGGGATTGTGCATCTGTTCGTCATCAACCGGCTGGACTTGCGCAACGCTCCACCGCCCGGTCCGCCGCAATTCGCCGCTGCCGGCGAATGGATGACGGCCAGTTGGACGCAAGGCGACAAGACTTACGTGCTCGCCGGCGGGATGGATCGAAGCGCGATGCAGAGAATGCTGTAGCCGAGAAAAGGCATGCAAACCGCACAGATCGCACTTAATCTTCGGTCAATCTCGGCCTCAAAGCACATGCCGCCGCGAGACGGATGTGGCGCAAGACCGATGCCAGAGCTGTGGCAATCGTGAGCTGCTATGAATGCGATTCTCCAAGAAAAGTCGGTGAAACAGCGTTACGCCGCCGCCGCGCGAACCCCGGAGGCGGCGCTCTGCTGCCCGGTCAATTACGACGCCAAGTATCTGGAGATCCTCCCGCAAGAGGTGATTGAAAAGGATTACGGCTGCGGGAATCCGAGCCAATACCTCCGAGCCGGAGAGACAGTCCTCGACCTCGGCAGCGGCACCGGAAAGGTATGCTTTATCGCGGCCCAGATCGTCGGAAGCGAAGGCAAAGTCATCGGGATCGACATGACGGAGGAGATGCTGGCGGTGGCTCGACGAAACGCGCCGATTGTCGCGGAGCGGTTGGGCTACTCCAATGTGGAGTTCCGCAAAGGGCGCATCCAGGATCTGGCGCTGAATCTTGAACTCCTGGACGAAGCATTGAAAAAGCGCCCGATCACCGACGCGGCTTCCTTTCTGGCCGCCGACGACTTGGC
This sequence comes from Verrucomicrobiota bacterium, assembly GCA_016209525.1. GTDB lineage: Bacteria > Verrucomicrobiota > Verrucomicrobiia > Limisphaerales > SIBE01 > VHCZ01. Next base: position 3,957 of record JACQWK010000761.1, read on the forward strand.
GGCGGAGCTGCGCGCACGGCAGCCGCTGGTCGCCGGCGGCTCGATCGATGTGGTCATTTCCAACTGCGTCTTGAACCTGGTGGAAACGAATTCGAAACAGCAACTCTTCAGAGAGATTTTCCGCGTGTTGCGCAAGGGCGGCAGGGCCGTTATCTCGGACATTGTGTCGGACGAAGAGGTCCCCGAAGAGATGCAAAACGATCCCGTTCTTTGGAGCGGCTGCGTCTCCGGGGCCTTCACCGAAGAGGCATTCTTGGCGGCCTTTGCGGAAGCGGGTTTTTTCGGCATGCAGATCCTACGGCGCGATGACCAACCCTGGCGCACCGTGGAGGGAATCGAGTTTCGTTCGGTAACAGTCCAGGCTTTCAAAGGCAAGCAAGGCCCCTGTTATGAGCGGGACCAAGCGGTGATCTACCTGGGGCCGTTCAAAGAGGTTCTCGATGACGACAATCATCGAATAGAACGAGGCCGCCGATATGCAGTCTGCGACAAAACCTACCAGCTTTACCGAAACGAACCGTATAAACAGCACTTCGCGTTCGTCGATCCGATCCAAGCGATCTCTCCCCAGGCCGCGCGGCCATTTGAATGTTCCGGAATGAGAATCCGGCATCCCAAGGAATCCAAAGGGCAGCAAAACCGACTCACCACCGCACCGAGCCAGTGTTGTGATGGAGGGCGGTGCCCTTGAACCAGAGTCTCCGGCCTTCGGCAGCGTTAGCCGAAAAAGCCAATGAATCATATAACCTGCAACATTCCCAGGAAACGCGAGGTAGGGACGCCGCGCTGCGGCGTCCCCGCGCCGTGCAGGCGCGGAACCCTTCTGAACGGGAAGCGCGGCTCAGGGAACGAGAGCTCACTCTGTTCCGCCGCTGCACGCGGCGGTGACGGCGCGGGCGCGCCGTCCCTACCTTCGAAACGGGTTCTGGAGGAAAGAAGGTGTGAAATGCGCAGGTTCAGAGCGCGGCTGAAAATAGCGGCGTTCGACGCCAGGAGGCGGATTCCAATTTCGGATTTCGGATTTCGGATTTCGGATCCAAGACAGTCCGCCTCCTTACATCGGCGGCTACAGAGATCCAGCTTTTTCGCACAGGCTCTGCGTTGAAGATGATAGGCGCCTCTCTTAATCTAATTCTTATCGTTGCGCTGGCTTTCAGCAATGGAGCCAACGACGTGTCCAAAGGAATCGCCACCCTGGCGGGCAGCGGCGTGACACGACTCAAAACTGCGGTGGCGTGGGGGGCGTGCTGGACTGTGGCCGGCGGGCTGATCGCCGCCTTTGTTTCCCAAGGGTTAGTTCAGTCGTTTAGTGGCCAAGGCACGCTTTTGCAGGCCCCGGCGGATCATGCATTCTTCGGAGCTGTTGTGTGCGGCGCCCTGATCTGGGTCTCCTTCGCGACCTGCACCGGCCTGCCGGTTTCGACTACGCATGCGATCACTGGCGCGCTGCTCGGCGCTGGAGTGACAGCCGTGGGACACGCCGGAATTCGCTGGGCGACGCTGTGGGACAAGTTCCTGGTCCCTCTCGCCTTCAGCCCGCTCATAGCGCTTGGATTGACGGTGGCCATTCTCAGCGCGGCCTCTCCCTTCGTGGCTCGATTGCACGGCTATTGCATTTGCCTGAATCGGGAAATGGTCTCTCTCTCGAATCAGGAAGCCGGATTGGTGATTCGCCCGGAAGCCAGGTTGATCGTGGACAGCACTTCCGCTTGCGGGTGTGCGCCAACGGTGCTGTTCCGGTTGAAGGCATTGGATGCATTGCATTGGTTGAGCGCAGGTGGGACCAGTTTTGCGCGCGGACTCAATGATGCGCCGAAAATTTTTGGGCTGGGACTCGGCGTCAGCCTGGCTTTGGGCGTGGAGACCACGGTCAGCTTTCTGCTCGTGGCAGGAGCGATGGGGCTGGGCAGCGTGTTGGCGGGCATTCGTGTCACAGAGACGCTCGCTCAAAAGATAACCCCAATGTCTCCCAGCGAAGGATTCGTCGCAAATCTTATGACTTCCGGCGTCGTGATTGGCGCTTCCTGCCTGGGCTTGCCGGTCTCGACCACGCATGTCAGCAGCGGTGCGATCATCGGCCTGGGGTTGGCACGGCGCAGTCAGGACATTCATTGGAAAACCGTCCGAGAGTTGCTCCTCGCTTGGGTCGTGACGTTGCCGGTCGCCGGCCTCTTCGGCGGCACGATCTACTGGCTGCTCAACAATTCATAATCAGGAGTTCAGAAGTAAGCAGACACCCCTCACCCGGCCTTCGGCCACCCTCTCCCCATCCGATGGGGAGAGGGATGGGGTGAGAGGAGTCCGTGTCGAGCAAGTAATGAACCGACCAACAAGTGTTTCCTCGGCATGAACCCGTTCGAAGAACGACTCGCGCGGCACGGGCTTGAGTTGCGAAGGAGCGCCTTTCAGACGCTCCAGATCAACGTCGGACGCAAGTGCAACCAGGCTTGCCGGCATTGCCACGTCGATGCCGCGCCTTGGCGGACGGAGATGATCGACCAGGAGACGGCCTCTCGCATCGGCGAATGGGTTTTGCGCAACCGCCCCCCGGTCGTCGATATCACCGGCGGCGCTCCGGAGTTAAGTGAACATTTCCGATTCCTCGTCGAGACTGCGCGAGCAGCAGGATCTCAAGTGATCGACCGAAACAATCTAACCATTCTGGAAATGCCTGGTTTTGAGGATTTGCCCGAATACCTCGCGCTCCATCGGGTGGAGATTATTGCTTCTCTGCCGTGTTACTCGGAGGAGAATGTCAATAGGCAGCGCGGCCAAGGGGTGTTTGAGAAAAGCATCTCGGCGCTCCGAAAACTGAATGCCGCCGGCTACGGCACCCGGCTTCCGCTCCATCTGGTCTATAATCCGCTCGGCCCCAAACTGCCGCCGCCTCAAGGCGAGCTGGAAGGGGATTACAAGGAAGCATTGCGCCGCGAATTTGGCATCGTCTTCAACCGGTTGCTGACGCTCACAAACCAGCCCATTGCGCGCTTTGCCGACGACCTGAGGAAACGGGGCCAATGGGATGAATACCTCGAACTGCTCGCGAACAGCTTCAATCCGTCCACAGTGGAAGGACTGATGTGCCGGACTACGCTGAGCGTTGGTTACCGAGGCGAAGTTTATGACTGCGATTTCAATCAAATGCAGGAGATGCAGCTCCGGAATGGCCGCCCGCTCTACCTGTGGGACATCACGCCTGAATTACTGAACGGCCAGCGGATTCAAACCGATTTTCACTGTTTCGCCTGCACTGCGGGCTGCGGGAGCAGTTGCACCGGGGCGCTGCTTTAGAGGAGCACGACAACGACACTCCCGAGACTCGAACAACGCCCATGGAACTAATTCACGCGCGGTCAGCCGCGAAGCGTTTGGAAAGCGGCCGATTTATCGCCGCTTTCGACGGATCAGAGGCCACACCTTCGGCTGAGGGCGTCAGTAGTGCTTACAGAGGAGACCGTGGGATGGACTGCACGCGGAAGGTTTGTAGTCCCGCCTTTAGACGGCCCGAACCGGCTAAAGCCGGGACTACAAACGCCGACCTGTCGTTCCTCCAACGGTCTCGTCAATAACAAAGCGGTGCTCAAGCACACGCACTCCAAACGCTGGCGCGCCATGGCCGGGGTCTCTGTGAGACCGTTAGTCTCAGATTCACGTGCCGCTGCAATGTCAACTCTGGCTGGGGAGCAACTCTTCCTGCTGATCTTCTTTTTCCTCGCTGATGACCGGCGCGATGGCTTGGAGTTTGTCGTTCGGATCCAAATCGATGAGCTTCACGCCTTGGGCATTCCGGCCCGTCTCACGGATGTCCTTCACCGAGATTCGCACCATTTGCCCGCCGGCGGTGATGAGCATGATTTCATCTTCTTCCTGGACGGTCAACGCGCCAACCACTCGGCCCGTTCGCTCGGTGGTTTTCATGGTGATGATGCCTTTGCCGGCTCGGGACTGAAGCCGGTACTCCTCGAAGTCCGTGCGCTTGCCAATGCCGTTTTCGCCGGCGACCAAGAGCGTTCCGCGAGAGACCACGACGGCCAGAGCAACCACCACATCGCTGGCTTCGAGTGTGATGCCCCGAACTCCCGCCGCGGGCCGGCCCATCGAGCGCACATCTTCCTCATGAAAACGGATGCTTTGACCCTCGCGCGTAATCAGCACCACTTCGTTGGTCCCGCCCGTCTGCTTCACATCGATGAGCGTGTCGCCGGGGTCGATGCCGATGGCGATGATGCCGCCCTTTCGCACATTGGCAAATTCGGACAGCGCGGTCTTCTTCACGGTTCCTTTCTCCGTGGCGAAGAAGAGGAGGAGAGGCTGCTCCCACGTCGTGTCTTCCTTGTTCGGGCCGGTTTTTGAATTGATCCGGATCAGCGCCGCGATTTTCTCACCCGGATGAAGCTCGAGGAAATTGGCGATGCTCCGACCCTTGGCCGCGCGGCCCATATCGGGAATTTCGTGAACCCGCTCCACATACACCCGCCCGGTGTTCGTAAAGAACATGAGGAAATCATGGGTGCTGGCCGTGAAGAGGTGTTCGATAAAGTCCTCGTGCTCTCCTTCCACGGCCGATCCCTCGCGGGTGGTCATGCCGATGACGCCTTTGCCGCCTCGCCGCTGGGAGCGATACGAGCTGATGTTGGTGCGCTTGATCAATCCGTTGTGGGTGATCGTGATGATGACGCCTTCGTTGGCGATGAGATCTTCGATCGCCATTTCGCCTTCGTCGGGCACCAAATCCGTGAGCCTGGGCCCCGCGTGCTTTTCTTTGATCTGCTTGAGCTCGTCTTTGATGATCGACTTGACGCGGGCCTCTTTGGCCAAGATATCCACCAGGTCCTCAATGCGGCGAAGGACGTCGGCATACTCGGTCTTCACCTTCTCGCGCTCCAGCCCGGTGAGTTGATACAGACGCAAATCGAGGATGGCGTTAGTTTGAGCCTCGCTGAACGCGTAGCGGCCATTGGTCAATCGCGCTTCGCTTCGAATCAACACGCCGAATCGCTCCACCATCGCGCGCGTGAACTCGAAAGCCAGAAGCTTCACTTTCGCCTCTTCGCGATTGGCCGACGTGCGGATGATCCGAATGAACTCGTCCAAGTTGGCGAGGGCGATCAGGTAGCCTTCCAGCGTTTCGGCTTTTTCTTCGGCCTTCTTCAGCTCGAAGCGCGTCCGCCGCAACACGACTTCGCGACGATGCTCGATGTAGCAACCGATCAGCTCCTTGAGGTTGAGGACCTTCGGCCGGCCATGGTCGATGGCCAGCATATTGACGGCGAAATTCGTCTCGAGCTGGGTCCACTTGTAAAGATTGTTGATGACGACTTTCGGGATTGCATCGCGCTTCAACTCGATGACCACACGCGTGTGCTCGTCCGACTCGTCCCGGACGGCGGTGATATCCGTGATCGTCTTTTCGTTGACCAACTCGGCGATGCGCTCGACCAAGGTCTTGCGGTTTACGATGTAAGGGATTTCGGTGATGACAATCTGTTCGCGGCCGCCTTTCAGTTGCTCCAGGCCCACTTTGCCGCGAACCTTCAGACTGCCCCGGCCGGTCTCGAAGTACTGCTTGATTGGATCAATGCCGCAGATCATGCCGGCGGTCGGGAAGTCGGGCCCCTTGACGTGCTTCATCAACTGGGCCGTCGTGATCTCGGGATGGTCGATTTGGGCGCAGATGCCGTCGATGATTTCGCCGAGGTTGTGCGGCGGAATGTTGGTCGCCATGCCGACGGCGATGCCCGTGGCGCCGTTGATGAGCAGATTTGGAAACGCCGCCGGGAAGACGGTCGGCTCGGTCCGCGTCTCGTCGTAGTTCGGGACGAAATCGACCGTGTCTTTGTCCATATCCTCCAGGAGCACGGCGCCCAGATGGGTCATGCGGGCTTCGGTGTACCGCATCGCCGCGGGAGGATCGCCTTCGACGGACCCGAAGTTGCCTTGTCCATCGACCAGCCGTTCGCGCATGGCCCAGGGCTGCGCCATGTGCACAAGCGTGGGGTAGATCACCGCCTCGCCGTGCGGATGGTAATTGCCGCTGGTATCACCGCAGATCTTGGCGCATTTGCGGTGCTGGCGGTTCGGGAAGAGGCTCAGGTCGTGCATCGCATACAGGATGCGGCGCTGGGAAGGCTTCAATCCGTCTCGCGCGTCCGGCAGCGCGCGCGAGATAATGACCGACATGGAGTAGTCGAGGAACGAGTTTTTGATTTCGTCCGCGACGTTAATCTTGTCGATCTTTTCGTTCGCAGCGAAAAGGGGGGTGTCGCCTCCGGGGATATTGTTTGAGCCGTCAGCTTCGGGCATGCGCTAAATATCCAGATTTCGCACGTTGAGCGCGTTGTCTTCGATGAATTGCTTGCGAGGTTCGACTTCGTCTCCCATCAACCGGGTGAACATCTCTTCGGCCTCGACCGCATCGGTCACGTCAATGCGGAGCAGCTTGCGGTTGGAAGGGTTCATGGTTGTTTCGAACAGCTCCTTCGCATTCATTTCGCCGAGCCCTTTGAACCGCTTGATCTGGATGCCTTTCTTTCCCGCCTCCTTCACGCCGGAGAGAATCTCAGCGATGGAAAACAGCGGTGTGACTTGCGCCTTTTCGCCCTCTCCTTCGACGAGTTCAAAGAGAGGTTTGTCCTGGGCGGAATAGTGTTCAACATTCAGGCCTTTCCGGGCGAGTTTTCCGAGGAGTTCGCCAATCGCTTTGCTCTCGTGCAGTTCCACATGACGCGCGCGGCGGGTGTTCCCGTTCCGGGATTTCTCCTGGGGTCCGGTTTCCGCCTCGGTTTCGCCGAAAAGCTTCAGATCGGAATTTTCGTTGCCAAACTTCTCCAACTCCACCTCGGTGTGAAAATAATTCACCGTTTCGTCATTCCCGTCGCGGACTTTGACCAAATGCCGGGGCAGTTCGTGCGTTTGCGGATGGCGATGTTCCAGGTAATCGCCAAACTCGCCGCCATGACGCCGCAGGGCTTTGGCATATTTGTCGAGCGAGGCGAGGAGGTCGAGGATTTCACCCAGTTGTTTTTGCGTGAGTTCTTTCCCATCGGCCAGGTTGCGCAAGCGGACGTCCTCGGTGCCCAATTGAATCAAGATCTTGTTCATCTGGACATCGTCCTCGACATACTCGACCCGCTTTTTCCGCGTCACTTGATACAGCGGCGGCTGAGCGATATACACGAACCCTCGCTTCACGAGTTCGGGCATCTGACGATAGAAGAAGGTGAGGAGCAACGTCCGAATGTGCGAACCGTCCACATCGGCGTCGGTCATGATAATGATCTTGTGGTAACGCAGTTTCTCCAGATTGAACGCGCCTTCGCCTTCGCCCGTGCCAATGCCGGTCCCGATGGCCGTGATCATGGTTTGGATTTCGGCGTTCTGCAGCACCTTGTCCAGGCGGGCTTTTTCCACATTAATCAACTTGCCGCGGATCGGCAAAATCGCTTGAAAACGGCGGTCGCGCCCTTGTTTGGCGGAACCGCCGGCCGAATCACCTTCCACGATGAAAAGCTCGGTATTGGCGGGATCTCTGTCCGAACAATCCGCCAGTTTCCCCGGCAACCCTCCGCCCGTGAGGGCGCTTTTGCGCACGGTTTCGCGGGCTTTGCGCGCGGCTTCGCGAGCGCGGGCGGCCAAGAGGCCTTTCTCGACGATTTTCTTCGCGACCGATGGGTTCGCGTCGAAATAGCTCATGAGCCCTTCATAAACGATGGAAGAAACGATGCCGTCGATTTCCGTGTTGACCAGCTTGACCTTGGTTTGGGACTCGAATCTGGGGTTCGGCAATTTGACGCTGAGCACACACACCAATCCTTCGCGGACATCGTCGCCGGAAATGGCCGGATCTTTTTCCTTCAGCAGATTATTTGCTTTGGCGTACTGATTGATGGCCCGAGTCAAGGCCGTGCGGAATCCCGTCAAATGCGTGCCTCCGTCCGAATTGGCGATGGAGTTCGCGAAGCAAAGAATCTGGTCGCTGTAGCTGTCATTATACTGCAGCACACAATCGACAAATACTTCGTCCTTCTGCCGGCTCAACACGATCGGCTTGGAATGGATCACCTGCTTGTTTTTCCCGAGTTGCTTGACGAATTCCTCGATTCCTTCCTTGTAGTAGAACCGCTCGTTCTTGTTCTCGATGCGTTCGTCGGTGAGCATGATCTCAACGCCGGGGTTCAAGAACGCGAGTTCGCGCAACCGATTCGCCAGGATTTCGAACTTTAACTCGGTCGTGATCGTAAAAATGGTCGAATCGGGCTTGAAAGTGATCAGGGTTCCGGTGTGCTTGGACTTGCCGATGACTTCGAGCTTGCGGACTGTGATTCCCCGGGCGAACTCCATGTAATAGACTTTGCCGTCCCGCGACACTTCGACCTTGAACCAGTCGGACAGCGCGTTGACACACTTGGCCCCGACGCCGTGCAAGCCGCCTGAGTATTTGTAGGCTCCCTGCCCAAATTTTCCGCCGGCATGAAGGTTGGTCAGGACCAGTTCGACGGCCGGAATTTGAAACTTCGGATGGGGGTCCACAGGAATGCCGCGCCCATCGTCGCGGATGGAACACGAACCATCCACGTGAACGGTCACCTCAATGTGCTCGCAGTAGCCGGCTAAATGTTCGTCGATGGAGTTGTCCAGTACCTCAAAGACGCAATGGTGAAGTCCTCGCTCATCGGGATCTCCGATGTACATGCCAGGGCGCTTGCGGACCGCTTCGAGGCCCTCCAACTTGTCGATTTTTGAGGCATCGTACTTCTCTGCTTCCATCGCCACCGCAGCCATATTGCAGACAACTTATCATTTCTCCGACGACACTGCCCAAAGCAATTTCGTGGTTTCGTCAGTGTTCAGAATCAGACTGCCGTAAGAGTATGAAACCCGTGCCTCTAACACAACGATAATCTGAGGCGAATTCGTGTAGAAAACACAACCGGTTGGAGGCATCCGACTCTGAATCCACATCATATAGGGTAACGGTTCGAGAGCCTACCGGATCTTGAATTCGCTTTCGTGGAAAAGGCGTTTGCCGACTGGACAAACGGCTATTTCGGGGTGAGGACTACAAACCAGGCTGTGTCATTCCGATCATCTCCGGCCATGACGAGGCACTGCGTGACCGCCTGGGTAATGCGTTTCACCAGCTTCTTTTCTCCGAACAACTTGACCTCGGTCATCGGCTTGCCAAGATCGCGCACCTCAACTTCGCATTTCTTGCTCAAAGTGACCTTGCCGGCCCCCTTGGTGGGAACGGTTATCACTTCCCGCTTTACTTGGTAGTAATACTTCCACTTAAAAACCTTCTGCAGTCGCTCCACCAACTCCGGCTCAACTGGTTTCAATTCGGGGTCTCCGGGCTTCTCCTTGTCGGTACCCCAAATCAACTGGGCTTCGAACTGGCGTTCGCCGACTTTGGGTTCCGCGGCGATCATCTCGAAAGGAAGAATGAGACCGAGGAACAGAGGGACAAATACGCTAATGGTTCTCATCAGGAACGCCCGTTGCGCTTCAAATCGGCCTTCTCAAAGACCCTGAATGCTTAATGTGCTCCGCTATCGATCCAGACCACAGTCATGCCTGCGGCCTGCGAGTGGAATGTGATCGCACTGGCTTCTTCAAGTGGAGTTTCGATTTCGTGGAAGTTCCCCGCCAGTGGAATGGGTGTCCTCAAGGGCTTGGTCAGCGACATCAAGAGGACGATCAAGAGCGCGACCCCTGCGAAGGGCAAGGCGAGGCGGAGCCACCAGCGGCCCAAGACGGGCGGAGTCGGCCGCTCGGCAGCGGCATCTGACCGGGAAATCTCACGCAGGATTTTGGACCAGTAGAGCTCGCGCGTTTCCGGCAGCTTAAATGTCGGTTCGTTCGCCGCGAGCAGCGCCTTAGTCTCGCGCAAGTTTTGGCATAGAGCCCGTGCCTCGGCGTCGGTGGCGAGCCAGTCCTTGACCTGCTTGGCTTCAGCCGGAGTCAGTTCGTCATCGACGAACGCTTGGAGTTTCAACAGGTTGTCGTTGTTCATTTATCGTAATTCCTCTCGTTTCAACCCGGCCAGCAGGACAGCCATCTTCCGCCGAGCGTAGAACAGCCGGGACATAACCGTCCCGATGGAGCATTCCATCCGCTTGGCGATCTCTTTGTATTCCAGTTCTTCAAACTCATGCAGAATCAGCACTGTGCGATGTTCGTAAGAAAGTTGGCCTAACGCTCGATCGATCCGCTGGCGGAGTTCGTCGCGTTCGAGCCTTTCCGTGGGATTGGGATTCAGAATCGGCATCTGGCGTTCCACACCGCCCAAATCCTCTTCCAGTTGCTCAATCGAGTCCGTTCGGATCCGCTTTTGTCGCCGCAACTGATCCAGACAGAGATTAATCACGATCCGAGTAATCCAGGTGACGAAGCTCGCTTCGCCCTGAAACTGTTTCAAGCGTTGCCAGCCTTTGACCCACGCTTCTTGAGAAAGATCAATTGCTTCATCTTCGTTGCGCATCATGCTGTATGCGCGGGCATACACTTTATCCCGATGGCGCGCCACCAACTCTTCGAAGGCGTCCGTGCGACCCTTTTTGGATGCCTTGACCAGCGCCTCGTCATCCATCGCTGAACAATCGACGCGCCTTGTCATTCGAATGGACGCCCCTCAAGGGTGGTGTATTCAGCCCAACTCACAGTTTTCCCTTTGTGGTCGGAATCATTCCGGAGATCCGATGGTCTCGCTGGCAGGCGGCATCCACAGCCTTCGCAAATGCCTTGAACAGCGCTTCCACGATATGGTGTGGTTCCTCTCCATAGAGCAGTTCCAAGTGGAGATTGCAGCGCGCCTCGTTGGCAAAGGCTTGGAAGAATTCCTTGGCCAAGCCAAACCGAAAGTTTGAGGACATATCCTGCCGTCTCTCGGCGACGGAAATCATCTTCTGTCCTTTCGCCTCCATCCCGCGCCAGACCAGGTGAGGCCGTCCCCCAAAATCAACAACGCACCGAGCCAGACATTCATCCATGGGCACGTAGGCCTCTCCCGTCCATGGGTTCCGAGGGTGAAAGGCGGCGCCGTAACGCCGGATGCCCTTCTTGTCTCCAAGCGCCTGCGAAAAGGCTTGCCCCAGGACGAGCCCGCAATCCTCGACGGTATGGTGGGCATCCACGTCCAAATCTCCACGACAGGAGAGTGCGAGGTCGATGATGGAATGCTTGGCGAACAGGGTCAGCATATGATCCAGGAAAGGGATCCCGGTCTTGATCCGACTTCGGCCCGAACCATCGACGTTGAGCTTAATCTCAATTCGGGTTTCGTTCGTCCGTCGCCTGATCTTGGCTGCTCGATGGGTCATTCGAGTCGAAACTCATTTCAATTGGTCAATGCGGCCTCACTGATTCAGCCGGGCCAAATACCGCTCCGCATCAATCGCAGCCGCGCATCCAGTACCAGCCGCAGTCACCGCTTGGCGATAAATGTGGTCCGCGCAATCTCCGGCGACAAAGACCCCCGGCACATTGGTCTCCATCCCTCGCTTTGGAGTAAGGTATCCGTTCTCATCCATGTCGAGGAAGCCCTTGTAAATCTGGGTATTAGGCACATGGCCAATGGCGACAAAGACCCCCGCGCAGTCCAGCACGCTCTCAGCATTTGACTTCAGGTTCCGCAGTCGAACACTGGTTACCTTGTCCAGCTTCGCGTCGAGAATCTCCGTGACCACGGTATCCCAAACCGGCTTGATCTTGGCGTTGGAAAGCGTGCGCTCCGCCATGATCTTCGAGGCCCGCAAACGGTCCCGGCGGTGGATCAGATACACGACCGACGCAAATCGGGTCAGGTAAGTGGCTTCTTCGCAAGCCGAATCGCCCCCCCCAACAACGACCAACGGTTGGTTTCGAAACACCGGGAGAGCCCCGTCACACGTGGCGCAATACGTCACTCCCTTCTTTTCGAGCAAGGACTCGCTTTCCAGACCGAGGTGCCGATGGCTTGCGCCACTGGCAATGATCAGTGTCTGCGTCTCGATGACCTCGCCATCCGCCGTAAGCTTCAACGGCCGTCCGGAGAGATCGACCCCTTCGACGGTGGCGAACTTCACCCGGGCTCCGAAGCGTTCAGCTTGCTTTTGCATCCGATCCATCAGTGCATAACCATCGATGCCTTCGGGAAATCCCGGATAGTTTTCGACGATGCTGGTGGTCGTCAGCAACCCCCCCGGCAAGATCCCGGTCAGGACCAGGGGACTCAAATTCGCCCGCGCCGTGTAGAGAGCCGCTGTCAAACCAGCGCAGCCCGTGCCAACGATGACCACTTTTTCCATAGAAAAGCTGAACGTAATTGTCTCCTGGAATCTTGGCAAGCGCGGGCTGGATTTAGCCTGGACCTCCCGCCGTTTTCCCCAAGGTTTTCGTCTTGAGTCAAAGGCACGGCGAAGAATACTCTGCGAAATCCCCGTCGCCTGGACCGTGACCAACGTCTCGCACAACGGCGCAGTCGTCTTCCAGGTCCAGGCGGCAAATTCCTCGGCGCCGCGCTTTTTCCGAGCGGTGACCAAGTGAAGGAGGGGAACTCGTCGCCAACGGGAGAAGTTGGAACCACGAAACACGGAATAGCGAACTTCATCGTAATTGTGTTCATGTCCACTTAGTCTGGCGCCATGCGGATGATCACATTGACCACGGATTTCGGTTCCGAGGACTGGTTCGTGGGCACGATGAAGGGCGTTATCCTGAGCCTAAACCCGCGTGCGGTCATCGTGGACGTCACGCACGGCATTCCCCCAGGGGATATTCGAGCCGGCGCGTTTGCACTCGCATCGGCCTATCGGTACTTCCCGCGGCACACCGTTCATCTGGCGGTGGTGGATCCGGGCGTGGGCAGCAATCGGGCGGCCATCGCTGTGCTGACGGCGGACCATGTCTTCATCGGACCCGACAACGGTGTGCTTTCGCTCGCGCTATTCCAGGAGCCCATGCGCTCCATTCGTCAACTGGAACACGACCGCTTCTTCTTGCCGGAAGTGAGCCGCACGTTTCATGGACGGGACATTTTCGCGCCTGTCGCGGCCCATGTCAGCAAAGGCCTGTCCTTGGAAAAACTCGGCCGGCGGCTGGAAGATTACCAGCGCCTCGATTTTGCGGAACCGCGGGCCAACGATCAACTTCTCACCGGCGAAGTCATCTACGTCGATCGCTTTGGCAACGCTATCACGAACATTTCCGCGAAGCATCTCGACGCTTGGACGAATAGTCGGCTCATCTCGGCCGAGAATCGGGCAGGGACGCGTTCCACCGCGTTCCTGACTTCTCACTCCTCGAGGCAGAAGAAATCAGTGACGCAACGACACCCGTCCCCAACGCGTTCATGTGAAGGCTTGGTCGTGGAAATCAAGCGGGGAGCCCGCCGGCCAAGGATACCATTCGTCGATTTCTATCAGGCGGTGCCGAAAGGCCGGCCGTTGGCTCTGATCGGTTCAACGGGCTATCTTGAGATTGCCGTCAACGGCGGCGATGCGGCGAAGCGGCTTCACTTGCGGATCGGCGAGGGTGTCAGTGTGCGCCTTGACGTCGCTTGAACGCTTGCGCAGGGCTGCAGTCTCAGAGCCCCTGATCCCGTGGAATTATGCTGACCCTGCTCGTGCAGTCCGACGGGTCGTTCCCCCACCCCGGCCCACTCCCTGGGGAGAGGGCCGGGGTGGGGGAACGGAGCCCAGTCAGATTCCATGGCCCTCGAAATCTTGCCCGTGGGATCAGGAGTCGTGAATCTTGCGGGCGTAGCGCGGATTTTCAGTCTGCTGTATCCCCGAGTTCGACTTTGTAAATCCTCATCCCGCGAGCCAGGTAATTGGCGAGAGCCGCCGGATGATCCAGGGTGCAAGTGTGCACCCAGACTCTGATGGGCGCCATTTTCCAAGCCTCTTCCAATGCGTTCGTCAACAACGCGCCGCCAAAGCCGCGTCCGATGAACGCCGGGAGAAGCCCGAAGTAGGCGATCTCGACGCCTGCTTCATCGTCACGACGGAGCTCGTAGTAGCCGGCCGGTGACGCATCGTGGTAAGCCACAAACGTCCGCAATCGATCCGACTCAACGTAGCTGCGCCACTGCTCGTCGGTCCACTCGCGTTTATCGTTCCAAGCCCATGCGCCACCGACGGTCAGGTAAAGGAATCGATTGAACGGCCACTGCGGCGTGGTCGCTTCGCCAATCCAGAATTTGTCGTCCGCGCTCCGTTTTGGGCGCAATTCCTCGAACGAACGCATTTCCAAGAAGGTTGTCGTTACGGTGGGCATGAAAGCGACGTTATCGGCGGGTTGCGCTGGGGGGAAACCCTAGAGTCGCGGCAGTTCACGTCACGAAGCGCTGATGAGATTTATGATTTATGATTTGCGATTTGTGATTTCAGAACCTTGTACATGGGCAAATCGTCAGCTTGTCGTGGTGCTCGATCAGCCATTCGGAAATTACAGGAACTCGGATCGCGGCACGCACCTCCTTTTTCCCCTCCTCTGTTGCGCAGTGTGCAAGAGTCCAGAACTGCGCCAATAGGATGCTGTCGATCCGCTCGTCCTCAAATCGCGCCTCAATCCGCGCAATTTCGTGCGACTGAACTGATCTGTTTTGGGCTTCGACTGTTCCCCTTGCCACATTCCTGTTGTCACCGACATGACGAGGAAAGGCGCATGACGAGCAGCCCAGTGCCACGCCGCACGCGCAAAGCACCATTAGACAGAGCTTGCGATGCGCAGCGATCATCTTGATTTTACTTCGCCATGGCCACCTGCGCCTTGGCCGCCGCCACGACATTCTCCGGCGTGAATCCGAATTTCTTCATCAGCTCTTTGAGCGGCGCGGAGGCGCCGAATGTCTTCATCCCGATCATCTGCCCCCGCCGGCCCACATACCGTTCCCATCCAAAGGTCGAGGCTTGCTCCACTGAAACCCGCGCGGTCACGCCGGGCGGGATCACGCTGTCGCGGTATTCTGGGCTTTGGTGTTCGAAGAGCTCCCAAGACGGCATGCTCACGACCCGCGCTTTGATTCCTTCCTTCGCGAGCTGCTCGTGAGCTTGCACGCACAGGGGCACCTCGCTGCCGGAAGCCAGGAGCAGGACCTCCGGTTTTCCATTCGGGGCATCGGCGAGCACATAAGCGCCTTTCGCCAGACCCGAGGCCAGCGCATACTTCGTCCGATCCAACGTCGGCAACGCTTGCCGGGTCAGGATCAGCGCCACAGGCTCATGGCGCAGTTGGGCGATGAGCTTCCAGGCCTCGGTCACTTCGTTGGCGTCCGCGGGCCGGAGCGTGATCAGGCCCGGAATCGCGCGCAACGAAGCCAAGTGCTCGATGGGCTGGTGGGTCGGCCCGTCCTCGCCGACGCCGATGGAATCGTGAGTGAAAATGTAAATCACCGGGATCTCCATGAGCGCGGAGAGCCGGATGGCCGGCCGGGCATAGTCGCTGAAAATCAAGAATCCCGATCCGTAGGGCCGGAGCTTGGAGAGAGCCAGTCCGTTGAGAATCGACGACATCGCATGCTCGCGAATGCCAAAATGGAAATTCCGCCCCTGAAAATTCCCGGACGAGAAATCACCGGCGCCGTCGAAGGTTAGCCGAGTTTTGGTCGAAGGCGCCAGGTCCGCCGAACCGCCGAGGAGCCAGGGAACCTGCTTGGCCAAAGCATTGAGCACTTTGCCGGACGAATCCCGGGTTGCGACTCCTTTGGCATCGGGCAGGAACACCGGCAAATCCCGGTCCCAACCGTCCGGGAGCTGGCGATGCTGCATTTTGTAGAGATGATCCGCGAGCTGGGGGAATTCTTTCTGGTACACCTTGAACTTGTCGATCCAAGCTTGCCGAAGCTCGAAGCCGCGCAGGACGATCCCGCTGCGGAAATGATTCCGGACTTCCTCCGGCACCAGAAATTTGGCGTCTTCGGGCCAGCCATAGTTCTTCTTGGTCAGCCGGATTTCGTCTTCGCCGAGCGGTTCTCCATGGGCGGAGTGGGTGTCCTGCTTGTGCGGCGCTCCGTAAGCGATGTGGCTATCGACGATGATCAACGTCGGGCGATCCTGCGTATTCTTGAAAACTTTCAAAGCGCGCGCGAGCATCTCGAGGTCGTTGGCATCGCCGACGCGCTGAACGTTCCAGCCATAGCCCAGAAACCGTGTCGCCACGTCTTCGGAAAATGCCCACTCGGTGTGGCCTTCGATGGTGATCCGGTTGTTGTCGTAGATCCAGCAAAGGTTGGAGAGTTTTAGGTGGCCTGCCAGGGACGCGGCCTCGCCCGAGACGCCTTCCATCATGTCGCCGTCGCCGCACAACGCATAAACGTCGTAGTCAAACATCTGAAATTCCGGCCGATTGAAATACTTCGCTTGCCACTGCGCCGCGATGGCCATGCCCACGCTGTTGGCCACGCCTTGGCCC
>JACQWK010000755.1 GCA_016209525.1 Verrucomicrobiota bacterium
AGACCGTTGGATGAACGACAGGTCGGCGTTTTTAGTCCCGGCTTAAGCCGGTTCGAGCCGCCAAAATGCGGGACTACAAACCTTCCGCGTGTATTCCATCCCACGGTCTCCTCTGTAACCTGCGTAAATTCACCCGCGAAGCCAGGTCGGGACGCCACGCTGCGGCGGTCCCGCACCGTGCAGGCGCGGAATTCTTCTGAACGGGAGCGATGCCGTTTTCACCGGGACCCACACTGTTCCGCCGCTGCACGCGGCGGTGACGGCGCAGGCGCGCCGTCCCTGCCTTCCGGGTGAGCCCTGGACCCGGCCATCGCCAAGAAATGGTAAGTGCTGGACAATCGGCGTGTAGGCGTTGATTGCGCTTCTCAGGTCAAATCTATCTGCCGCAGTGCAAAAACGATGATCGGACCTCGCAAACCATTCTGGACCATTCCTCTTGCCGGCCTTGCATGCGTGTCGCTGGCTATCGCTCTGGTCGCATGCAAGCGGACTCGTCACGAACCGCCGGCGGCAGCGCCGTCGCATTCGAACGAAGCCGTGACCGTCACTCCTCCGGTTGCCGCGGGGCAGAACGATGTGTTCGAAGACATCACTACGCACGCTGGAATTTCTTTTGTGCACCAATTTTGTGATGGCCGCATCGCGAACATTGTTGAGTCCAACGGCCAGGGTGCTGCGGTCCTGGACTACGACGGCGACGGCTTCATGGACATTTACTTCGTGAATGCCGGCCCCTTGGAGCGTGTCACTCATCATGCGGCGGGAACCCAGCGCGAACCGAACCGGCTGTATCGGAACATCGGAAATGGCGCGTTTGAAGACGTGACCGGAAAAGCCGGCGTGGAGGGCGCCGGTTACGGCAGCGCGGCGGCTGCGGGGGATTACGACAACGACGGGCGCCCCGATCTCTATGTCGTGAACGTCGGCAAGAACATTCTCTATCACAACCGAGGGAACGGAACATTCGAGAATGTAACGGACAAGGCCGGCGTCGGCGACCTCGGCACCGGAATCGGGGCGCTCTGGGTCGATGTTGACTTGGATGGCAATCTGGATCTCTTCGTGGCCAACTACCTGACCTTCGATCCCAATTACAATCTTTACTTCAATCCAGACGCTTATCCCGGACCGCTTTCCTATAAGTCCGAGTTCAACGTGTTGTACCGAAACAGAGGCGACGGCACGTTTGAGGATATCAGCGAAAAGTCCGGCATTCGCATTCCCGGACATCGCGGGATGTCGGTCTGCGCGTTTGACTACAACAAGGATGGCGCCCCCGACCTTTATATCTGCAACGATGCCACACCCAATCTTCTTCTGGTCAATGACGGCAAGGGCCGCTTCCAGGAGTTGGCCGTCAAAGCCTTGGTGGCGTTCAACGCGCTGGGCGAGGCGGCGGGCTCCATGACCGCCGCCATCGGCGACTGCAACGGCGATCTCTATCCCGACATCCTGGTCTCTCGGTTGGGCTACGGATCGCTCTACATGGGGCGACGCGACGGCGTTTATGAGGATCGCATGATGGCCTCCGGACTTGGGGCGCTGACCGCTCAGTACGTCGGTTGGGGGAGCAACTTCCTGGATTTCGACAACGATGGGGACTTGGATGCGTTCATCGCGAACGGCGACGCGCATCATCTGGTCGGATGGGAAAGCCTGCTCCTGGAAAACAAAGGCGATGGCACGTTTACGGACGCGGCTGAGAAAGGCGGCGCTTACTTCAAGGCCAAAATTCGGGCGCGCGGCAGCTACGTGTTGGATTTCGATAATGACGGCAAGCTCGATGTGCTCGTCACGGCGATGGGCGATCGCGGCTTTCTGCTCCACAACCGCAGCTCGTCCGCCGGCCAATGGCTGACGCTTGACTTGCAGGGGACCAAGAGCAATCGGGATGGCTTCGGGGCCTTGATCACGCTCACCGTCAAGGGAAAGACTTTGGCCTCGGAGGCACGGTGTCAGGCGGGATTTCTCGGCACGTCGGATCGCCGGGTTCATTTCGGTCTAGGCGAAGCCAAGAGCGCGGACGCCATTCAAATCCGCTGGCCGAGTGGAACGGTGCAGACTTTGAACAATGTGCCGGCGAATCAAATACTGAAGGTCAAAGAGTCTTCGTAGAGGGCGATGGCCTTGAATGCGTCTGTGATGTTCTCATGCGCGCTCCATAAACCTCAAGGTAGGGCGAGATTCCTGTCGAGCTCTGGCATTGTTTCGGGCAAAAATGTCAGGGCTCGACCGGGGTCTCGCCCCACCGATGGACAGGTCCATGGCTCCAAAGCATGTCAACAGGACATGGAGAGAATCTACGAACTGTCGTCGTGTAGCCGCCGAGGTAACGAGGCGGACTCCGTGAAATCCGAAATCCAAAATTCGAAATCCAAAATCCGAGTCCGTCTCCTCACGTCGGCTCCCACGGCCCACGCATTTGTCCTTTGCCTCCTGTTCGCATCCGGATGCAGCGACACGATTCCGACGGGTTCACTCGTGCTGACCCAAACGCCGGCTCACACGCAACAAACCCACCCTGGGTCCGATGTCCTCGACCAACGATACCCTGCGGGGAGCAGACTCATCTTGGCCGTTCCGCCATTCAAACCCGGGAGCATCCGGGTGCTTTCCCAAGGGTTGGTGGCGGCGGGCAGTCCCTTGGTTTGTCTGAGCGGCAGACGAGTTTGCTTCGTGGGAAAATCCGCCCCGGACGCGCCGTGGCAGATTTACGAAGCGGACCTCAGAGGCGGAAGCCCGCGTGCGGTGACCTCCATCGAAGGCGGCGCTATGGACCCAGCCATGATCTCCGCGAGCGAATGGGTGTTCAGCTCGCCGGTGCCAAAAGCCGGCCAAACTTGGAATGCTCAGAATCCACCGGCGTTGTATGTGCAATCGGGCGGCCAATCGCCTCGGCGTTTGACGTTCGGAACCACCGCGGCAGTGCAACCCACCGTGCTTCGCGACGGCAAGATTCTATTTGTCTCATCGCATCCGAGCGAAGGTGCCGCCACCGCGCCAAATCTCGGCCTGTTCACGATGAATAGGGACGGCACCGAACTGGCGCTGTTCGCCCTGGACCGCGACGGCGCTCCGCTCGTGTACCGGCCGAGAGAGTTGGCGGATGGCCGAGTTGCATTTCTTGCATCATCCTGCCTTGCGGGTGAGGCCGAGGAGCGGCCGGAGAGCGTCCGCATGGCCAGGCCCTTCCGAAGCCGATCTCCATTGTTCTTGTTTCCAACTCCTCGTTGCCGATCGGTGGAATCCGACGGAGAAGGCGGACTCTTGGCTTGCTTCGAGAGAGGATCGGAAAGCGGCGGGACGAGCGTTCTCCTTCACCCCGGCCCTCTCCCGCTAGGAGAGGGGGAACGGTCCGCACTCTCACGAACTGCCCAGCGCGAGCGATTTGACCAGGCGCAGGATCAACTCCTCCCTCTCCCAGCGGGAGAGGGCCGGGGTGAGGGAGAAAGAGCCGGCCTCCAGCGTGCCGTGCAGCGAGGAGGCTCCACAGCCGGTTCCTTCGCCGTGTATCGCGTGGACGCGTCCGACGGAGCGCTGCGTGAGCCGATCTTGGACGACCCCGCTTGGCATGACATTGAAGCGGCGCCCCTAATCCCAAGAACGCCGCCGTCGGGCCACATGTCCACCGTTGCGCTCAACAAGAGCACCGGAACGATTCTGTGTCTCAACGCCAACTTTACCCGGCAGTCGGAAACGAATGGAACATCCCAGCCGAACGCCGCGCGTATTCGCGTCCTGGCCGCATCAACCCAGCGCCAGCAGACGGTGCTCGGCGAAGTGCCGTTGCATTCGGACGGTTCCTTCCTGGTGGAAGTCCCAGCCGATACACCGCTCGGCTTCGAACTGCTGGATAAGGGAGGCAATGTGTTGAAAAAGCTGCCGCCGAGCATCTGGGTGCGTCCGGGAGAAAACCGCAGTTGCCTCGGCTGCCACGAACCACCCAACCGCTCGCCGCGCAATGCGCGCCCCATCGCCGCGAATTTTCCGCCAGCCGTGCTCAATTCGGGGCTTGAGACCCTTGCGCAGCATTCGCCCAGTCGTTCTGGAGGATCCGCCAAATGAACGGGCGGGCAAGGCATGTGATTGGCGTAGAGGAACGAATTCTCAAACGATCCGTATCAAGTGGAATCGTCGCGCGTCGCGACGGTTGTTCGGAGCGCGGCTGTGTGCGAAGCACCAGGCGCAGTAGGTTAGGGTCTCGACGCGCTGCGGCTGGGTCTTCGACCACAGCCACGCTCCGATTCGCACAGATGTCGTGAAACCACGCGGCTACATTCTCGTAAGCTTGATCGGTCTCCTAGGGCTGAGCGCACTCGGCGTCGGCAGCCATTCCTGGTGTGTCTCGCACGTCCGCCGCTGGACAGGACGCAACGATCTTGGATTCGTGAGTTGCCGGAATTGTCATTTGGCCGACGTCGAGAAACTCCCTTGGTCCAAGCCTCGGCCGCATCATCCGGCGCCCGCCGGGTTGGCTGTGTCACCTGACAGCCGGAAGTTATACATCGCGCTGGACGACGTGAACGAGGTGGTCGAAGCCGACACCGCGACACGGCAAGTGACGCGCCGACTTCGCCTGGCGGGCGCCCCCTTCGGCCTGGCGCTTGATCCCAAAGGACAACGGCTTTATGTGACCTGCCGGGACAACGACAGAGTCGCGGCTATCGATACCCGTGGTTTCAGCGAGGTGGAGAGCGCAGCCGTGGGCTCGGCGCCGGTTGCCATCGCTTTCTGCAACACCAAGGAAGGCGAACGATTGGTCGTCGCGAACTCAATCTCAGACAACATTTCGATCCTGGCTCTATCCCCGCTGCGAGAACTTGCGCGCCCGCGGGCTGGACGCGAACCCTGCTCCGTGGCGGTCGCGCAGGACGGCTCAGTGGCCTTTGTGGCCAACCGTCTCGCCGTCCCGGACAATCATCTTGCCGTCCCTGAGTCGGAGCTCACCATGCTCGATCCCGCTCACGGTCGGATTCTGGCTCGAAAGACATTCGAGTCGGCGCATCTCGCCGAAGGCGTGGCGGCGGTGCCCGGACGCCGGTGGTCGCTGACCCCAATTATTAAGGTGCGGAATTTGGTGCCCATTACGCAGGTGGCCAATGGTTGGGTTATGTCCAGTGGCCTGGCGGTTTCGGATGAACAAGGCGAGATGACTTTGCTCCCGCTCGATGAAGCTCATGACTATTTCGCTGATCCTTCCGGTATTGCCATCGATGCGGCCGGCAAACGAGCGTACATTGCTTCGGGGGGCAGTGATGCCGTTTCCGTCCTGGACCTGGAGCGGCTGTTGAGTTGGCTGGTTCACGCGGATGAAGCCGCCCGGCGCGATGCTATCGATGACCTTTCCTTGTCCGCAGACTATGTTCTGGCCCGCATCCCGACAGGACGAAATCCCCGCCACGTCACGCTGAGTCCGGACGGAAAGATTCTATTCGTCTCGGAACGGCTGGCCGACGCTGTGCTGTTGTTGGACACCGCGACCCTCAAGCCGCGCGGCAGAATTCTCCTCGGCGACGGCGGCCTTGACGATCCCATCCGCCGCGGGGAGCGCGTTTTCACAAAGGCCGCACACACCTTCCAACGCCAATTTTCGTGCCGGTCCTGCCATCCGGACGGCCACGTGGACGGTTTGTCTTACGACTTCGACGGCGACGGGATCGGGGATAACCTGCTCGACAATCGCACGCTGCAAGGCGTTGCCGGCACCGGGCCGTTCAAATGGATCGGCAAGAATCCCAGCCTGGAGGTGCAATGCGGCCCGCGCTTTGCGCGCGTCTTGATGCGCACCGATCCGATCCCGCCCAAGGATTTGAAGGACCTTACCGCTTACCTGGAGTCTCTGCCTCCACCGCGCTGGGAGCGGAAGCGGAACCAACCTCTGACGCCCACGCAGGAGCGTGGACGCCAGATTTTTTTTGCCACCACAACTTCGGAAAGCAGGCCGATCCCGCGCGCGCGCCAGTGCCATACCTGTCATCGGCCTCCGCTCTACACAAACCGCCTGCTCAGCTCGGTCGGCACGAAGGGCCCGCGCGACACGACTGAGATGTTTGACACGCCGCATCTGCTGGGCATCGCCCAGTCCGCGCCTTATCTGCACGATGGCCGGGCCAAGACCTTGGAGGAATTGTGGACCATTTACCAAACCAACGATTTGCACGGTGTGAGCAGTTATATGAACAAGCACCAACTCAACGATCTCGTGGAGTATCTCAAGACACTATGAACCGGGAGGGTGCAATCAGGATGGGTGGCACAGCCAACCTGGCTGTGCTCGGCGGCAACCGGCCGCCGCGGCTCCGGAGCTGCGCAAATGCAGTGTCCGGTGCACTTCTCCAACGAGTGACTGGCGGGCTGGGTGTGTGTTTAGCGGAGCGCGGCCTTCCAGGCCGCAGCAGCCGCCATGTTGCGGCCCGCTCCGAATCTCTCCCTCGTTCGCGGCGTGCCAACCCGCGGCGGCCAAGATGGCCGCGCTCCGCGCTAAACACGTCCCGGGCTGGTAGCCAGCCAGGACGGGCCAGTTGCCCGTTCTAACCGTGCGTCAACTGCATAGTCGTTCTCCGACAAAATCTAACCTGGTTATGAATGTGCCTATGACAAGCAAACCAATGATGCACTACATCGGGCTCTCTCTGATCCTCGGTTTCCTCCACCCGCTTGCCCTCCAGGGCGGAACCTCCGCGGCCAAAGATGACTTGCCCTTCCCCATCATCGAACGATTTGAAAACTTTGGGAGCAATGTCGGCATTCCCGAGCACAAAGTCCATGCCGTCCTCAAAACCAGTGACGGCAAGCTTTGGATCGGAACCTGGGACGGATTGTGTGTGCGGCAGGACGACGGCAAATTCCTGCGCTACGGCCCGGAGCACGGCTTGAGTCATAAACTGGTTCTCTGCCTGGTGGAAGATCCGAAGACGGGCGACCTGTGGGCGGGGACGATGCGCGGACTGAACCGCTTTAGTGGAGGCAAGATTACCAAGTACACTCAAACCGACAGCGGGCTGCCGAACAACGTCGTCTATGGCGTGGATATTCTGAACGACACCGTTTGGGCCGCGACGGCTGCCGGCACGGGGGCGCTGGATCTCAAGACCGGCGCCTGGAAGATTTACGATCATAATAATTCGATTATGCACGAGCCGTGGTGTTACGCGGTCAAAGGCGCCAAGGACGTTCTGTATATCGGCGTCTGGGGTGGCGGGATCGTCGAGCACGACCCAATCAAGGGAACCTTCAAAGAGCACCGCGATCCGGATGGCGATTTCCACTATGACTTGGTGCCGGACGACGGCCCGATCAACGACATCACCTCCTGGTTGACGTGGGAAGACGGCATTCTTTGGCAATCGACTTACTTTGGTTTGGCCCGTTACGACGGCACGCGCTGGCGCACATGGGTCGAGCGCAAGACGCCTTTGGTTTCCAATTTCATTAACTTCGTCTGGCCGCACCGCCGCGTCGCCTGGATCGGGACAGACCGGGGCGTCTCCGTGACGGACGGCACTTGCTGGGTCAACTACTTGGTGAACGAAAAGCGTGAAGGCACCGTTGAAATCCACCGGCCAGGGCAGCCCGTTGAAACTCGCCCGATGGCCACGGCGCTGCCCAATGGATTTGTGCTGGGCATTTTTGTCGATGACCAAGAGGCGTGGTTTGCCACCTCGGACGGGCTTAGCAAGGGAATCTTAGCGCAAAAGTCTCGGGACAATTCCGTCGCAGAAACTATAAATGAATGAAGTCTCAATCAACCGGCGGCTAAGCTGCATATTTCGCACGCAATGGGAGGTAGTGACGCGGCGCCGCGGCGTCCCCGCGCCGTGCAGGCGCCGAACCCTTCTGAACGGGAGCGGAGACTCCTGCATCGGCACGGTGCTCTGTTCCGCCGCTGTACGCGGCGGGGACGGCGCAGGCGCGCCATCCCTACCTTTAAAATGCGTCTCTGGCAAAAGCGGGTGTGAAATATTCGAGGTAAGAGCCTGTCTGAAACGCCGCGACAAACGGCGTGGGGAGGCTTTGACTCAAGAATAACAAATCTCACTGAGCATGCTTATGAAGACGCAATTGATTCTCCTCCTTGATCCGTGGGATAGATTACACCGTCTGGTCATCGGACGCCGTCTTTGCCCTCACCCTGACCCCCTCGCGCAGGGAGAGGGGATACGTTCTGCAGCATCTCGACCCGCCCGGAACGCTCGGCTCGTCGCATCGCGGCGTGCGGTTCTCCCTCTCCCCTGGGGAGAGGGCCGGGGTGAGGGGAAAGCAAAGGTAATCATTCCTCCAGTCCACTCTGCACGGCAGACGTGGGACCTGTTCGCAGGCTGGAAAGAAGTGTTTCGTCCTCCTCGTCTTTACTCTCGAAAGACGAATTCGAGGACGACGACGGGGACGAGGGCGATTCGGTTGCGGTTGGCCCGCGCCGTTATCGTTGGGCTGCTCGCTTCCGCAGCCCTGGCCGTGCAGGCGTCCGCTGAGCAAACCCGATATTTGGACTCTAAAGAACAAAGCGCAGCCGATCTTCAAGCGGGCGATCGCGAATATCTCTACTACGGCAACACGCCGGACGAAATGATCCCCTTCCGAAATGTCGAGCCCTTTTTCAAATACTGGACGACCCGGCTGCCGTTCCGAGGCCCGGGCCGGGATTATCCTGACCCGCCGAATTTGAAGTCGCTCAAAGTCGGCCTCCTGAATCCTCCGACGTATGGACCGGAGGCTGTGCGCGGGGCGCGTACGAAACAAGGCGTTCTGCTGGCCTTCGAAGAAGCCAATGCCGCGCGGAAACCGGATGAACTTCCATTCGAATTAGTCCACCGTGAAGACTCGCCCCAATGGGGCAGCGCCGCGAACATCGCGGTCGAATTCAAGGACAATGACGTGTTGGGCTATCTGGGAACGATTGACGGCGACGCCACGCATGTGGCGCTTCGCGTCAGCCTCAAGATCGAGACCTTTATCATCAATACTTCAGATCCCGATCCCACCTTAACGGAGACGCAGATTCCGTGGCTGTTGCGCATCTTTCCAGATGACCGCCAGCAGGGTTGGCGTCTGGCCTACTTGGCCGTGAAACAGCGCGGCTGCAAGAGGATTGCCATCCTGCGAGAGAGCAGCCGTCCGGGCCGAGTCGGCGTGATGCACTTTGCCAATTACATCCGCCGCCTGGGATATCCGCCAGCAGCGCACCTGCTCTACAAAGCCGGAGACCGAACTTTCGATGAGCAACTGAAGGTCATCAAAGCCACCGATCCGGACGCGGTCATGTTCTACGGGCAACCGGCTGACATCGGAGTTGCCGTGTCTCTGTTTCGAAAGGCCGGCCTCACAGCCCAATTCTTCGGCTTTGATCGCCTGAAGGACGAGGCCTTCTTGAAGAATGCTGGCTCGGCCGCCGAAGGAATGACCATCACCTACTTCTTCAATCCGGACCGAACGGACAAGCCGTGGGTGGAGTTTGTGGAACGGTTCCAGAAGCGCTGGGGCGGGAAACCGGACATCTACGCCGCTTACGGCTACGACGGCGCCAGGCTTATGATCGAAGCGGTCCAGCGCGCCGGCGCGAACCGCTTTCGCGTTCGGGACTACCTGGCGAATCTAGAGCAATGGGATGGCGTGACCGGCCATATGATCTTCGATGGCCGTTGGGACAACATCGCGCCGATCTCCGTGGCCGAGTTCAAAGCGGGCCATTGGAATTTCCAGCCCTTCCCGGAACTGAAGCGTGTCTCGCGGACCGAGGCCTCAATCGACAAATAGAGATTCATGCGGATTTCGGACATGCAGAGGAGTCGCTGGGATATGCAACACCGGTTGGTGATCGGACGTCGCGTTCCCCCTCGCACCGGTCCCACTGCTGTTGAATTAAGCGCGGTCCGATGTTTCTTGCTCCTGCTCTTGATCTTACTCTGCAACTCCGTGGAGAGATTAAGATTACGGGCACGAGCAAGAGCAAGATGGTTTCGGCGCCGACGCGATCTTGTCCCTAATTCAACAACAGTGCACCCTGGCCCTCTCCCTCAGGGAGAGGGAACCCTGTGGCCCGCCCGCCGACCGATCGGGCACGCTCGGTTTCTCGAAACATGGCGATCGATTCGCTCTCTCCCCAAGGGAGTGGGCCGGGGTGAGGGGGAAGGAATCATTGCCTATCCCGCGATCTTCACAGGAGGACGAGCTGTCGCATCCCCTCGCCAGCTACGATGCCGCGGCTCATTGAAGGTTTTCCACTTTCTGATTCCACTCTTTCTCATCGGACAGTTCTCGCGGTTAGACGCGCGCGATGCCGAGGCTCGTTCCATTACGATCGGACTCTTGACGCCGACAAATGAGGTCGAGGCGCTTAGCCTGCGCCAAGGCGCGAGGCTGGCAGTCGAAGGTGCCAACCGGACATTGTCGGAAAAAGTGCGGCTGGTGGTTCGCGGACGCGCGGGCCAGTGGGGAACAGAAAGTGACGAAGTCTCTTCGCTCGCGCTGGATGAGCAAGTCTCCGCTATCATTGCTCCTCCGGGCGGCGCAGCATCTCACCAAGTCCTGCAAGTGGCAGGCCGCACCCGCGTGCCGGTGATCTCACTGTGTCCCGACTCCTCGGTCACCGGAACGGGTATCCCGTGGATTGTTCGGATCGTACCGCGCACTGACGAACAGGCGCTAGCCGTGTTCTCTGCTTGGACAACCAACCGCCTAGGCCATCCGCTGCGGTGGGCGGCCATCGTTCCCGAGGGGCGCGCCGGACGCGAGACCTCACGCGACCTGATGTCTGCCGCGCGGAACGCGCGCTGTTCACTGGATGAACCCGTGGCCCTTTCTCAACCTCCCATCGATTGGCGGCCGCTTCTCAAAATGCTTTTGGCCAACCGACCTGACGGCATTCTAGTCTGGATGGAAGCGCGACGGGGCGGCCACTTGGTCCGGAGCCTGCGCGACGCCGGGTTCGGCGGATTGCTCGCCGGACCGGAATCGCTTCAGTCCAGGACCTTTCTGCAATCAACGGGGCCTGCGGCTGAAGGTTTCGTCATTCCCGTCATCGTTCCGACCGACGAATCGCGGCGACGAACTCGAATATTTTCGGAAGCGCATCGGCGGCAATTCGGCTCCGAACCCGACTTCACGGCCACGATGGCGCACGACGCGGCGGCCCTGCTCATCCAGTTGTCGTTGGCGACTCCCCACGGCCCGCCGTTTGGATGGTTCCCTCTCCAAGGCCGGTTCGCAGGCGCATCGGGTGAACTTGAGTTCGACGGAAACGGCAACCGAATCCTCCGACTCGGCTTGTGCGAACGCCGCAACGGACGGTTTGTGCCGCTCGCGAATGTGCCGCCTTCCTCGGAGCGTAGCTTAGTGACGAGACCGTTGGATGAGCCACAGGTCGGCGTTTGTAGTCCCGGCTTTAGCCGGCTCGGGCCGCCTAAAGGCGGGACTACAAACCTTCCGCGTGTAGTCCATCCCAAGGTCTCC
>JACQWK010000762.1 GCA_016209525.1 Verrucomicrobiota bacterium
GAGATTTCGGGATGAAATTTTCAAAAATATGTTAGAGGCCACTTCGACGAACCGTAATGCGCTTGTTTTAGGACTAGCGTGACCAGGCCAGCGAGGAAAAAGCCCACCAGCAAACCTTCTCTGAGTTTGAGCGCTTCCTGATATTCACCGGTGGCCACCACCAGACCGAGAAACAACACGAAGATGCCGAAGAAAACGTCCGGGTGATGCGCGAAAGCCACGACCATCGCAAGGAAAACCAAGTGCGCAGCGGTCAGCCACAGTGGAATCCGCCCGCTCGTATCGCGTTCAACTTCCAGTCGATCAAGCTCCTTCCAAAACGTTGCGGTTACCATAGCCGTCGAAACACCGCACGCGGCGGCGGCCCGCCAACCGAAGTGCTCGAACATGAACGTAAGGTCCCAATTTCATTTGGCCGCGACCATCAGCACTGGCGGTGCGGCAAAATGCGTTAGGGTGCCGCCGATGGACACGTTGACAAAAAGCAGTCCCAGCGTGGCATAGCCGAGTTTGCGGCTGATGCCACGGTCGAAATAACGGCGCTTGAGCAGAAGCGCCTGCAACGTCATCGCGGCAGGTTCGGTGATGAACGATCCGAGCAGCGGCCCGAGGAACAGTGCCGCGCTGTAAAATGTTGCGCTTTCCTTCCTAGGAATCAGTCGTGCCGCCAGCGAGATGAGCGTCTCGGCCAATTTCACCACGGGCCGGGTCGCAGCAACGACCATGATGACAAAAACAAATTTCGGTTCGGTGAAGTTGAGACCCTCAATATAAGCAACAGCGTCGTGGAACGAGCCTTCGAGCAGTGCGATCCCAAGGAAAAGCGTGGCGGCCCACAGTCCGAACACGACTTCAGTCTCCGCGAGGAAGTGGAGCAGGTTTTCCCGCACCGAACCTGGCGGAAACTGGTGCGCCCAGTGGGCAAAGCGTTTCACGCAGAAGGTGTGCAATACCGCCAGCCCAAACAAGACGGTGGCCAGCAGTTCAGTGGGAGTCATGTCTAATCACGGGAGGTGTCGCCAGCATGAGCAACATAGGTCACCATTGCAGCGGAATTCAGGAGCATCTGCGTCACCAAGCCTGCGTCCGACTTCGCTTCGCTGCCCGACCATCCATCCAGAGTGTGACGGTCTGCAAGATCAGCGCAAGGAGGATCAGATTCAAAAGACGGCATCATGAAACGGTGAGAACTTAACTGGGTCGCCCAACGGCAACGTTGGACTGGAGGAAGGATTGAACGAGATTATCGGCGACTGAACGGCCTTGCGAGTCAAACTGGTCGTCAAAAATGCGGTGGAAGGAAGAAGGAAACCAGGGACAATCAGTCGGGCCAAGGCGTTCACGAACTCTGCGACCCGCGCCATACCATTCACAAACCTAACCTGCCAATAGCCGGGACTGACCCGTTTCCAGTCGATCAACGCGTCGCGCGGCTTCAGATGTAAGGCGGGGGCGCACCAGGCGGCCAGGGCCAGCCATTGACCTTTGTAGATGGCGACATAGCGAAGATGCTCGCCGACCAATTCGGCACTTTTGAGGTAATGGTGTTCGACGATCCGTTGGTCGAAACGCTCAATTTCGTGCGGCTGGACCAGCCGGTCAGTCAGATGCTCCATGACGTGTTGTTCGTCAGCGGAGGGCTGATTTGGTTTCATGGCCGGAAGGGTAAAAAATCCGGCCGCGAATGTCCGGCAAAATCGTTCAAGCCCCAGCGCCTCAAAAATTTGTCGTCATGCAGTTTCGCGCCCTAGAATACCAAGGTGACAAATGTGTGGAGTGTCATCATGGATACAGGGAGAACCGGAGCAATCGATCATTCATTGCGCAGGGCGTTGAGGGGGTTCACCAACGTCGCGCGGATGGCGGGCACAAGGCAGGCAAGGAGTCCCACAAAGCTCAGCACGGTGGCGATGGTCAGGTAGGTCTTGCCGTCGGTGGCAGCAATGCCAAAGAGGTAGCTCTCCAACACGCGCGCCAACGCCAGGCTCCCGAGGAGGCCAAGGGTGACGCCGCTGAGCGTGAGTTGGAGACCCTGACGAAGGATCATCAGTAACAGGTCGCTGCGCTGGGCACCCAGAGCCATGCGAATGCCCATCTCATTCGTGCGCTGCGTCACGGAGTAGGCCACGACCCCATAGATGCCGACGCTGGCGAGGATCAACGCCGCCAGGGCGAACATGGCGATCAGCATCGAGCGAAAGCGATCCATCGCCGTGCGGCCATCGAGGTAGGCCTGGAGCACGCGGAACTGGCTGAGCGGTTGGTCGGGATTCAGCTTGCGCACCTTTTCGGTGACGATCGGTGCAAGGGCTTGCGGGTTCGAGACCGCCCGCACGGTGAAGAACACGGACAAGGCGTCCGCCCCCTCCCACTGGTAGTAGGGCATGTTGACCTCGGGTTCAGTCTTGCGAGCCAGCCCGGCGTTCTTGGTGTCAGCAAACACGCCCACGATGCGCCAGGGCCTGCCGAAGTGATTGATCCGCTTGCCCAGAACTTCCTCGCCGGCAAACGCGGTTTCGGCAAATGTCTTGTTCACCATCATGACGCGCTCCGACGCCCACGTGTCGTAGGAGTCGATGGCGCGCCCGCGCAGCACAGGGATGCCGTAAGTCTTGTGGTAGCCCGCGGCGACGGAGCGCAGCCCAGCCCGTGGCATCTTGTTGGGCGGCGGCACCGGGCGGTCGGATCGCGAGTAAGGATAAGGCCAGCCCTTGTCAATCGGGAGTATTGACACCCCCGATACCGCCTCAACGCCGGGTGTGGCTTCCATCTCCTCGATGATCCGGCGCAGGAACACGACACGCTGCTGGGGCTTCGCGTAAGCCGCGCCGGACATGGGGACCTCGACGATCAGGAGTTTGTCCGTGTCCATTGGCTTCCCACAGGCAGATGATTTCACGTTGAAATCGGCTGAATTAGGCCGAATTCCGCATCTTCGTTCAAAAATGACTTTAAGAATTTGACGCCTCGTTGCCTTTCGTTTTCACCGTCCTTCGG
Source organism: Verrucomicrobiota bacterium (assembly GCA_016209525.1). Lineage (GTDB taxonomy): Bacteria > Verrucomicrobiota > Verrucomicrobiia > Limisphaerales > SIBE01 > VHCZ01. The sequence continues at coordinate 2,998 of JACQWK010000762.1, forward strand.
CTGTCCTACAGC
>JACQWK010000113.1 GCA_016209525.1 Verrucomicrobiota bacterium
CAAAGGAAGAAACCAACCGAAGAAGGAAGAAAAGCTTTCAGCCTGAATTTCGAAGAAAATCAATCCGAAGAAAACCCAATTTCAAACCGGCGGTTTTCCCCCACTATCATTCCGCCGCTGACAATTCCTTAATCACGCGCCGTGCCACAGGCGTTGTTTCCATTAAAACCCAGAAAACACTGGTGTTTATGCAAATTCACTCTCCGTTGCCGCACTACGAACATTCGTTAATTACGAACTCTCGTTGCCGTGGAGTCCGAAGTTTCGTATTCTGTCGGCGGCACGAGCAATCTCTCGCTCACCGGAAAAATCGCGCACTTCGAGTTGGGCTACATCCCGGAGTCGGCGAGGGAACTGAAAGCAGCGGCGGACAGCGCGTCTCGCCTGTTCGGGTGAAGGGGGAAATCGGGTGAGATCGGGCGGATCGGGACGGTAGAGAATCTGCCAACAATGCCTGCTTGCCGCAGCCTCGGCGCAGACAGGCGTTGGGCGAACCGATTCTCAATCCGGGCAAGAGGTCTTCAAGGTCCGGCCAACGTGGGGAAAAGGAATGTTGAGTCCAAAGCGATCCTGCGCCAGAATAGGACTATGGCAACGCTATCGCTAACCGACGAGCAGGTGGTTCAGTTGGTGAAACAACTGCCGCCGCAAAGCAAACAGCGCGTCCTCACGGACCTCACCGCCGAACGCGATACGTGGTGGCAATCGGCGGCCCTCGACGGGGAAAAGGACATGCGCCGGCTCGCGGCGGCTCGCGGTTTGGATTGGGATGCGATGACGGAAGCGCAGCGCGAAGCTTTGGTGGACGATCTCCTTCACGAATCGTGAATGATATTCTCCGCGTCGTCTTCGATGCGAATATCCTCTTTTCCGCCGTCGGCTGGCTGGGGAATCCGCATCAATGTGTTCAAGCCGCCCGCCAGGGCAAATGCTTGTCCCTGACCTGCGAACCCATCCTTGCTGAACTTGCCGAAAAACTCCAACTCAAACGCGGCCTCGACGCGGGGAAACAGCGGAAATCACCGGCGAGATGCGCGCCTTCTCCAAAATCATCGTAATTCCAGGCACATTGAAAGCCATCGCCGCCGACCCCGACGATGATGCCATTTTGGAGTGCGCCGTCATTGGACAAGCGCAGTATCTTGTCAGTGGCGACCGGCATCTGCTGACCTTGGGAAACTACCAAGGCATTCACATCGTGAAAGCGGCTGAGTTTCTTGCGGTGATTCAGAGTGCGTCCAAAGTTTGAGAGTCTTTGCGGTGCGTGATGGCGGTGACGTGGAAGACGGGATCCGCCCCGCCCCGTGGAATATCGCCGTCACCTGCTTCAAGCCGGGGATCACCCGTTATTCCACGGGGCGAGGGCAAGGTGTAATCGCCGGTGTGGTCACCGAACGGGCCGTCGTCGCGCATCGGCCCGCGCGAGTCAACGCAACTTCCCATGCCGAAGTCGGCCTTGGCAGTACCTGGTAGGAGGCATTATCAAGAACCCGTTCACTGACCGGTTTGCGTTGTTCGCGTCGGGAAAAATCGTGCTCGACGAATGGCGCACGCCCAACAGGTGGTCCCAGCCGAAAGATTTTTCGGCAAATGGCGGGCTTTTTGGGAGATAATCAGTGGCGCGTCCGTATGTCCGACTTGAACGACCACCATCACGACCAGTTCCTCCGCCTCTTCGCGGCGCATGAACCGGCGTTGCGCACGTTCGTGCGGTCGCTGTTACCGTCGCTGGCGGATGCGTCGGAAGTCATGCAGGAGGTGGCGGTGGTGCTGTGGCAGAAGTTTGGCGAGTTCGACGCCAAGCGGGATTTTCGGAAATGGGCTTTCGGCGTAGCTCGCTATGAGGCGCTGGCGTACTTGCGAGATAAAGCAAGGGACCAGCATGTGTTCAGTGATGAACTGGTGGGCAGGCTCGCGGATGAAGCTGCCGCATCCGACCAGCGGCACGAGGCGCAGCGCGAGGCGCTGGAAGTGTGTTTGCAGAAGCTGCCGGAGCCGCAGCGCGCGCTGGTGCTCGCGGCCTACGCCAAGGGCACGCGCATGGATGAACTCGCCGCGCAACGTGGACAGACGGCGATGTCTCTTTACAAGCTGCTGCATCGCATCCGGCAGGCGCTGCTGGAATGCGTGCGGCGCACCATCGCGCGGGAGGAACTCACATGAAAAACCACTGGCACGAACGAATTCAGCGCTACGTGAATGGACAGTCGAGCGCGGAAGAAGCCACCGCACTGCACGAAGCGCTGAACGCAGAGGCGGAGCTGCGCGCTTTGTATCTCGACTACATGAATCTCGACGTGGCGCTCGGTGCGGCGGCAGAGGCGGCGACGATCACGGAAATCGAGGTCGGCCAGGCCAACTCATTCCCACGACCCTTTGCACTGTTGTCTTCGCACCCCTGGCGCTGGGTCGCGGCTGCGGCTGCGTGTGCGGTTTTGGTCATGCTGGCGATGCTGCCGAGACATCGCGATTCTTCACGTCTGCGACCGGATTTCGCGGTCATTATTTCTTCAGCACAGAGCGCGATCGCCCGGCTGTCTTACGAGCCAGACACATTGCTTCCAACATGGATGTCGCCCACGGCCTCAATGCTCGATCAACCTCGTCTTCCCCAATGAACCCGCTGCTATTCAACTTCACATCCACACACACCATGAAACTCATCGCCCTAATTGCTTTCCTCACTTCACTGTGTCCGCTTTTCGCGGCGGACGATTCCAAGAAAGGCGCCGACCCGTTCGCCGGGGCGTTTTTCCCACCGGAACTTGTGTTCATGGCGCGTGACCGGATCGCTTTGACTCAGGAACAACAGGAGGCTCTTCGCGCTCGTGTGGAGAAGACGCAGCCACGCTCCGATGAATTGCGAAAGAAGCTGGAACGTGAAACCGCCGCGCTCGCCGCGCTCGCGAAGCAGAACCGCGTGGATGAGGCGGCGCTCGTCGCACAGCTCGACAAACTGCTCGATGCCGAGCGCGAATTGAAGCACCTCCACGTCGGGTTGCTGGTGGCGATGAAGAATCTGCTCACGCAGGAACAACGGGCAAAATTGCGCGAGATCGCGAGGGACGGCGGCGCGCAACTCGGCGAGGACGCACGCAAACGGCTCACTGAAAAGGTCGAGCGCGTAACGCAGGGGGCACAAAAGTGGATGGAGAACGGGCGCGATCCATCGACCATCCTCAAAACGATGGAAGAGAAGTTTAAGCCGCTCACGGAAGCGGGCAAGGTCGTCGAGGCTGAGGCCGAACTGGATCGCGTCCTCCAACAGCTCAAGCAGGACGCGAAGTAAGAATGTGCCGCGCAGGCCTGCTGCCTGAACCCCATTTTCCCTTCACCTCACGCTAAGCAAAAATGAAAACCAAAGCAAAAACCGTCCTTATCATTCCACTTGCCTTCGCCAGCCTGCTCATGCCCGCGCACGCCGCCGAAGACATTCCCGGGGCAGCGGCATCCTTGGAACAGGTGGCCACCGGTTTCCGGTTGGCGGAAGGGCCTGTTTGGGACGGCGAGAACCTGATCTTCAGCGACGTCTTTCCCTCGAAAATCTACAAGCTCGGCTCAGACGGAAAAGTGAGCACGATGCGCTCCGACACGCGGAAAGGCGCGGGCCTGGCCTTCGACTCGAAGCGCCGGCTGCTCATCTGCGAAGTGGATGGGTTTCGCGTGACCCGCGTGGAGAAAGACGGGACCGAAACGACCCTCGCCGAGTCCTACGATGGGAAGACGCTCAACGGGCCGAACGACCTGGCCGTGGATGCCAAGGCTGGAATCTACTTCACGGACCCGCTCTTCTTGAACAAGGACAAGCGGGAACAGGACAAGGAGGCGGTGTATTATATCAGCCCCGAAGGGAAGGTTCTCCGGGTTGCGGATGACATGGAGCGCCCCAACGGAATCGCGCTGACCGGGGACGGTAAAACGCTTTTCGTGGCAGACACCGCGAAATCAAAGCTCCGCGCCTATCCCGTGAAAGAGGACGGCACGCTGGGCGAGGGCCGCGATTTCGGGACCGTGCCCGGACCGGACGGCGTGAGGGTGGACCTGGACGGGAAAGTGTACGCGGCTGGCCGGACCGGCATCACGGTATGGGACGCCTCCGGAA
>JACQWK010000022.1 GCA_016209525.1 Verrucomicrobiota bacterium
AAAGGCTGTGCGCCATGAAATTCTGCTCTTCTTTCGTCCACCCACGCTTGTCCATTTCGGTGTTGAGCGTGGCGAAGAAAAGATTTTGCAGGATGGCCCGGTAGAAAACGGATTCCTTGTCAGAGGGTGCGTCGGGCGCGAAACCCGTGAGGGTTTGGGCGAGCTTGCGCTCGTCGAAAAGCGTGTCAGGAATGAGTCCCTTTTCCTTGACGAACCAGCAAAAGATCAGGCGGGTGATGAGGCGAATGACGCTGATGTGGTCGTGGCCGTCGCCCTCCTTTGGCGCGTCCTTCGGGAAGCGGGCGTGCTTCAGCGCCCAGAAGTACCAGTTCGCAATCTCGCGGAAGAAATCTTTGGTGACGGCCTCGACATCGAACGCCAAGTCGCAGCGCTGCTGAATTGCCAGCGGCGTGATGCCGAACAATTCGGGATGAATCTCGGTCAAGTCGAGAAGCTGGATGCGCTCCGTCGCCGTGCGCAAACCCGCACCCCGCCTGACGGTGATTCGGCGAAACAGCCGGCGACGCTCGGTCTTCTCGTCGAACTTGACGTTTAGAAAATGCCAGTCTGTCTGGCCTTGGTTGGAGAAAACGAAGAGCGCGTACGGATGTTCGCGCAACAGTTGAGTGGCTACCGGACGCTCGAATCCGCGCGCGAGGGCGTCAGACGCAAGCCGGCAATAGATGATGTGAAAGGCATTGTCCTCAGCGCCGCCTGCGAACAACACGGGATCATCCGCCAGACCCTTGCTGGCCGATTCCGTCCACCCGCGCCGGGAAAGCGGCTGGTTGACGCGCTGGTAATTGAGTTCCGACCAAAAGAGTTGCTTCAGAGGTTCGATTCCCCGCAACCCTTTCAGCAAAGCCAGAACGTTCTGCTGTCGTTCGGGTCGTGACAAGGCTGTTCGCTCGCGTGCGAATAAGACCTGTCGGGATGGCTTTGGTTCCGGGAGGGATGCTCGTGCCTGAAAAAACGAAGGGGCGTGACCTACTCACGCCCCATCACAGGCACTGGCATGCCCTTCACGGAACGCTTTCAGGCACGCCCGATATGGGCGTGCCTTCGAGCGCCGTCCGTGAAGTCGAAATTGCCAGTTTCGTGATGGACAGCAGCCGAAGCTCGCGAAATGTGTTTTGTAAAAAAGGTTTCTGGTCGTCTTTGTTCTTTCGCTGACGCGGGAGAGATTACCGGAAACGTCCTTGCTCCGACAAGCGCGCTGAATTGCTCTGGCGCCAGGTCGATCCGCTCCCATCGCGGTGCGAGGCGATGACTGTAGTGGGATTGATCCCACGGTCCTGAACACTACACCGAAGCACGGTCTCCGCCTCGTTACCTCGGCGGCTACGAAGCGACGGTTCATGGAGAGTGATGGCGCGTCCGTTCACCGGAGATCAAGCCGAACAGGATCATCTCCGGGCTTGAAAGCGGCGCGATAGAAGACGGTCTTGCCGTCCAGGCGCACCACCAAACCCGAGCGCACGTTGGGCGGATTTTTGAAACTCAGTCCTGCTTCACGCGGTTTGTGCCACAGCACGTCGATCCGCTTTCCACGCACCGGAGCTCCGCGGAGCTCGAAATACTCCAGGCCCATCGGGAGAGGATCAATCACCACGCTGCCGTCGTCCCGTACCATCAGTCCGGCCGCGTGCTGGATGATGAGATCGATCCACCACGAATGCATGTAGTCGCGGAATTTGTTTAGCGGGCGGCCGTCGATGGGATGGTACCGCTCGTAAAAATCCGGACGTGGCCGGAGATGGACTCTGGCCGCTCTGAGAAGCAGTTCTCCCGCTTGCGACAGGAGCGATCGGTCCAGCGATTTGGCGGCGGCAGCGAAGGCTTCCACAACGTGCGTGGTCGCCGCAGGCCAGGAGGGGCCTTGCCAAAAGCCCGTGGGATTGAAATCACGCTGATCTTTGGCGAGCGCCGGAACAGGGTAGGGGAGCCAGAACTGGTCAGGATTGAGCAAGTGTTCGCGATTCGTGATGGAGTTGAACCTTGTTCGTGCGTGGCGACGTGTACCAGGGAAAGCGCCCATCGTCGTAGGCGGCGTGGGCCATGGTGGCGATGTGTCCGAATCCAGGCTTCGGATCCACGGCCCAATTCATGTCGAAGGCCATGAATGGCGCGCTGTAACAACAGTAAGTCTGGTAGGCCTGCCGGCCTTCCAAGACGACGGGGTATTTGAAATAGCCAAGGTCGCCCCCCGCCGTGGAAAAACGCAGGAGGAACCAACGAAAGGCGTACAGCTCTTCCAAGCCTCGGTCGGAACAGGCAAAGCGCGGGACCGCTTCGTCAAAGAACGCCGCCCACTCTTTGCGATTCTCCGTGAGCGGCTCTTTCTGCTTCAAGACCGCCGTCAAGTGTTTCTGCGCCTGGCGGTGATCGGGATGAATAGCGCAGGCAAGGATCAGCGAGCAAGTGCTGTGCTTGGAGACTGGAACTGAAAAAAACATTTGGCAGGTCCCCGGCGGACTGATTTGAACGTCGTTGGGCCTTTCGCTCGCGCCGACCGCGATGCTCAAGCCGTTCGTCAGGAACGCTGGAAAGACGCTGGTGTCCCGCACCAATACGCGGTCGCCGATGCGTTCGGTGAATCGATCCCCCGCAGGTTTCTCGCGCCAGTCGAACGACCGCCGGCAGTCGCCGTCGATCTCGATGCGGTGCGGAGCGGTCTTGTCCGAAGTGTTGGTTAGAAAAATCTGGCAGACCACCACGTCGTCCTTCGTCACACAGACTCGTCGAGTTTCGGTGACAGGCTCCGGCGCGTTCGTCGGTTGCGGCGGCCTGGGATCAAGCACCACATGATCGGGGAACCATTCGATGGTTTGGCCGCGGGCGGCGCTGAAAATGTCGCCCAGCTCGTGCGTGGCGAAGAAGAAAGGCGGAACTTCGCCAGTGTAGAGCGCCACGTTGCGAGCATGGCCCACGCTGTTCTTGTCTGCGCGGTGGCCAACGAGATCGAGGATTGGGTGGGGCGGCAATGAGTTGGGGGCGTGGCGGATCGCCGCAGTGGCGTGTTTGTCAGCACGAGCCTCATCGCCCACGGCATGGGGGAGCGACGTGAACAGGATCGCCAGAACTAATGGAAGAGCGCATCGCATGGTGGGTGTCCTCAGTTTTTCTTCTTAGAAACCAACCCACCCCTGCACCCCTTCCAGGAGGGGAACTGAAAATGGCGCCACAGATGAAGCTCCACTCCTGGGAGGGGTACGGGGTGGGTTCATGCTTTCAACATGTGATTGCAGAATCATGGAAGCTCTTCACGAGCGTTTTCCAACAGCAGGACAGGCATCTTTCCTGTCTCTCGGTTCGCTTCAAAATCGTCGTAAGAAGGCAGGCTTGAAGTCTGCCCTACTTCAGCAAACCGGCATTGCGGACGCTCTTTAACAGGATTCCGGGTCTGATTCGATCTTTTTTGCCGGCTACTGAGTTCATCCCCAAGTCGGCAGTTGAGCAGTCACAACTGACCACCGCGCGGCTCCGGCGCTGCCAATATTCAATGTGGGCGGAGTAGCCGCAAGAAGGCGCAAAGGACTCAGCCCGGCGCAGCCGCAACCAAAGCTGGTGGGGCGAGACTCTGTCGAGCCCTGGAATCCTCACTGGCAATGAATCGTGAAGTTCAGAAGATTTTTCCGGATGAATTTCTAACGTTTCGGCATAGGACCGCTCTAAGAATACGGCACCTGCCATTCCCATTGGCAGTCAAACCAGCGACGAGGAAGTTGATAAACCAAACCCGGCACCTGAGCCGGAATCGTTGCCAAGACTGCAGAAGTTCTCTTTCTGCAGGGAAAAAATCTTGATCGCAATTGGGCGCACTCGACGTTGACGATTCAGCCGGGGGATGTGCTCTACGCGTATGTCTTTCTGGACCGCGCGAATCCTCCGCTCGAACTGATGCTCGCCTGGAGCACGACGGACGGCGATTGGCAACACGCCGCTTACTGGGGCGCGAACCTCATTCCCTATGGCGCGGACGGAACCGCGAGCCGGCGTTATATGGGACCGCTCCCGCCCACGGGCCAATGGGTCCGGTTGGAAGTGCCGGCGAGCGCCGTTGAGTTGGAAGGCACGGCACTTCCGGGAATGAACTTTGTCTTGTATGGCGGTCGCACGGCTTGGGATTATGGTGGCACCGCAAGGCGATGAATCAGGCCTTTGCGGGACGCAATGCGAAACAGCGATTCGCCCGCACCGGAAAATCAAACTCAAGACGTCCAGGCAGCGTTGACGGCCGCGTTGGCGCATCAGCGAGCCGGCGATTGGGTCCGAGCCGCCGAGATTTGCGAGAGGGTGGTGGCGCTTCGGCCGGATCACGTCGAGGCGCTGCACCTGCTCGCGCTCGCAACCCTGAATTCAGGCGACGCGGGACGAGCGGCGCAGTTGCTGAAGAAGGCAGCGGCGCTGAAAGCGAACAACGCGACCATACTCCTCAATCTAGGAAATGCGCTGTCGGCCTGCGGTAATTTCGTCGAAGCGGTTTCTGTTTACAGGCACACGCTAGCAATCGAGCCTCAGGCTTCCGACGCGCATTTCAACCTTGGCCTGGCCTTGCGCAAACTGGGGAAGCCGGGCGAGGCCATGACCTGCTTTCGGAACGTGATCGGATTCAACCCGAGCCATTCGCAGACCCTTGGGGAGGCGCATTTCCACTTGGGATGTTGCCTCTGGGAACTCAAGCGCACGAAGGAAGCGATCTTGGCGTATCGCCGCGCGCTGGAGGCCGGAGCGAGTTTCCGAGAACTTCACGGCAATCTCGGTCTTGCCCTCCAGGAAGCCGGACGGTTCGAGGAAGCGGTGTCGGCTTATCGATGTGCCATCGGGTTCAAACCCGATATTCTTGAAGTCCGTTTGAACTTGGCCTTGGCGGAGGAACAGTGCGGCTTGTCGGAGGATGCCATCCGCGACTACGACGTGGCGCTGCGATTGGACCCGAAATGCCGGCAGGCCCATTGGGCCCGTTGCTTGGCACTGCCCATAGTTTATCAGGATGAGAAACAACTGGACGCGTATGCCGCGCGCTGGTCTGAAGGAATCGACTGCCTCCTGAACGAGGTTCGAAGCAAGCCCCTCGCGGATCCAACACAAGCGCTCTCCTTGCTTTCGTGGAAAACGAATTTCTACTTGCACTATCAGGGGAAGGATCACACCCGGTTGCAGGCCAAGTATAGCCAACTCCTGAGCGAACTGGCGGCGATCGCTTTTCCGGGTCTGACGCGGCGAATCCCGAGGCGCGCCCGGGTCGCGGAGGACAAGATCCGTGTCGCCTTCGTGAGCTCTTATTTCGTCCGGCACACGATGGCCAAGTTGTTTGGGGGATGGTTGAGAGAATTGGATCGCGCAAAATTTGACGTTCATGCCGTCGGCCTGGCGGCGGGTCCCGATGCCGAGCCCGTCGATATTGGAAGGGACGGTTGCTGGCACAATTTGGGGGCGCTTCCAGCCCGGAGAGTGATGGAATGGATGCGAGATCAGCGCTTCGACGTGATCGTCTATTTGGACATCGGGATGCATTTCCGCACACAGCCCCTGGCGGCGCTGAGACTGGCGCCCGTCCAATGCTGCGCTTGGGGACACCCGGTCACCTCCGGCCTTCCGACGATCGATTACTTCCTGAGCAGCGAACTCATGGAACCGGAGAATGGCGAGTCACACTACACCGAGAAATTGATTCCACTGCCGAATCTTTCAATTTGCTATCGCTTTCCCAAAGCGCAGGACCTCCATTCTCCGGTTGAGTCTGGCCGTGACAGGGTCCATTACTTCTGCAGCCAGAGCCTCTTTAAATTGCTGCCTCAGTTCGATGAGATTTACCCACGCATCGCGCTGCGAGTTCGGAATGCGGACTTCCGGTTTATTCGCCACCCCTCGACCGGTGTCACGCAGACATTCCTGAACCGTCTCCGGGGCGCCTTTTCCAGACAGGGCTTGAGCGCGGAGCATTATGTCCGCTTTTGTCCCCGATTGTCCGAGGAAGGATTCTTTCAGGCCACGCAAGAGGCGACCGTGCTGTTGGACAGTCTTTTGTGGTCGGGCGGGAACAGCAGCCTGGAAGCCCTGGCTTGCGATAAGCCAATTGTCACGCGACCGGGGCCGTTAATGAGAGGACGGCATACGTACGGAATGCTGCGCCGGGCGGGAATTGAGGAATTGATCGCCGGCGACGTTGAAGAGTACATCGAGATCGCCGTGAGGCTTGGGTTGGATGTGAAGTGGCGCGCCGCGGTGACGGAAAGAATTCGATCGCAAAAAAGCGTCGTTTACGACGACCGTGCGCCGGTCCGGGCGCTGGAGCAATTCCTGTTGAGTCATGCGTAGCACACGAGGACGCCGGACCACGTTTCCTTCCCCCTCACCCTGGCCCTTCCCAGTATCTGGTTAGCGGCGTTTCTGGCGTAGCGCAGAGTTGCACTCTGCCGTATCGCCAATTTGCAATCGGCGGCGGATCGGCAAGTTCCAGGGCGTTGGAGCTTGTCCGGCGGATGCGGAATGCTATTCCGCGATACAGCCCAGCGCGGTCGAGCCGCAACCAAAACTTCGAGAGAGGATGACGATGACGATGACGATGACGAGAATTTGCGCGAACTGCGACGATTTCAGGCGATACTGATAGATTGAGAATCTGCGCTACGCTAAACACATAGTCTCCCCAGGGGAGAGGGAGAACCGCCCGCAGCGCGCGGAAAAACTGGCTGCCGCCGTGAGCCGGACGCGGAAATGGCTATTCCCTCTCCTTGAGAGGGCCAGGGTGAGGGGAAAGGCGACGCCCAAGGACCAAGGGATGAAGTGACTCTCAAGCCAACAGCTTCGTCACCACATTTCCGGCGACGTCCGTGAGTCGAAAATCGCGGCCCTGGAAACGAAACGTGAGCTTGGTGTGGTCGAGTCCCAGCAGATGCAGGAGGGTGGCGTGCAGATCGTGCACATGGACTCGGTCTTCCACAGGGCCGAATCCTAACTCATCCGTGGCGCCTAGAACGCAACCGGCTTTGACGCCGCCTCCCGCCATCCAGATCGTAAAAGCGTCGATGTGATGATTGCGCCCGGTGGTTTCGCGGTTTTCTCCCATGGGAGTGCGGCCGAACTCGCCGCCCCAAATCACCAGCGTGTCATCGAGCAGGCCGCGTTGCCGGAGATCCTTGACCAAGGCCGCGCACGGCTGATCCACATCATGGCAGACTTTTTCGAACGATTTTTGCAGGTCCTCGCCGGGGCCGCCGTGGCTGTCCCAATTCGTATGATACAGTTGGATAAAGCGGACGCCGCGTTCCACGAGCCGGCGCGCGAGCAGGCAATTATTGGCAAAGGAAGGTTTGCCCGGTTCTGCGCCGTAGAGCGCGAGAGTGGACGGCGATTCCTGGGAAAGGTCGATCAACTCCGGCGCGCTCGTCTGCATGCGGAACGCCATTTCGTAAGCGGAAATGCGGGTGGCGATCTCGGAGTCGCGCGTCTCGACCAGTCGCTGCAAGTTCAGGTCGCGAATGGCATCGATGGCTTGCCGCTGCCGGGCCGGAGTGATGCCCTTGGGATTGGACAGGTTGAGGATGGGATCGCCTTGTCCGCGCAAAGGCACGCCTTGAAAAGTCGAGGGCAAGAATCCGCTGCCCCAATTCACCGCGCCGCCGCGCGGGCCGCGCGGGCCCGATTGGAGAACCACGAAACCCGGCAAATTCTGCGCTTCGCTTCCGATCCCATAGGTCACCCATGCGCCCATGCTGGGCCGGCCAAATTGAGCGGAGCCGGTGTTGATGAACAATTTCGCCGGAGCATGGTTGAACACTTCGGTGGCGCAAGAACGGATGATGGTGATGTCATCCACGATGGTCGAGATGTGAGGAAACATCTCGGAAACCCAGGCGCCGCTTTGGCCATGCCGTGCAAACTCGCGTCGCGTGCCGAGAAGTTTTGGCGGCGCTTTGGTAAACGTGTCCATGAAGGCGAATCGTTTGTCTTTGATAAAAGATTCCGGAATCGCTTGGCCGTTCAGTTCCCGGAGTTTCGGCTTGTAATCGAAAAGCTCAAGCTGGCTGGGTCCGCCCGCCATGAAGAGATAGATGATGTTCTTGGCTCGGCTTGGAAAATGAGGATTCTTCGGGGCGACAGGGCTAATCAATTTCGGCGTGTCCTGCGCGAAACTAGAGGACTGGCGCAGGAGTGATGCCAGAGCGATGGATCCAAGGCCCACGGCGCATCGACTGAAGAAGTGCCGGCGCGTAATCGAGAGCAGCTCTTGACTGGTTGGATCGACCATTGTCTCGTCCAGAAATTATGGCAAGAAGCGGGTCGGGTCAATGGCCGTTTCATGGCGGTGGGCGTCCCGCCTGCGGTAGAGCCGGGCATCCTGCCCGGTGGAGCTTGGCCAAAGATCGGAAGCTGGTCTGGTGTTTCACGCTGCGGTAATGGCGGCAAGATGCGCCCCCTCTACGGCAGCCAGGATGGCCACCGCTGCGAACAAGTCACAGATGCACCGGCTACAGGGCTATCTCCCGCCCTTCGCTGGCGAAGAAGACATCCACATCACCATACTTGCCCGCATGGCAGTATTTTTCCGCCAGCGTATCCAACTGTTGGTCTGTGCGCATGGGGTCGTGATGGAACAGAGCGAGCGCTTTGACCCCCGCGCGAGCCGCCGCCTCGCAGGCATATTCAATCGGGGTATGGCCCCAGCCCAGCTTGGTCGGAGCGTATTCTTCCTGGGTGTACTGCGCGTCGTAAATCAGCAAATCCGCTCCGGCGAAGAACTTCTCCAGCGCCTCGTTCTGTTCTTGCGCCACCATCTCGCCCTCTTGGGCGATCGCTTCGTTATAGTCGGGATGCTTGGGGTCGCTGCAAAACAGGTTTCGGAAAGGCTCGGTGTCGAACGCCGTGCAAAAAACCTTCCCTTGGTGCTCGAACCGGTAACCCAAGCAGAGGATCGGATGATTGAGATACTTGGTCAGAAGCGTGATGCCGTCTCCCAAGTCGAAGCAACCTTCCTGCAGATGAGCGTATTCAATCTTCGCCGCCAGTTCGACTCCACGGATTGGAAAATAGCGGTAGCTAAACTGCCCTCCGACAATCTGCTCCAAGGTATCGTGCTCATGGGTCTTGGGGCCAAAAACCTTGATCGAGCTGCCTGGAACATAAATCGGCGTAAAAAATGGAAAGCCGCTGATATGATCCCAGTGGGTGTGGGAAAGATAGATCTCGGTCTTGATCGGCCCTTTCCGCTGGTCATGGGTCATTAGATAGTTGCCGAGTTCCCGGATGCCGGAACCGGCGTCTATGATGATCAGCCTATTCCCCGCGCCGGGAAAGCGCAGCTCGATCGACGGCGTGTTGCCTCCGTATTTCACCGTCGCCGGACCAGGACATGGGATGGACCCGCGCACTCCCCAGAAGATGGCCTTGATCTTTGGATTGTCCATCACGACAAGTTGATAAAGGCCTTGGCCTTTTCCACCTCCTCAAGCACAGTCTTTTCGATCTCGGTCATGACCTGCGGAGCCAGGTTCAGTTTTTGCAGGATTTGAGGAAGCAGAGAGGTTTCCGGATGGGTGTCACCCGCCGCGCCAATCTTGTGCGTATTGCAGTAGATGTTCGCCAATTCGATGACGGCCACCAGCGCAAAGACGTCTGGGGCCGCCTTTTCCAGTTCGTGATGAAAACTCAGGCACTCCACAATCGTCCGGCTGAGTTTCCACTTTTCCGCGATCATTCTTCCGACGCACCCGTGGTCAAAGCCGAAGACCTCCTGTTCGGCTCGGCACAAGGGAATCTGCCGTTCCTGGGATTGCCTCAAGACGGTTGCGTATTCGTCTGCAAAACACTCCACCAACGGAATCTTCCCCAGATCGTGCAGCAGGCCGGCCACAAAATAGTCTTCGCGTTCGGCCGGGAGCACATTCCTCTTCATCGCCAGAGCCTTCGCCGTGACTCCAACGCCCAGCGAGTGTGCCCAGAAAAGATCCGTCCGCAACACCCGCTCCGATTTTCTGCCCTGCATCGCGCCCAGCACGGCCGTGCTCAGGGCCAGGTTTTTCACAGTATTCATCCCCAGCATGATGATCGCGCGGGTCAGCGTGGGAATCCTGTCCGGCAACGAATAGTACGCCGAGTTAATCAGTTTCAGAACTCGGCTGGTTAAGACCGGGTCCAGAGAGATGATTTTGTTCAGGTCGTTCGGCGAAGTGTTGGGGTGGTTGCAGATTTCCAGAACCTTGGTGACCGTAGTCGATAGCGCCGGCATTTGATCAACACAATCCCGAACCCTCAGCATCCGCTGCTCGTACGCTATGGGCCCATTATCCATGCACGCCTGTCCCCACTGAAGGAGACGGGACAGCATGACGGGACTGGATGCCAAAAAGCAAGTCCGGAAGCCAGGAATTCTCATTTTGGCCGTCCGGAGTCCCGGCTTGAGCCGGTCGGGAGGGAAAGCCGGCTAAATGGCTCTGGCGAACCTGGGAAGAATTTGACATCGTTCCACCGCCACGGAAACACTGGCAACTCGATGCTCGAACGGCTCTTTGCACTCTCGGCACATCGCACGTCAATCCGTCGGGAAATCGTCGCTGGCCTGACCACCTTTGCGGCCTTGGCTTACATTCTTGCGGTCAACCCGGCCATCCTCGCCGCCAGCGGCATGGACGTCGGAGCCGTCATCACTGCGACCGCGCTCGCCTCGGCTCTGATGACTTCGGTGATGGCACTGGCCACCAACTATCCCATTCGAATCTGCGGCGGGTGTCGAAGAAGGGGGGCGCACCGGATTGACCGCGTTGGTCGTCGCCGCGTGCTTCCTCGCCTCTTTGTTTTTGCACCCGATCATACGAATGATTCCTGCGGTATCCACGGCTCCTGCGCTTGTTATCGTTGGGGTCTTCATGATGCAAGGCGTGGCCAGGCTGGACCTCTCGGAATTCTCAAAGGCTGTTCCGGCCGTCTTGACGATGGTGCTCATGCCATTGACGTTCAGCATCAGCGAAGGCATCGCCATCGGCTTTCTGGTTCACGTCGCGCTGATGATCGGGACCGGACGCCGGAGAAGCGTCTCACCGGTCGGCTATGTTTTAAGTTTCCTTTTTTTGCTGCACATCCTCGCTTGCTAGGCAAGAGAGCAAGAGAGGAGGTTTGTAGATTTTGTTTGGCAAGCCGGCTAGATATGGATAGTGTGATCCTGGTCAAAATTTTGGAGTATCGCAGCCACCCAGGAGCCCTGTGTGAATTCACCTCACTTTCCACGATGGAGGCAGCGCCGCAAGCTGCGTTGCGTCGAACGCAGAGTATCCTCTCCGTGAGGAAAGCAACAACCGAAAGGATTCTTATGCGGCCAATTCCGATCTTCTTGGTGCTGTCATCGCTGTTCGGAACTGCACCCACCCGAAATCTGCAAGCTCAGGTCGTCTTCGGCCCGGGTGACCCCGGGCGGGTGGAAGCTGAGCAAACGTTCGTTGCAGGGGTTATCAAAGCGGAAGTCTATCGCGACATCGGCGGCAACGCGGTCAGTGCTCTCACCGGCAGTCCAAAATATCCGAACCAGCCGGACGAGACACGCTTCCTGAAGTTTATGGAATTTCCGCCTGGTGGTGACGACGGGAGCCGTCCGCCCAGCGATGTGAGTAATAACTACGGAGTCAGAATCAGCGGATTCGTCATTCCGAAGCAGACTGCCAATTACGTCTTTTTCATCGCATCCGATGACAATGGCGAACTCTGGCTGAGCACGAGTGATGATCCGGCCAACAAGCGATTGATTGCGCGCGAACCGGAATGGAACCCCGTCCGGGCTTGGACGGCGCCAACCCGGCGGCCCGGCTGCCCGGATAACGGGGGCACGCAGTGCGATAACCGATCGCAGCCGATTCGTCTCGAAGCCGACAAGCGATATTACATTGAAGCATTCGTTAAGGAAGGCGTGGGGGGCGACAATCTGGCTGTCACGTGGATCAAGCAAGGCGAACCTGACCCGGCCGACGGCGCGTTGCCCATCGGATCTGAGTTTCTCGGCGCATTATCCGATGCGAGGCAAAATCAGCCTCCAGCGATTACGCTGCAACCCCAGAATCAGACCGTCGATTCAGGTGCAAGGGTCAGCTTCACCACTACAGCGATCGGCACACCCACACCGCGGTACCAGTGGAGGCTAAATGGAGTCAATCTCCCGGGCGAGACTAGCCCGACCCTGGTGCTAGCCAACGTTCAGCCGTCGAACTCCGGCCTGTACAGTGTCGCAGTCCAGAACTCGCTCGGGGCCGCGGCGAGCCAAGCGGCCATTCTGTCAGTGCGTGCGCCCGCATTGGCGCTGGCGGATGCTTTCGAGAGACGCTCCAACTATTTCGCGCTATTCTTCACTGGCCGAGGCTCAAACGAGAAATACACCCGTCAAACTCGAGAACCTTTTCATGCAAACAAGAATGGATCGACTTCGGCTTGGATTGCCTGGACGCCTTTAACCACCGGTGTCGCGACCTTCACAACCGCAGGGAGCACGTTTGACACCTTGCTGGCGGTTTATACGGGGAGCGTTCTCACGAATCTCATACGCCTGGTTAGCGACGATGACAGTGGGGGCGCGCTAACCAGCAGAGTTTCGTTCAATGCTAGCGCGGGTGTCCAGTATCAAATCGCCATTGATGGTTTCAATGGCGCGTCGGGCGACGTTGTTTTGACTTGGGGGCTGGATCCCTTCGGGGACACCCTGCCAGTAGTATCGGAAATTGAGAAAGAGCCATCCTCTCCTTCTGTTGTGCCAGGCACTCGCGTGAGATTGTCTGTTCAGGCGCTGGAGCTTCCAACAGGAGCGAGAACCATCGGTGCCCAGGTCCAGTGGTTTCACAACGGAAAAGAGATTCAAGATGCGACTAACAATGTGTTGGTGATCCCCTCGGTGCAGCGGCAGGAGGTGGGCGGTTACGTGGCACGGCTCTTCACGATCACGGAGATGAGAGATCGGTTTGAGAACATCATTCTGAGCACTAGCCGAGTCTATTCCGCCCCGGCGATCCTTCAGATCAACACTGCGGGAGAAACGAATGTGTCGGCCTTGGACAAGCTGGGCGACTTGGTTGTCGGCACCAACCGCGTGTCCCAATTCACCGCGCTTGCGACTGCGCGGCGAATTGGGCCATCCTTCAACACTCTAGGCGTCGCCGCCGCCGCGCCAGCCCGCGGTTTTTCCGGTTCGCAAGTCTTTAATACGTCATGCGTGAATCCGGAGCCTCCTCCCTGCAGCCCGGCGACTAAAGAGCCGAGTGAACCCATTCATGGCGGGGAAATTGGCGGTGCTTCCATGTGGATGTCCTACCAGCCTCTCGTTGATGGATTGTTAACCATTGATAGTTCCGACAGTGATTTTCCGAACGTTGTGGCTGTTTACACGGGTCCCGGAGCGCTCATGTCCGGTTTGACGGAAGTCTCCTACCGATTGGGGCCGATTCCAAAGGGCAACGGCAAACTCGTCGAACTTCAAGCCGTGAAAGACCGGATTTATTATATCGCGGTGGATGGGGTCCGTGGGCCAACCGGAGACGTGGCAAAGGGCCTTGTGACTCTGAAATATGCCCTGACGTCGGACTGTCCTTTGGTGCGGTTTGTGACGACCGACACGACGACGCAGGGGAGTTGGAAGACGAAGTATGGGGCGGATGGTCGCGTCGTTGTCGGCGATCCGACTACCCTCCTTCCAGGTTACATCCTTGTGGCTCCGAGTGGGCCCTCAAGCTACACATGGCTCGCCTCGACCCTGGCAATGCGAGCACTCCAGAAGGACGGCAGTGTTACTGATCGCTTGGCGGCTTGCTGGTATGCGAACAACTCCTTCGACCTCGGCCTGAACGTGACGGGTTCGGAACTGCGTCGAGTCGCCCTGTATTTTTTGGATTGGGAAGGCGGGAGGGAACAGCAGGTTGAAATATTTGCCGCTGGCGGCGCCGGACCGCCGTTGAATACGCAGACCGTGACCGGTTTTTATGACGGCAAATATCTGGTTTGGGACATCAAGGGGAATGTTACGATTCGGGTTAAATCCACCGTGGCCGCTAACGTTGTGCTGAGCGGGTTGTTTTTTGACACACCCGGGGCAGGCACGCCGGTGGTCACTTTTGTGACGACCGACACGACGACGCAGGGGAGTTGGAAGACCAAGTATGGGGCGGACGGTCGCGTCGTTGTCAGCGACCCGGCTACCCTCCTTCCAGGTTACATCCCTGTGGCTCCGAGTGGGCCCTCAAGCTACACCTGGCTCGCCTCGACCGCGGAAATGCGAGCACTCCAGAAGACCGGCCTTGCTACTGATCGTCTTGCGGCCTGCTGGTATGCAGCCAACTCCTTCGACCTCGGCCTGAACGTGACGGGTTCGGAACTGCGTCGAGTCGCCCTGTATTTTTTGGATTGGGAAGGCGGGAGGGAACAGCGGGTTGAAATATTTGCCGCTGGCGGCACCGGACCGCCGTTGAACACGCAGACCGTGACCGGCTTTTATGGTGGCAAATACCTGGTTTGGGACATCAAGGGGAATGTTACGATTCGGGTTAAATCCACGGTGGCCGCTAACGTTGTGCTGAGCGGGTTGTTTTTTGACACACCCGGTTGCCTGAGCACGGGTGGCCTCCTCGGTTTCATGCATAGCCGGGAAGCGATTAACTCGCGGCTGTTCATCAACCAATTCGAGCGCGCTACCCTTGCTGGCGGGTTTCGGCTGAACGCGGTAGTGGAACCGCATCGACGATACTTGATAGAAGCGTCAACGGACTTGATTCATTGGACCTTTTTGGGCGCCGACATGGCTCCGCCCAGCGGTTTTGTTGAATTCTTAGATGCGGACGCCGCGAAGCTTCCCCATCGGTTCTATCGAATCATTGAGAAGCCCGCCAACCCCGGCGAATGAACAATCCTGAATTTGCCAAACCTGCAATGAGTTGGTTAGGGCAACAATTCGAGGCGATAATTGAGGATCAAAAAACAACCTTCGTCGTGACCGCCAGCGTGCGCTCGCGGGGCAATTCGGAATAAAGATTGAGCGGGTTGAGGCGGTAGTCCCGACCGCTGACATTCAACAGTCCAAGCCGAATTTCGGCGAGCCGTCGAGGAAAACGGTAGCCGGCATACAGATTGAACTGCCAAAAGTCATCACCCTCGATCTCGGGCTTGTATCCCCAATGGCTTTGATTGTTCCAAAGCGTTTGGAACTGTGCGAAAAAGCCCCGGAGGTGATTGTAGGTGGCGGAAAGTTCTAGTTGATGCAGCGTCGCGGTATTGTCGCTCTCGATTAGCGTGGCGGCCCCAAGCGCCGCGGTGCGCGGAACCGCGGAGTAACTGCGCCTCAACTCCGACTCCGTCACCTGGTACCTTGCCCCCAGAGACCATTCCTTGGCGATCAACTGGTTGAGCGTCACGCGGAGGGATTTCTCTTCATAGCCCAGGTTTTCGGGTGTGCCTGACGGAAAAGGAAGCGAGGATTCACTGCTTTCAAAAGCGCCGACCTCTCGTCTTGCTTTCGACCGCAATAATTGGCTTTCGACACCCAGATACGTTCCGGTCTCAGACCTGTGGTCCAAGGCGAGGCCTCCCGTTTCAAACTGGGAACCTGGCACCAACCCTGTGAGTGATTCAGGAATCAAACTGCGGAAGGCCTGATTGAAGCCCGCAATCTGGGTCGGCTCAATCCGGACGCTCGTGTCATAGAAAACGCCGCCGAGCGACCGTGTGTACGCCGCCCGCAGGTGAGTGTTCTTTTGGAGAGCCCACCGCAAGCCGGCCTTGGGAGAGAATTGGTCTTCGTTCGTTTGCCGGTTCGTGATGGGGACGATGTCAATGTTTTGTGGAAAATCCAGGCGGTCGTAAGCCAGGCCGCCTTCCAACCATAATGGATCCAATATCTGGTATTGATAGTACGTGTAGAGACTGAGGCGATTCAGGTCCGCCTCTGCGGTCTGGTTTTCGAAACGAGCCGGAATGACAGGAAAGTCGCTCAGAGATCGGTTGATGTGCGCGTTCGCCTCGATCGAGCCGCTTTGATAACGAATTCCGCCAACGAACATTTGCCGATTCTTATGCCAAATCTGCTGTAATTCTGCCGAATAAGCCTCCAACTCACTTTGGTAACTTAGGTTGAACGGTCCGTCCGCTGGTTGGGGATGAAACGCAAACTCAACAATCGAGCCTTTTGTGTCCCGGGCCAAAAACAGAGCTGAGGACCCCGGATCCGACCGCGTCAGCGTATCCTCGAGTCTTCCGAATAACAAAAGCGTGTGCGATCCCGGGGCCCATTCATGGTGATAGCCGGCAAAAAGATTGGGCTCCTGTTTCTCGGTCACCCGTTGCGTGCGGCTGGCGCTGGCCTGGTTGTAATACTGGGCCACGTCGCCGAACTCAGAATCATAGGACAGGGATTGGAAGAAAACACTGTCCTGCGGACTGATTTGCTGTTTGACCTTGGCCGACCAAGTCAGTTGAGAAAGATCGCTGTTGGGTCGCTGGCCGTTTTCTGTTCGGTAAAATGCGTCCAACGCATAACCCGAGTTGCCAAAATTGCCGTACTGCGACCCCGCCTGGGCCCAATCCCCGCGGCTGCGGTACTCGGTTAGCGAAAGAACACCGAAGCGATCGCGTTCGAACAGTCGGCTGTATTCTTGTTGGGAGACATTCTGCGATAATGTCCCCGCGCCGACGGGCGACAACAAGTTGGCCAATAGCAGCTCGCTGAGCCAGGGCGTTTCGTAGCGCAGGTTGATCTGTCGGGGATCCCTCAGTTCGTTGTAACTGTTCGCCAAGAAGAGGTGGGCGGAATAATTGCCGTAGTCGCTGTTCACGGCCCGGGCAGCCTCGCGCGCACTTACGTCGAACATTCCCGCGTCACGGTAAATGGCGGCCAGATTCGCGCTGCGCACGGCGCGATCTTGGTCGAGAAGAAGGCTTGAGCGGTAAACTTGCCTGTTGTCGTTGAGTCGGGCCGATCGCTCCAAGTCCTCAATCGCTTCGTTGATGCGATTTTCCCGTTGCTTAATCAACGCCGAGTAAAGGTGGGGCGTCGGATCCTGCGGATCCAATTGCTCGGCCAATTCCAACTGCTCAAGTGCCTCCTGCTTCAGGTCTGAGACGCCACCCCATAGACCGCCCGAATCGTAGTAGGCTTTGCCGAGGTAACTCCTTAAAAGAGATCGCTCGGGCTCGACCGTTGTCGTCGCCTCAAGGTGCTGGAGTCCCTGGAAATTCGTCCTCGCTCCCCAAGCCCAAGAGAGGCCGGCTCGCCGAGAATATTCGATAGCGTTCTCGCGGCGCAGTTCAGCCAGCCCCATCCCGAGCCAAGCGTTCCCAAGTCGGCCATCCAAAGCCGCCGCCTCACGGAATCGCGCGAGCGCCCCGGTGTAGTCGTTCCGTGCCCAGCTCAAGAAGCCGCGCAAAGCAACGGCTTGCGCATTGCCGCCCCCGTGTTTCCGAGCTTTGGCTAATGCCGCTTCGGCTTCTGGGATGCGGCCGAAGCTGAACTCCAACTCTGCCCGACGGACCCAGCCGAATCCAAACGTCGATCCCTCGGGAGTCGCGTGCTTCGCAGCGATTAAAGCCCGATCCAAAGCCGTCATGGCCTTTCGATAGACTTTATGCTCCCATGGGGTTGGGGCGTAGGCGCGCCCAGCGCGCGACTGTTGGTAGTACGACTCCGCCAGCCATTCCGTCGCCAGACTTGGTTCCTCAGCGCGTTTCCAATCGTTCCCTTGGACAGCGGCAATAACTTGATGAATGGCTTCTACGATTTGCCTTTGTCGCGGATACCCGGCTTCGGCCACTGATAAATTCTTCACCAGAGATTCTGCCTTTTGGAACTGGCCACAGACCAAGACCAATCCGGCAAAGTAAAGCTTCTCCGGATTATTGGCGGGTTCGCGGTCAGCGGGATATTCCGCCAATGCCGCGGGCAGATTCCCTTCCGTGTAAGAACGGACAGATTTTTCGAGTTCCGCATTCGTCGTCGCGGTGAGCGCGATGTCTTCGAGATGCACCACGCCGGGGTAGTATAAGAATGTTTGCGCGAGAGCTTGGAGTTCAAGGTAGGGAACTTTGCGCAGCGACTTATTCTCCGGGTCAAACTTGCCTGCTTCTTGATTCGTAAGGGTGATGGTGTTGGCTAGCTCCATCTTGTTCGTCAAGAGGACGCGTCCCTGTGCGACTCGAATGAACATTTCGCCGTTGGTCATCACTTGGACAATGACGTCTGTCCCGCGCACGCTGCCCGCAACGTCTTTGGTCTCGAAAGCAGCCGGCTGCTTCGCCCTGCCGCCGAGAACACGGAAGATGCCCTGCCAAAACCCCAATGACTGCTCCTGATCGGGTATGGTCAGCCGAGAATTCGGGCCCAGGGACACATCGTCCTTAGGTTCCTGCCCCCTGATCGGGATCATCTTCACTGTTACCGAGCTGGCCGTGAAGGTCTGCACCTGGTCCCGCGGATACAGATAATGGTCTCGGGGCGCAGGATACCAGTTCACGCCGGAATTGGTCGAATACTCCACCCGGCGCACAGGGTTGATGATTTGGGCAGCCGCTTGGTCCCCGGCCAAAAGAATTGAGAACGCGGTCTCGAAAAGGAGCAGGAACAGGCCGAGTCCAATGGCCGACGCTCCGTTCTTCTTGGGAGATTGGCCTCGCGCGGGAAGTTCAAAACGGAGATGCCACTGTTTTGCCGGCGACAAAGACATAAATCAGGCCGTTCCTCCGCCATTCATTTTGAAGTGCGTGCAAAGTTGGCGCCAAAGAAGGCGAAACCGCCGAGGGCCGGGATTTCGTCGGATGCCGCTCCTGAGCATATTGGCGATGCCGAGAACGCTCGCCTCCTTCTGATCGACATGGAAAATCTTCCGTGTGTTTTCGAGTGCTTTGCTCAGGGACTCGGGCAGCGGGTGACCCGCCGCTTTATGCTTTTGGATGAAATCCCCGACTCCTTCGAGGTAAACCGGAACGACGGCTCTCGCGGCGTCAATTTCCTTGCCGATGAAATCATCCGGCCCCCAACTTGTGATCACTTCCGGGGTGACGACCAGAACAAGATTATGGCGCTTGCGCACCTCACGGATTAGAACTTCTTCCGCCTTGCCCGGGACATTTTCCTGAAGATCGATGAACGCCTCAATCCCCATACGTTTCAATCCATCGGCAATGATCGTGGCGACGTCTTTGCCGTCCGCACCCCGAAAGGAGATGAAGACGTCATTCACTGGAATGAAGGAGATTGCAAATCCGGCGAGCATTTGGGGCACCGCAACGATCAGCCAAAGAGGGAGGAATTTCGCATACGTGAACAAAAGGAAAGAGAGAAAGCCGGCGGCCAACGCGAAACTCACGGCGTTGACAAAGGCTGTCCGTGGTGGCCACCGCGTAAAGCAAAATCCGCAACTGACGCCCACGACTGCCACGATCAAATACTCTTGAGAGACTGCAAGCTCTTTAATCCAATCCCGATTTACGAGATTCGAGTATGCGGTCGCGTGAATCTCGATTCCGCTCGACGTGGCGGGACCAAAACACGTGAATGGAGTCTCATGCCGGTCCGGCGCGTCCTGTCGATCTGTGGTGACCGGCCCCTGCCCGATGAACACAACTTTGCCTTTCAAAGCGGCGCGCAGATCGTTTGTTCCGGCCAGGATCGATCGGGCTTCCAACTTCGCCAGAGTGCCAGGAGGGCCGTAATAGTTGATCCAGTGCGAATACCGATAAGATTCCTTTAAGAGTTGGGCAATCGCGACAACCAAGGGGGCGTGCGGGTACCCGGCGTCGGACGAATGGCGGCGAATGACTCCGCTTAATTGCTGCAAATTAGACACGCCAATCTTGGTCCGATTGGTCAACCATTCGACTTCGACTAGTTTCTGAATCTCCTCTGAGGGCCCAAGTTCCGTCTTTTCTCCCGCTCTTTTCCCTTTCTGTCCCTCGGTGGCAAAGACCAACTTCATATCGGCCCTTTGGGTCGCATTGCTTACGGCTCTGGTGAACTCCGACACTACTTCCGGGTGCTCCCAGCGCTCAGAAATGAGGACAATGTCGAGGACCGCCGCCTTGGCGCCCTGTTCCGCCAGCTCGTCCAGGAGCTTGATAATATTCGTGTGGTTCTTGTCGGAATCCTCAATGAAGACAACAGTGACGTTTTGATTTGGCATCACTGCGGTGTTCGCGAAAGAATGTCGCGCGGCGAACAGGTAGTCCATGGTCCTATCCAGAGGAGAGAAGGCGAGGAACAGAAGCCCAGTTAGCGACACCACAACAGCGCTGCAAATCTCTCGCTTGTAGGCACAGGGGACTGACGCTCGCTGTTTCATTCCTTGCCCTCGACGGAGGCTATTCTGCAAGGCAGATACCTGCAAGAACAAGTTACAGTGATTTGAGGTGCCGGTCTTTTCTCCCTTGCACGTCGAATGCCGGGAGTGCTCGACCGCTAGCTGAAGCTGGCCATCGGGGCGACTGCCCTAGTCCGGCGTAACTGTGCGGCGGAGCCGCTTTTTCTCACCGTGTCGCGCTTTGTCCGCGAGCATGCGCTCCGTCGCGCGACGAGAGCGTTTCCGTCGCTGCCGGCGCATTTTTTCGAGGGCCGAGCGTTCGGCCGACGCGCGGCTTTTTCGCATTTCGTCGATCTTGTCGAGCAAGAGCTGGCGCGCCAGGAACCGGTTCATGGCCTGATGCCGCGTCGTCTGGCATTTCACGCGCAAGCCCGTGGGGCGATGCAGGAGCAGGACGCAAGAAGAAATCTTGTTCACGTTCTGGCCGCCCGGGCCACCCGAACGGATGAACGTCTCCTCCAAATCGCTCTCGCGCACGCCGAACGCCGCCATCCGTTCTTCGAGGCGCGCCAGTTTGTCCGGTGATATGGGATTTGAACTCATGCTTCTATTTCTGGAGGCCGAGGTGACAAGGCTCACCTGGAATTTGAGATTTCAGATTTGAGATTTGAGATCTTTGGGTCAGAGCCTCCTCACGTTGGCTGCTACGGTTTTAGGCAGGCATTAGGGATGTCCTTGTAGCAATTGCCGAATCGCGGTCAGGAGGACGCCTTCGACCACCGGCGCCACGTTCGAGGCGGAGGGACCTGTTTCATACCCGCCTTGCTCGTAGGCGATGGCTGTGCCGATATAGGCGGGCGCGTAGTCCCCGTAGGCAGCCATGGCGACGAATAAATCAGGGCGTTCCGCCTTCGCGGCCAGTTGATACTCGACGAACAACTCGCCCGGCAAGTGGAGGATGCGCGCCCGGCCCAGTCCCAGACAGGCCACATCGATCCGGTGGCCGGCCTGACAGCGACGCAGCCAGGCGAGTTTCGAAGCGCCACCTTGTGTGAGAAAAACTCCGTCGCGGCCCTTCAGTTGGGCTTCCAGTTTATCGATCAGGAGATGTTTCGCGGGCGGGAGCGGTACAGCCTCGACCGTCCAATTCACCACAGAGGCGGTGATCTCGTGGCGCTGGGAATTCTCCCACGCGCGGCGCATGCCGTCGGCGAGGCGTTCGGCGAGCACGACGCGGTTTTCCGGCGAGCCGTCGTTGTACTTGCCGGCGCCAAGGTTTCCGCCCGCGCCGTTGAAATGGACGTGCAAAGCCGACGGGACGGCCAACTGCCGGAAGAAACGGGCGAGACCGGGAAAATCCGGATTGGGAATCCCCGTGCGATAGTAGCTTTGCGGGTGGGTCGCGTAATAACTCAACACGGCCACGGGCCGTTCGGCATTCCAGAAACTCACCAGTGAGACTATCGGATCAATCGTCCCTTCGGGTTCGGCGCGAATTTTTGGGTCCGGCATCGCCGTCCACCGCACGGCGCGGACTTTGCCGTCCGGGCCAAGGATCCGCCGATTCGAAGCGACCTTCTCGACCCGCGCTTCACCAAGGCCGATATGGGTCACTGGTTGCGCGCGCGACAATGACTCACGGGCGGCTGATTGCAGATTGGAGAGGACTTGGCGCTGGAAATGGCTGTCGAATTGGCGCGGGTCAAGCCCGGCGTCCTTCAGGATGCGCTCAGCGGAGAAATCGCAGTCGGGAGCGTCGTGCTGATGGATGCAATGAACCGCCACTCGGCGCGGGGAGGTTCCGGTCGCGCGGGCCAGCGTCCTGCGGAACTCGTCGTGTCCCTCGTTGGCAATTCCAATCCAGTCCACGGCGCAGAGGACGATCGGCTCCGCCGCGCCCAGCAACACGATCCCCCGCGCGCGCAACCCCAGGTCCCAGCGGTTCGTCACGGGATCGTAAGCCATCATGGAGCCGATGGGAGGAGTGGCATCGATATCGAAGGTGGCGATGCGCAAAGCTCCGGCTTGAGCTTGAAGTGGATTGGTCGCATCCGCGGCGCTGAGCTTGGAGTTGGCCGTGAAGAGAACACAGAGGGCGATCAGAAGACTCGTGAACATGGGAGAGAAGATAACGCGGTAACGTCACAAAAGGCCAGCCTTCAAGAAGACCTCGCGCGGGAGCGGGCGCATCTTAACACCGCCACCGTTGTTTTCTCCCTCTCCTCCACTTCATGGAGGAGAGGGAGAACACCCTTCGTCGCGGAACTCTTGCATGGACATATAGGTGGCGCTTCGACCCAAATCCGAATGGCACCCGTATGGAATTTTGACCTGCTTCGGCTGGGATTTGTTTCGGATTTCGCGATTCGGATTTCGGGTTTGGAGAATTCTCGCAGGCTGGCGGAATCTTCCTCGGCTGCCCTGCTTTTGACCCACCCTTTTACTTGGCCAGCGCCAAACCAACGGCGCCGGCGACGGCCATTGCTCCGCCTGTCAGCGAGCGAACGCCGGGTCGTTCGCCTTCCATAATTCGCGCAAATGGGATGACGACGAGCGGAGCGATGGCGACTATCGGCAGGACAATGCCCGTGGGCGTCGTGAGCAAGGCCCATTGATAACAGCCCACGCCCAAGGTCGGCCCGCAGAGGGCATTGAGGAGAATCCATCGCCAGGTCATCCCCCATTTGCCGCGGATGCGAATGGACGCGGGATTATGCTCGCGGGTCACGCCGTCGTTCCTCATTCGGGCGAATTGCTTCACCGCCAAGAGCAACACGGCGGCCACAACCCAGCCCGCCAAAATCCTTTGATAGGCAGCGCTGAGGCCGTCGATGCTTTCTCCGGCGGACTGGGCGACATGGTACGCCTTCCGGCTCAGCACAGCGCCAAAGCCTTGCCCAAACGCCGCCAGCACTCCATAGAGAATGCCGACCGAGAGGACACGCGGAGGAATGGCAAGGTGTTCGCCGGGCGCCAGAGCCACACCCACTCCCGCGAGGATGATCGAGCTCCACACCATCTGAGCCACGGTCAAGGTCGTCCCCAACCACCACCACTCGGTCAGCGCGGCAAAGGGAGCCGCCAGGCAATGGACCAGCATCACGCAGAGGCGCGATCCAAGCCGTGGCAGCGCTTGGTAGAGCGCCACGTCACCGACCCCAAAGCCGACGGAGCCGCTGAGAAGAAACACCGGGAATGCTTCCCCCGTAACGCCGGCTCCGAAACCGTGAGCCCAGATCGCGAGAAACAGTGTGGCCAGAGAGATCCGCCAAAAGTTCGCTTCCACCCCGCCGAGCAGTTTGGCAAGGCGATTCGCGCTGACCACCGAGATCGAAAACAGGATTGTCGTCAGGAACGCCGGCAACATCGCGGCGTTAGTGTGTCCGCGGCGGACCGCTTGTCACGCTCGGAATGGTGAATCTCCAGGCTCAGACTTCCCGATCCCTCGCCTTGGTGCGCGGATCCGTGTGGAAATGGGCTGAACTAATCTGAGCCCCGGAGAGCCTGAGCCAGCTAGGCCAACGCTTGGCTGCATGGAATCGGAATGGCGGCCAGGCTCATCTCGCTTCCTTGGGTCAGCCGCTCTGATCCTGATTCGTGGAGACACCTGTTGCAGCGAAACGGCGTTTGGACCCAATCGCGGCAAAGTCAGGCGCTGTGAGTTTCCCGCCAGTGCCAGGCAATCGCATCGTGCCTTCCAGGGTTTGGCTCCATCTTAGCCTTCAGCGGCACTTCTGGGTTCTTGAAGTCAATCTCCGCGAGCGCGAGGAACTTGTGGAAAACATCCGTGTTCTGGATGAAGCCGCGGAACCGTTCGGCTCCGGGGCCGATCGCGACTATGTTCACATAATCCGCGGTATGCGCGTTGCCGGTCCAGCCGATGCCCCAGTGGTTGGCGAGCAATTGGCCCAACTGAGCCGAGGCCGAATTCATGAGATCGTAGAGCGTCTCGCCCTTCTTGGCCAGGAAGGGAACCAGCAGAGCCGCCTTGGACTCCGACAGGGAATAGCCCGTGGCTTCCCGGATGACCTCCTGAATCACGGTGATCTCGGGTGCCGTGCCCAGTTTCTTGAGAATCGCGTCGAATGATGCCTTGGCGCTTTTCAGGTTGGCGAAGAGCGGAGAGCTGTCGGCGTAGTTTTTGCCCATGCCGTTCAGCCCAAGATTTCCATTTCCGTGGTCGGTGGTGATGACCACTAGAGTCTCCGGAGAGCGCTTCTGGAATTCCAAGCACACTTCGATGGCCTCGTCGAAAGCGAGTTGGTCGTACAAAGCGGCCGGCGCATCGCAGGCGTGGCAGCCGTGGTCCACGCGTCCGCCTTCGACTTGGAGAATGAAGTGGTTCTCCTTTTCCAATCGGGCGAGGGCGGCGCGGGTCATTTCCGGGAGCGTGGGAACTTTGGCCATCAGCTCCGCGTCGTGGACGTGGTCCACCGTGAACGGCAGATGGCTCTCGTGGAAAGTGCCGAGCCAGCGTTGATCCGGCGGAGCCTTCTTCAAATCGTCCGCCGCCATCATGACGCAATATCCTGCCGCGCGGTATTCCTGCCAAAGGTCGGCCTTGTCCTTCCGTTTTTGAGGGTCGTAAAACTTTTGCCCGCCCCCCAGCAGGACATCCACGCGGCGTTCCAGATATTGCCGGGCTATGTTTTCGGCGGAGCCGCGGCTATCATCGTTGGCGGCGAAGCCGGCCGGCGTGGCGTGGGTGATCTCTGTCGTGGTGACCAATCCGCGCTTCCATCCGGCCTCAGCCAGGATGGAGTAAAGCGGTTTAAGCGCCCGGCCGTCCGGAAGGACATTGACTGCGCCGTTGGCGATGCGGGAGCCGCTGCCCCAACTGGAGGAAGCCGCCGAGGAATCCGTCACCATGGAGTCGAGAGAACGCATGTTCATCAAACCGACGTGCGCCCTCGGATGCTTGAAAAGCTCCATCCAGACCGTGCCGCGTCCGCGCGTGAGTTGAGAAAGATGATCCGCGCAAGTCAGGGTGCCGGCGCTCATGCCATCGCTGATGAGCATGATGATGTGACGCGGACTCTGTCCTGGTTGGGCGAGTGGATCGCCGGATCGGATCAGATGCGGCGCCGCCAGAGGCGTGGCCGCCCACCAACCGGAACGCCGGAGAAAGCCTCGGCGCGAGAATGACTGAGCTTTAGACATGGCCAGAAGCTAGGGAACACTTCGGGAGGCGCGCAAGGTTTTTTGCGAAAGCGTCGTGAGGCTTTGGTCTGGGCCGTCAAACCGCCTAACGCTTTTGCTCATACTTGCGAACAAGTTCCTCGACGGGTCTTCCGAGATAGTAGCCCAGAAGCACTTGGCCCATGCGGAGGTAGGTGCGCAGCACTCCGCGTTTGGCAAAACGCCTCACGGAAGTGCTGACCGTGGCGCGCGCCAGTTTGAGCCGGCCTTCGCGTCTTAACCGCCGGCACAGCTCAAATTCTTCCATGAGCGGCATGTCAGGAACGCCGCCGATGCGCTCCAGGACGGTTCTCCGCACGAAGAGTCCTTGATCGCCCAAGATTGGGCCGCCCAAGTGAAAGAAAAGAGCGCTCCGAAACCTCGCGCCAATCTTGAGCAGGTGCCGTTCCCGGAAGGTCTTCCGGAACCCGCCACCGACAACCATCGGATCCTGCAAGCACTCGCCGATGGCGTGGCCGGCGTCAGGGGGCAGCCAAGTGTCCGCGTGCAACAGGAGAACAATGTCGCGGCTTGCGTGGCTGGCTCCGAGGCGCATCTGGCCGCCACGCCCAGGGTTTGCCGTGAAGACCTGGCAACCCAACTCTTCGGCAAGACCCGCTGTTCCGTCGGTGCTGCCGCCGTCAACGACGATCACCTCGAAGACCTCTGGAACTTGGCGAGCGTACCGAACGGTTTCCGGGAGTTCGGTGGCTTCGTTGAATGTGGGGATGACGACCGACAACGAACACATCAGAAATGAAACAGCCGCAGGCGTCAGTCAGACTCGACCGCCTGCGGCGCCGCTGAAACTTGGTTGTGGAACGAAAGCGGATTTACTGGACGAGGGCGTCGTGAAATTCCTTCCAGTCGTCCAGGTTGTTCAGGTTGACTGCGTCCTTAAACGCGCTGGCATCATCCGGGAGGGCGTTCGCGGAAAGAATGCTTTTGCGAGTGGCGTCATCATGATTGTAGCCGCGAATCGACGCGTTGAGCTTCTCGATCGAGCCCTGGTCGAGCTTCGCGCCGGGCTGCTTCTTAATCCAGGCTTCAAACGCCGGGTAAGTCGGTTTGTTCGTCTTGATGAAGTTGATGACGGCGTCGCGGTTGAGACCGAGGCCGTCGATGACCATCTGGTCGTATCCTTTGCCCGCGCCAGGGTATCCAGGGGCCAGTTTTCCCGTGCTTTCGAGCAGAAGTTTGAGCCACAAACGGGGCAGGTGCAGAACACCCAATGGACCTGAGACGCCGGAACTGATGAGAGGGACAATAGTATTCATAGGCTTTTCGTGGTTTAGGAACTAGTCGGAGGAATACATATAAAACCCTGCCGAACGGGTCAACGCGATTCTCGGAAGAATCAGCCCGTGCGGTGCATCCACCGGTTGTCGGTAGTGCAGGCGTCTCGCCTGCGAGTTCGCCGAGCGTCCCGCTCGGAGGCGGCCCGGCGGCGAGACGCCGCTCGAACTCGCAGCCGAGGACGGCTACGCTACGATCACCGACAAATTGGGATGCACCGCAGCCCGTGCGCAACCTCGAGTCGGCAGCAAGCGTAGCGGCGGGCGTCCCCGCCTGCCGTAGAGGGCGAGCGTCGCGCCGCCCGGCGCTAGCCGCAGATTCCACAGTTGTTCCCAGTTTCACACTGAGTCCGCCGGGCGAGACGCACAGGCTTTGCGGTAGGCGCGCCGCCCGGCGCTACTGACAAATCGTCCACCCACTGGCAAGAACTTGCCTTGTCGAGAGGGGCACGGGATAATCTAACCGCAGATCATGAATGTCGTAAGCGAATCACGTCACGGCGCCGGGGCCGCCTCGGCAGCCGATATTTCTGAACTTTCGGTCCAAGGAATGAATTGCCAGGGCTGCGTCCGAAACGTGCGCGACGCGCTCCAGTCGATTCCGGGAGTAGCGAACGCCGACGTCAAGCTGGAGGAGGGGAGGGCGTCCGTCCGCTGGCGCGCCGGCTTCACACCGGCAGCCGCGACTCTCGTGGAGGCCGTTCGAAAAGCGGGCTACCAAGCTGAAAATCTTCCGTCGAACGCAACCGCAGACGCGCCGAAGCCGCAGGCTTTGATGGGCGGCTGGAAATTCAACGTGATTCTGGGAACCATCGCGACGCTCCCGCTGATGGTTTCGGAGTGGATCTTTGGCCTTGGAATGGAGCGCTGGTACCACTGGATTGCTTTCGCCCTGGTCTCGCCCGTGCAATTCCTCTGCGGCGCGCGGTTCTATCGCGGCGCCTGGAACCAGCTCAAGGCCGGTAATTCGAACATGGACACGCTCGTGGCCTTGGGTTCGACGACAGCCTATGCCTACAGCGTGTGGGCATTGCTCGCGGGATGGCACGGCCATCTCTTCTTTATGGAGTCTGGGTCCATCATTACGTTGATCAGCCTGGGCCACTGGATCGAGTCCCTCGTAAGTGCGCGAGCGGAAAGTTCCTTGCGGGCGCTGTTGCATCTGGCGCCTCAGATGGCCCGGCTTCTCAGCAAATCCGGCGAGGAATCCGAAGTTGCCGTTTTGCAGCTTCGTCTCGGCGACACGGTGATCGTCAAACCTGGCGACCGCATTCCGACCGACGGAGAGGTGCTGGAAGGATTTTCCGCGGTGGATGAGTCGATGCTAACGGGCGAGTCAATGCCGGTCGAGAAGGGCAAGGGAGCTAAGCTCTACGCCGGCACCGTGAACGGCGCGTGGCAGACCGGCGTTCCCATTTCCCCTGTAGCAGAGATGCGATCCGGAGCGCAGTCCGGAGCACCCGCCACGAGCGGCCTGCTCCTGATGCGCGTGACAGCAACCGGTGAGACCACCGCGCTGGCCCATATCATCGAGGTGGTTCGACGCGCCCAAACGAGCCGGGCCAACATTCAGAAACTTGGCGACCGGGTGAGCAGCGTTTTTGTTCCGCTGGTCATCTTAGTCGCGATCGGGACTGGATTATGGTGGGGGCTGGCGCCGGAATCTGCGCGCGTCGTGAGTCAATGGATGGAATCACTTCTCTGGCCGGCTCATCATCCGGCCGGCCCGCTGGCCACCGCCATTTACCACGCCGCCGCGGTTCTCATCATCGCCTGTCCTTGCGCCATGGGATTGGCCACCCCTGTTGCGATCATGGCCGGCGCAAACGTCGGGTCCGCGCGTGGCATTCTGATTCGGGATGGGCTTGCCATTGAGAAAACCAGCCGGCTCAGCGCCATCCTCTTCGATAAGACTGGGACGCTGACGGAAGGAAGACTTTCGGTGGCAGCGGTCGAGGATTATCCGGGAGAATTATCTGCGGGAGCTGCCAGCCGCGAACTTGCAGCCTCGCTCGCCAAGCCGTCGCAGCATCCGCTGAGCGTCGCCATCGCGGCTCTGTCGAACAGCACAGTGCCAATCTTGGAATGGCAGGAAATCCGTGGAGCTGGCGTGCAGGCAATGCTGTCCGCGGATCCGTCAGCAAGCACAGGTCGCGTGGTTCGGCTTGGCTCTCTGGTCTGGCTCAATGAGCTTGGAGTCGATCTCTCGAGCGGAGTTGAGTTTTCCCGCGCTTGGTCGGCCAAGGGAGCGACGATTCTTGGCCTGGCC
Source organism: Verrucomicrobiota bacterium (assembly GCA_016209525.1). Classification (GTDB taxonomy): domain Bacteria; phylum Verrucomicrobiota; class Verrucomicrobiia; order Limisphaerales; family SIBE01; genus VHCZ01. The sequence goes on from JACQWK010000022.1 coordinate 28,992, forward strand.
ATGGATCGGCGGCTCCTGGCTCAATTTGCGCTCCAGGACACCGTCAAGTCCAACGCGGCAGAAGTGACAGCCGAGCTCAAGCGACGCGGCCTCTCCGTTTTTCTGGTCACCGGCGACCATCAACTCACGGCAGCGGCGATCGCGCTGCAAGCCGGCATTGACGACGCCAATGTCTATGCCGAAGTGAAACCGGAGCGGAAGGGGGCCATCGTGATGGAACTCCAGAACCGCGGCCAACATGTGGCGTTCGTGGGGGATGGCATCAACGATGCGCCCGCGCTGGAGCAAGCCGACCTTGGGATTGCGGTGAGCCAAGCCAGCGATGTGGCGAAAGAGGCGGCCGACATGATTTTGTTGCGATCAAACCTGCAGGCCATCCCGGAAGCAATAGACCTGGCTCAAGCCACACTGCGCACCATCCGGCAGAATCTGTTCTGGGCATTTTTCTACAATGCGGCTGCCGTGCCTCTAGCGGTGTTCGGCTTCGTCAGTCCCATCATCTCGGCCTTGGCGATGGGCTTCTCTGACTTGATGGTGATTGGGAACGCCTTGCGGTTGCGCTGGCTCGGACCGTCGATGCGGCGAAACTGACCTTCGGAGCGCGGGCGGCTCGCCCGCAAGATTTGTCTCTGCCCGAAATAATGCCAGGCCTCGACAGGAGTCTCACCGCACCCTGTTTGTTTGTGGCGGCGCCGCCTTACGAAATTGCGGGCGAGACGCCTGCCGCTCCATCGCTTGACCCGCACTCCAGGGTGGATCGCAGAGAGTGCGGCTCGCCCCATTTGGCTCGACTTCGCGCTTTGAGGCAGGTAGTAGTGGCTCCGTTGTCGGACTCAACTAGCATATCCCATGAGCAAAGCCACAATGCGCGCGGTGGGTGTGATCCCAAGCAAGAAAGAGATTTGCCTCGTCGAGCACGCCGCCCCCCAGATCGCTGGAGCCTATGACATTAAGGTAAAATCCCTGGACGTTGGCATATGCGGAACGGACAAAGAGATTTGCGCGTTCTTCTATGGTTCTCCGCCCCATGGATCGGAGTATCTCGTCCTCGGCCACGAGTCATTGGGCCAGGTGGTGGAGGTGGGCTCCGGAGTGTCGGTTTTTCAACCGGGCGATCTCGTCGTGCCTTCCGTGCGTCGGCCTTGCCCGCACCATCATTGCCTGCCGTGTCAGCGCGGATTTCAGGATTTTTGTTTCACCGGCGATTTCACCGAGCGCGGCATCAAAATGACCCACGGCTTCATGACGGATTACTATGTCGAAGAAGAGCAATACTTGACGTTGGTGCCTCCGGAACTGCGCGATGTGGGGGTGTTGGTCGAACCACTGACGGTGGCTGAAAAAGGCCTGGCGCAGGTCTGGCAAATCCAGGAGAGGCTTCCTTGGGCAGCGCCGGAAGGCGCCGAGGGAGGCAGAGGGGCAGGGCGGCGAGCCGTCGTCCTCGGCGCCGGCCCCGTCGGCATCTTGGGAGCGATGGCGCTTCTGGCGAACGGTTTCGAGACTTACGTGTACTCGCGCTCGAAGGCGCCCAATGCGAAGTCCGAGTTGGTCGATTCCATCGGCGCCAAATACCTTTCGTCTTTGACCACTTCCGTCGAGGAACTGGCTGAACGCATCGGCGCTATCGATTTGGTTTACGAAGCCATGGGCGTGGCGCGCGTCGCCTTCGATGTTCTGAGGGTGCTCGGCACAAACGGTATCTTCGTCTTCACCGGAATTCCCATTCCCAATCCACCGATCGGAATTGACGCCGACAACATCATGAGAAACGTCGTGTTGAAGAATCAGGCGGTGGTGGGGACAGTCAATGCAGATCGTCCGGCTTTTCAAGCGGCCATCCGGGATCTCGGAACGTTCCTCTACCGCTGGCCGGAAGCGTTGCACGCGCTCATTACAGGCCGGCATCGAATTGATTCCTACAAGGACGTGCTCCTCGGCGACAAAACCGGAATCAAAAACGTGATCGCCTTCGACTAAGAGCCAGTCTGAAATAGCGGTTATGGGTAGCACAGGCTCCCAGCCAGTGGCGACGGACAACCTGCCGGACGGAACGGGCGCGACACCTGTGAACAAGCCGGCCGTTGATTTCCTGGCTACACTCGCGGCCATTCCGGTCGGCAAGTTGCCGACCGGAGCGGGCAGGTTCCCCGCGCCACTTATTCTTCAGAAAAACTCTGAGCGAACTTGAGGACGAGAAGCTGATGATGTCGGATTGGGCCGTCCTGCAATCGATCGCCGAGGAAGTCGTCGCAGCCGCGATTGCTTCCCTGCCTGCGGAATTCAAGCGTGAAGCCGAAGGATTGCCTGTCACTTACGATCCTCGTCCGGATGAAGCCCTCAGGCATCTTGATCTAGATGGGACGCTCGGCTTGTTCGTTGGACCATCCCGATTGGATCCGGACGGTGAGGCCGAAGTCGTGCCGCCTCAGATTATCCTCTTTTTGGTAAACATCTGGCAGTTTGCCGAGGGCAAGGAACGTATTTATCGCCACGAAGTGCGCACCACTTATCTCCATGAATTGGGCCACTACTTTGGCTTGGAAGAGATCGATCTGGAAAAGAACGGGCTGTGACTATGGCGGAGGACTGATGGTCGCGCCGCTGCCCAGCGTTACCGTTCCTCCGTATGAGACTGTGCTGCCGTTCAAGGTCACCGCGGTGTTCGGAAGGACTTGGATATTGCCAGAGTAAGTCTGGTCCCCAGTCGAAGTCACGCTCAGACTCGAGACACCTGTGGCGCCGAAAACCGTGCTGCCTCCCCCAAGGACGGTGAGGACGGTCAGATCAGTGAGGTTGCCAGTCAGTATCGTTTTGGTGGACGCGTTCAACGTTAGGGCGTGATCGATGCCGTCCTGGCCTCTCACAGGTCCCAACTGGATCGTCGTTCCGAGGATGGAGGTATTCCCTGTCAGCTCCAGCGTGTCGCGCAGAGTGACGGTTGTGGCCCTCAGAATGCTTGTTCCCAGTGTAATCGTGCCGGCCAAGGTTGCCGCCGGATCAACGAGGAAGGCTTTCAGAATCTTGGAAACGCCGACCGTGCCGTTGAAAGTCGCGTTATGGCTCGCGTTCACGGTGAGAGTTCTGGAATTGTCGGTGTCCGAGTCAATCGAACTTCCGAATGTTGCATCCGTGACGTTGATGGTGGAATTGCCGGCTAATGTTACCGCATCGGCAATTGCGAGAGTCGTGGCCTTAACGTCGGATTTGAAGATCGTCGTTCCGCCGCCGTTGCTGGTCAGGGCAAGAAGCGGCCGATGGGACTTCGTATTGGAAACGACCGTCCCGAAGCCGATGGAATCGGCGAAAGTGGTGACTCCGCTGGCGGTCACGGTCAGTTCACCGCTCGGAGTCGAATTGGCAGCGGCTGAGTTTACGGATCGCTCGAACGTCACCGTTGCCGCGGCGAGCGAGGCCGTCCCGCTCACCGTAACCTTATCCTTGAATAACAACGTCGTCACCGTGATGTCGCTGTCTTTCAACTTGGTGGTGCCTGCCGAATCGGTGGTCACGCTCGCGATCGGCTCGAGATTGCCGATGGTGCCGAACGTGGTCACGCCCGACGCATTTACGGTGAGTTGCCGGGCGGCGGATTCCGAATCCGCATTGACAGCGCCATTGAATGTCACGGTCGTGCCGGAAAACGTCACATTCTCCTCCAAGAGGACCGGGCTGCCGTAGGTCTGAATGCCGGCCTTGACTTCCGTTGACTTGAACTTCAAGGCTCCGGTGCCTGCCGAGGCGAATGATTTGAGCTTAACGGAGCCGCCTACGATTCCGTTCAGCGTGGAGGTGCCCAAGCTGGTGGCGCTGCCGAGGGTCAACGATTGCGTGCCGGGTGTGGCTCCGTTGACCGTCGATTGAAATGAAAGCGAACTCGAAGGCACCACGTTCGCATTGCCCGTCACCGTTACCGGATCATTAAACACGATGGTCTTGCCATAAATCGCGGAGCCAATTCTCGTGGAATCGTTGCCTGCCGCATCATCCGTCGTCAGGGTTCTGACACCGAAGCTCGCGTTTCCCACGGCGCCGTTGAAAGTCGTGACGCCGCTCGCGTTGACGGTCAGATCGATGGTTTCATGGGCACCGAATGTTACCGCCTTCGAAAAGGTCACGGTGGGCGCGTTAACAGTTGTATGCGCGTTCAATGTGACGGAATCGCCGAATTTGATCGTTCCGGTTGCCGTAAAGCTGCCGCCGCTGCCATTGACCAAGACCGATCCTGCCGAGTCCGTCGTCAGTGAGGTTAGACCCGAAACTGACCCCCCGAACGTTGTGACGCCGGTTGCGTTCAGGTTCAAGATTTCGTTGCCGCCGACGCCGCTCACCGTGCTTTCAAAAGTGATGGTCGTGCCTGCGATCGTCGTTGTGGAAGCGTCGAATTGAGCGGGATCTTTGATGGTGAGCGTCCCAACCTTCACTGAATTGGCGCCGGTTTCAAAGATCGTGGTGCCGCTGCCGTCGGTTTCCATTCCTTTCAAGTTTGCGACGGTACCGACTGCTCCACCGAAGGTGGTAGTCGGCGAATTGATTTGCAGCCAATTTGCGCCCGCCGTGGCGCCGTTCACCGTGCCGTCAAAGTCCACGCTCGTGCTGGCGGTGAGCCGGGTTCCCGTAGTAATCGTCCCGACGCCTGAGGCTTTGAACGAGTTTCGGTAGTTTTGAACGGGCACATCAATCAAGCCTTTGACGAAGGTCGTGCCAGTGGCCGGCGTCGTCAGGCTCGCGAAATTGCTGACCGTTCCGTTGAAAGTGGCGTTGCCGGTCGTCGCCAGCGTCAACGTGTTCGCCGGATCATCGCCGCTCAGTGTCGAACCGAACGTCAATGTCGCGCCCGAGAAGGTCGTTGCCGCCGCTTTCAGTGTGACCGGATTCTGGAGATTGACGGTTGCGGCTTCGATGGTGGCGATTTGGAATACGGTGCTACCCGTCGTGCCGGTGGCGATTGTGCCGGGGTTGAAGGTGTTGCCGATGGCGCCGGCGAATGTGATCACGTCGCTGGCATTCACGGTTAGCGATCCGCCGCCGTCGGTCGTGGCATGGTTGACCGTGCCACTGAAAGTAACATCGCCATCCAAGGCGACCGTCGGCTGCGCTTTGATCACCACGGTGCCGCCGACAATGAAGTCATCGGTGATATTCACGGTATTAGCTGTCACCGCGGAGTTGAACTGGGTGGTGCCGCCGCCGTCGGACGTCAACGTATCCAGCTTTGCCGTTGTTCCCACCGCCTTCCCGAAGATCGTTGCGCCCGCGGATGTCACCGTCAGATCGCGAGCGGTCACCGCCGAGTCGGAATTAACCGTGCCGTTAAAGGTGACGGTAGAGGCAGCGAGTGTGACGTCGCTCAGCAACTGGACGGCGTCGGCATAAGTCTGCGCTCCAGTGGTCGTCAGCGACGCGGTGGAAACCGCCGTCGTCCCACCGCCGTTGCTTGTCAGCGCGGCCACCTCGGTGATGGCGCCGGCGAGGGTCGTCAAGCCGGCGCCGGTCAATGTCAGGTTATGCGAGTTGCCATCCACGGCGCCAAGGGTGAGTGTCCCACCGGCCTGCAATGTCGCGTCGGCACTGAGCGAGAGATTGTCCGAATAGGTTTGATTGCCCGTCGTGGCGATGGTGTCGGCTACAACGGTTGTGCCGCCGCCGTTCAAGGTTAAATTCCGGACTCCTGAAAAGGCCGAGTCGAGGGTCGTGGTCCCGCTCATCGTGATCGTCAAGTCTTTCGCGCCGGCATTGACACCGCTGAAAGCAATCTCCTGACCGAAGAACGTCGTGTTCGCGCCTAAATTCACGGTCGTGCCGGTGTAATCCTGCGTCGTTGCATTCACGACCGAGCCGTTGATGGTCAGAGTTCCGCCGCTGACCTCGATCGAGCCAAATGTGCCGTCATCGGACGTGCCAAACAAACCGTCGCTGCCGACACCGACCTTGCCGCCGAACGTCACGGACTTAGCGCCTGCCACGTCAATCTCCAAATGCCGGCCGCTGCCGGACGAATCCGCGTTCACGGTTTTGTTGAAGGTGATATTCCCGGCCGAACTGTCCAAGGTCACATCTGCTCCGACAATCACGTGATTGCCGTAGGTCTGCTTGTTCGTGGTGTGGATGTCAGCCTTGACCGTGGTCGAACCGCCGCTGCTGGTGACTAATGAATCGAGGGGGCTGGTGCCGCCGATTTCACCTTCGAATGACACCGCGCCAGACGCATTGATGGTCAGAGCCCGCGGCGTGGCGTCTGAATCGACCGTGTTCAGGAAGCTCACCGTCGTGCCGGTGATGTTGACGGCATCGGTCAATTCCACGGGACTTCGGAACGTCACCGTGGCGGCCTTGAGGTTCCCTTTGAGACCCAGGGGCGCGCCGCCGCTCTGGATATCCAGAGCGCCCAGCGACACCGAGCCGCCGATCAGTCCGGTAAAGCTGACGTCATTGCTGGCGACAATCGTCAACGTGCGGTTCTGGCTGGCGGCATCGGCATTGAGCGTGCCGTCAAAGGTGACGTCCGTGGCTGCGATAGAAAGATTCGATGCCAGTTGGACGGCATCTCCAAAGGTCACGGTGTCTGCTTTGATAATCGCGCCCGCCAGCTTGATCAGACCGGTCGCGGTGTTGGCAGCCAGCGTGTTCAGCCGCACCGTATTGCCAATGCTACCCCCGAAAGTAATGTTCCCGGCGCCGCTGCTGATCGTGACGTTGAGGCTCTGCCCGCTGGCCGTGGTGCCGTCGATGGCTTTAAAACTCCCGGAACCGCTCAGAGTCATCGTGGTCGCAGGTTGCGAGAGGACGATCGCATCGCGGAAGTCCACACTCGCGGCGGCAATCGTCGCCGTGTTCAGGGTGACCGTTCCGGTCCCGAGGGACGTCTTGAGCAGTTTGACCGGAGTCGTGCCGCCGATGATTCCACTGAAATGGATATCAGACGCGCTCAGCGTGAGGTTGAAGGCGCCGTTGACCGTGGAGGAGAGATCGATCGAATTGGCCGATTGCATGGCGGTCAGGGTTGTGTTCGCAGTCAGAGTCACTGGGTCATTGAAGTCGAAGAAAACGGAAGTCAGGGCGCCGGCGCCAATCGAGGTCGTGCCGACGGAGTCGGTGGTGAGTCCGGCGAGCGCTTGAGTGGCGCCGACTGTTCCGTTGAATGTGGTCGTGCCGCCAGTGTTGACTGTGAGCGTTGCCGACGTAGCGGCGTTCGCATTAATCGTTGCGCTTGAGCCGAACCCAATATTGCCATTGCCTGAGCTTGTGAGCGTAACATTGCCGTTGAGTTGGACCGGGCCGCTATAGCTCTGTGCAGCCGAACTGGTGAAAGTGCCCGCGACCAAAATCAATTTAGCCGAACCAGTTATCGCGACGGTCAAGCTCCCATCGATCACACTAGCGGGGGCGACCGTCAGATTCGCGCTTCCACCCAGCGTCACATTGCCGTTGTCGCTGGACGCAGTCGTGTTGACGGTGGCCTGGCCAGTGACCGCCAAGGTACCCAAATTGATGTCCGCCCCGTCGGCGGTGGTCGTGAAACTGGAAGTGCCGCCCACGGTCACAGTCCCGCTGTCGGTGATGCCACCGGCATGGCTGGAGGTCGCCGTGAGGTTGCCAGTGATCGAGCTGGCGCCCAGGTTGAGGGCAGAGGCGGCGACGATGGTCGCATTCTGGGCGCTCGTCAGCGACACCGCCCCGGCGAAACTGTGGCCCGTGCCATTCAGGACGATGTCATTTGCGCCGGTGGAAGTCATCGAGGTTGCGCCCGAAATCGTCAGATTGCCGCTGTCTGTGATTCCAGCCGCTTTCACCGTCAAATTCCCTGTTGAGAGCGTCGGCAAATCAAAAGCGGTCGTATCAACGATGCTGAGATTGGCGGGGTTCACCGAGAACGTGACGACCGGCCCGAAGCTATTTCCCGCATTGTCCAAGGTGAGGTTTCCGCTGACGTTGAAAATGGTGTCGCCCGCGACCGCTACATTCCCAGAGTCTGTCAAGCTGGCGGCAGTGACTGTCAGATCATCGCTCAGCACGGACGCTCCCAGGTTGAGAGCGTTGGCATCCACGAGGGTCGCATCCGTGGCGCTAGTGATTGTCACGGTCGTGAAGTCGTTTGCGGCGCTGTCCAGCGTGAGGCTGCCTGTGCCGAGATCGAACGTCGCGGTCTTGCCGGAACCATTCACCGTGATGGTTCCAGAATCTGTCACGTCGTCATTGGTCGTGGTCACGGTGAGATTGCCGGCGGTGAGGGAGACAGTCCCAAGAATCAGCGTGTTGTCGCTGGTCAAGGTCGCGTTTCGGCCGCCGGCCAGCGAGACGGAACCCGTGAAGTTGTGACCGGAACCGTTGACGACGATATCGTTCCCACCGCCGCTCGCCGTCAGGGCCGTGGTGCCGCCAATCGACAAAGTCCCGCTGTCGGTGATCGCACCCGCCGTCGTCACCGAAAGATTGCCGGCCATCGTGATGGCGCCCAAGTCAACCGCGTTGACGTCCACCACGGTAACATGGTTCGCATCGTTGCCAGCGGCACCGTTGTCCACCTTGATCGTCGTGAAATTGTTCGCCGCGCTGTCGAGGGTAATGTTATTCGCGGCGCCGGCAACGAAGGTCGCCGTCTTAGAGGCCCCGTTGACCACGAGCGCGCCGCTGTCGGTAATCGTCCCTGCGGCGGTGACGGTCAGATTTCCGGAGACGGTGGAAGCGCCAAGATCAATGGCGTTGCTGTCCACCAAAGTCACATTGTCGCCCGTCGTGATCGACACGCTGTCGGTGAAATCATTGCCGGCAGCATTCAGGGTAATATCGTTGGCCGCTCCCGCCGCTAGAGTAGTAGTGCCCGCGACCGCTAGATTGCCGCTGTCGGTGATCGCACCTGAGGCCGCTATCGAGAGGTTTCCGGATATCGTCGAGGCCCCCAAGTCAATGGCGGTTGCATCCACCAAAGTCACGTTGTTGCCCGAGGTGATCACAACCGTCGCGAAATCGTTGGCCGCACTGTCCAGCGTGATGTGGTTGACCGATCCCGCGGCCAACGTCGCCGTTCCGACAATCGTCAGCGCGCCGCTATCCGTGATCGCGCCAGTCGCCGTCACCGACAATGCGCCGGAGACTGTCGAGGCAGCCAGATCGATTCCGTCGGTGTCCACGATGGTCACATTATTGCCGCTGGTGACCGTGACCATGTCGAAATCGCCGCCTCCATCCAGCGTGATGTTGTTGGCTGCGCCGGCGGCGAACGTGGCCGTCGGCGCGGTCACGGTCCCGCTGTCGGTAATGGCCCCGTTGCCTGTGGTGACTGAGAGGGCCGTCGTTACCTGCAAGCCAGCCTGGATATCGAAACCGCCAGAAGTATCGATGACTGTAATGCTCGCCAAGGTAGTAGCCGGCGCGAACGTTACACTGCCGCCGAAGGCGCTTCCGGAACTGTCGAGGAAAATTGATTGGCCTGCCGAGGCCGTGAAACTGGAAGTGCTACCTACGCTGATGTCGCCCGAATCCGTTATCCCGCCGCCCGCTGTGGCGGTCACGCTGAGTGCCCCGGTCACCGAGGACGCTCCAATGTCAATGTCATCGGCGTCCACCACCGTGGCGTGGAGGCCGCTGATCAATTGGACGGTCGTGAAATCATTGCCGGCGCTGTCCACCACGATGCTGTTGGCGCCACCCGTCGAGGTGAACGAAGCGACTTTGCCTGATCCATTGACAATCAGATCGCCGCTGTCGGTGATGCCGGCGGCTGTCACCGTGAGGTTGCCGCTCAAAGTTAACGCATGCAGGTCCAAGGCGGTGGTGTCATTGATCGTCACGTCTTGCAGCCCGCTGGCTGGAGAAAATGTAACGGTGCCCGTGAAGGTACTTGCAGAATCCAAGAGGATGGATGCTCCGACACTGGCGGTAAATGTCGAGGTCCCGCTCACGCTGATCGCGCCTGAGTCCGTTATATTTCCGGTCGTGGCAGTCACACCGAGATTGCCACCGGTCGAGGAAGTTCCGAGATCAATCCCGGAGGCCCCCACGACCTCGACGGCATTGGCGCCGGTGTTGCTAAAGCGGAACGTCGCGAAGTCATTGGCGGAGTTGCTGAGCGTGATGGCTCCCGCTCCCGCCGTGAAGGAGGCCGTCTTGCCGGAACCATTTGCCGTAATCGCTCCGCTTTGCGTGATGGCGCCCGAGGTTGTCACGGTGAAATTCCCTGAAACCGTGGATGCCCCAATGACGATCGCGTTGGCATCCACGAGCGTCACATCGTTGCCGGAAGTGATCAAGACCGTCGAAAAGTTGTTCGCCGCGCTGTCGAGCGCGATGTTGTTGGCGGCACCGGCCGCGAGCGTCGTTGTTCCTGTCACCGCCAGAGTTCCTGAATCAGTGATGGCGCCGGAAGCTGTCACGGACAATGTTCCCGAAACGGTGGAAGTACCCAGGTCGATCGCACCGGCATCGACCAGCGTCACATTGTTCCCTGTTGTAATCGCGACCGCTGAGAAATTGTTCGCCGTGCTGTCGAGCGTGATGCTGTTTGCCGAGCCTGCGGCGAACGTGGCCGTTCCGGCGACCGACAGGTTGCCGCTGTCCGTGATTGCGCCGCTCGCGGTGACGGACAGGGTTCCAGAGACCGTCGAGGCGCCCAAGTCAATTGCGTTGGCGTCCACGATCGTGACGTTGTTCGCCGAGGTGATTGAAACCGCACCTACGAAATTGTTGCCCGTCCGGTCCAGAGTTATGTTGTTGCCGGCGCCTGCGGCCAGAGTGGTGGTTCCCGACACAGTAATATTGCCGCTATCGGTAAGCGCGCCACCCGCCGTCACGGAGAGGTTTCCTGAAATGACCGAAGAGGCGAAATCAAAGCCGCTGGTATCCGTCAAAGCGACGTTGTTGGCGGAGTTGAGATCGACCGTGGTGAAGTTATTGCCCGCGCTGTCCAAGGTGACGTTGTTGGCCGATCCCGCGTCAATGCTCAAGGTGCCACCCACCACGATGTTTCCGCTGTCGGTTACATCGCCGCCGGAGCTGATGCTGGTTTGCAGGTCAAAGTCTCCGGAAATCGTCGAGGCTGCTAGGTCGATGCCGTTTGCCTCATCGATAGTGACATTATCAGCGCTGGTGATCGCGAGCGTGCCAATGGTGATCGTCCCGTTCAGGACCACGTCGTGCGAGGAGCTGGAGGAGAATGTGGCTGTCGGCGCCACCAAAGTCATGCCGTCCGTGATATTGCCATTCGTTGTGCTGATGGACAAAGAGCTGGTGACGGTGAGCCCGGACTGAATGGCGAAGCTGCCGGCCGTGTCAACGATCGTGATGTTGGCCAAGGTCGTCGCCGGGGCAAACGTCACGCTCCCCGTGAAGGCGTTGCCCGAGCTGTTTAGTGTGATCGAGCGGCCCGCTGAGGCAGTGAAAGTGGACGTGCCGGACACGGAAATGTTGCCGGAATCCGTAATATCGCCACCCGAGGTCGCCGTCACGGCCAGGGTCCCCGAAACCGTCGATGCCCCTAAATCAATGGCGTTGGCATCAACCAAGGTCACGTTGTCGCCGCTCGTAATCGAAACGGCACCGGTGAAATCATTGCCGGCCGAATTCAGCGTAATAATGTTGGCCGAGCCCGCCGCCAGCGTGGTCGTTCCCGCCACCGAAATATTGCCGCTGTCGGTGATGGCGCCGTTCGCAGTGACAGAAAGGTTGCCCAAAACGGTCGAGGCCCCCAAGTCAATCGCCGAAGCATCCACCAGCGTCACATTGTTGGCGGTGGTGATGGAAACGCCGCTCGTGGTGAAGTTGTTGGAAGCGACATCGAGGGTGATATTGCCACTGGCCGAAAGCGTGGTCGTCCCGGTGCCGTTCACGATGGTAGCTTCCGTGTCCGTAATGTCACCCCCCGAAGCCGTGAGGGTGACGCTGCCATTGCTCGCCGTGACAATACCGGCGAGGCCACCCAAGGACGCCCCGCCAATGTTGAATCCGGACGTCGGAGACAGGAAATGAACACCGCCGCCTTGGCTGCTCGCTTCCACATTGGCGACGTTAATGCGCAGGGGCGCTCCGGACGCGCCAATCCCGCCGCCGGATGAAGTGGTAATGCTGAATGCCGCCGAACTCGCGGTGACTAACTGCGTGGCATCAGCCCTCAAGATGTCGAGTCCGCTGTCATCGGTATCGGTGATTTGGACCAAAACGTGGCCCGATCCCACGTTCAAAGTCGCCAAGGTAATGTCGCCAGCAACCTCGCTGCCGGCGTCCTCGTTGGCGACCGTGATCGTAATATTGCCGTTGTTTGCGGAAGTATCGATCGACGACGCGGCATACATGGTGAACGCTCCAGTCCCCGAATTGTCGCGATTCGCATCCTGGGAAGTTCCATCGTTGGCTGTGGCAGTGAAGGAGCCTTTCAGAATGACGTTTCGGGCTGCCCCGTTTCCGATGAGAATCTGCCGGCCAGCCTGTAACGTGAGATTGCCGCTGCCGGCATTGCCGGAAGCATCGATACTGTCGGTAACAGTAATGTCGTTGTTCGCCTGAAGGGTCACATTGCCGCCGTTAAGGCCTGTGACAATTGTCGCTGGAGCGATCGTTTCAGTACCCGTGGGATTGTCGCTGAATTGGTCAACGGCGGTGAGCGCCGCTCCGCCACCCGTTTGAATCGTGATATTCTTCGGGTCCAAGAGAAGGGTTCCCCCCTGGCCGTGAGGCGAGCTAAGCCTTGCGCTGCCGCGGTAATCCAGATGCTCCTTGCCGGATACTTCGGCGAAACCACCGTCGCCGGATTCTAGACCGCCTTGGGCGCTGATTGAGCCGTAGAATTGCGTGAAATCGTCGCCCCAAACAATGACCTTGCCGCCGTCTCCCTGGCGAAGAGCGTCGGCCTTGATCTTCGCGCCCGATCCCACCAGCGTCTGTTGAGCATTCTTGATCTCGGGATTTGCGCCTTTCCAGTCCCCGCCAATCAGGGCCGTGCCGCCTCCAATTTCCCCGGTCACATTCACGGAGGCACTCCCTTTGAGCCCAACCCGATCTCCCAGCACCTGCACTTCCCCGCCAAATCTGCCGGAAGCGTCGAGGACGCCTGTGCTCACTACGGTGCCTGACTCGGCCTGCAGCACGATTTTGCCGCCTTCGTTCGCGACCGTGGTGGCTCGGATGATTCCGGCGTTGTTGATGGCCAGAGCGTGGACATTGCCGCCCGCCGCCGCTAAATGCGCGCGAGACGTTTCGATCAAGCCCGAGTTGTCAATCGATCCCCCGGTCCCCGCAAGGACTGCGATCGGGCTGTCTTTCTCTCCGATGATCACCTCAGTTCCGGCGGCCAAGGAGACCTTCCCATTCGGTGCCCGGATGGCGCCTGAATTCTCGACTTTCCGCGCGACCAGAAAGACGTTGCCTTCGACCGCGGCAATGGTTCCTTGGTTCACAACGGGCTCGGTCGAGCTCCCTCTCAAGGTTAGCTTGGCCTGCCCTGGCGTCTGGGCGGCGCGCATGAATTCGTCTTCGGAAAGTTTCAGCGTCGAGGCTAGAAAACCGCGCGTGTTGATCTGGCCGCTTGGCCCAACGAGGATGCCGGCCGGATTCACGAGAAACACCTGGCCGTTGGCTTCTAGGGACCCGTAGATCGCGGAAACATCGCCTCCCAGCACGCGGTTCAGCGCCGCAGCATTGGCACCCGGCTGTACAAACCGCGTTAGCTCGCCTTGACCAATTGAAAAGCCTTGCCAGTCAATGATGGCACGGTCAGTCGCTTGGCGGATCGTTAACGTGTTCGGGAGGGTCCGGTCGAAGGTGGCCATGCCGGCTTGGACACTTTCTCCGAAAGGACTCGCTTCGGCGTAGGGGATCGCCAGAAAAGCGATCAGTACGGCGGTGTGAACCACGAATGACAGACTACGCTTCACTGAAAAATCATGCCAAAAGACCCTATCTCTCAGGGGCAATAGACCCTATATGTAAGCAAAGCGTCTGCCACTGTCAAATGTGGGAATTCCTGCCGTGGCACACGCCCGGCTCCTTCGACGCGGCAATCCCCGCGTTTTTTCTCAAGATACACAAGAGATTATATCGGTCGTTTGGTGTGCTAACTCAAGCGCAAACAGGAGGTTAGGAAGGCTTGGTTGATTTGCGTGAGCATCCATGCATGAACTTTCACATCGGCTTCTAACCTTGAGTTCGTAAGTTATTGAGGCAGAATAATCAACCGAAGAAGATCGGCTTGCCGTGGATCGGGATTGTTTCCTTGGCAATGGAGTTCGATCACATCTGTCCGCGAGTCACACCAAGCTGGTTGAAAAGTTTGAGCTCTCGCCAAAGCTCAGCGCCAGTTATTTCACCCCGCAGCAGCAGGGTATATTTCTCCACAGTCCTGGCAACTTGCTCGGCTGTTTCATTCAGAAACTCAATCCGGAAGCGGCGCACACCGAGGTTGACGAGGCGGGAGACGCATTCCGCGCCGGTCTGGGCTATGGCATTGAACAGCGTGTTTCGGCAACCGGCATCCGCTTTTAGCGGGTGCTCGGCACCGACTCGATCCCGAAGTTTCACTTCATGTGTGTCGCAAGGGCGGCCACAATTCCTGTAATCGGTGCCCTTGGAAAGGAAGGCGCAGAAAACACAGTGCTCCATATGAAATAGCGGCATGTGCTGATGAATGGTGATCTCGAACCACTGCGGAGGCGCGGATCGCAGCAAGGCCTCAAGTTGCCGGAAATTCAAATCGTAAGAGGCGGTCACGCGCTCCAGACCAAAACGGCGGACGAAATATTCGGCGCTCAAGGGATTGGCGATATTCAGCGAGAAATCGCCGATGCGCCGCGCATCGCGGAAAACCTCAAGGTGATCGTAATTTCGAACCAAATAGCCATCGGCACCGCAAGACCGAACCTGTTGCAGAATCCAATCTTCGCCCATTTTGAAAATGCGAGGCGGAGCCACAAAGATTTGGGATTTCAGAATCGAGATTTCAGAATAGGGATTCGAAACCCCATGCGTCCTTTGACCCTGCCAATCGCGGAAGCGCTGCACAGCCGTGCGGTATTTTTTCGGGTCCTCGAATTCGCAATAGAGCGTCTCGATGCCGCATCCGAGGACAACTTCAAGCTGCTCGAGGCTTCGGACAAGGACAACGAGTTCGGGGAAGGTTGCCTGGGGACAAGACTGCGAGGTCGTTGCCGCCGAAAGGTCAGCAGGCGCTGATCTAGCTCCGGGAGAATTCATGGTCCAGCGTACTGGACGCGCCCGCACGGCTTCGAGATGAGCCACCATTTCGCGTCGAAGGCGGTTGAGTTCGCTCAGGGGCAACATCACGAGGCCTTCCAACCGGTTCTCCAGGTCACCCAACTGGAATGGCGTTCCGCCGAGGCGGCCGAGTTGCTCCCGTAGCCGCTCCAGGTTCAGGGGTTGGTTGTCTGCCCTCACCAAGGGGACCCGCGACTGGAGTTGCGCGAGGTGGCCGGCTTCGTCGCGCGCGATCATTGTCAACGGCCTTCCAACAGAGCCGCGGACTTCGAGCCGCAGGAGCCGCCTGAAGTGTGGTTTGTCCCCCGCGAACGTCCCGCGAATCTTGCGGTGCAATTCGGGATCGCTTGTTTTCCAGACTCTGTCGCCGATGTGAAGCCGCGCAAAATCAAGCTGGCCATTGGCGAATTCGATCCAAGTCTCGGCTCCTTTGTTTTCCAGGCGAAAGACACGGCCGCCTTCCTCTTCTTCCTCCGGATGCCCCGCATCAAAGACAACACCGTCGCCGGGTCTGAGCGCGCCGGCCAAGCGTACGGCGACCGCGTCGCTCCGAAGCCGCACAACTTCTCCCAAATAGGCCCCTCGTTTTTTCCCAAAACGCGCGTGGACAAGCTCTTGGTTGTTCGTGCCCCGAAGCCAACCGGTGGAGAGGCCACGCGAGAACGCCATCTCCAAGTCGTATCGAGATTCCCGAACGGCGCAATTCATTACACCTTCAACCTCGCGGGTAATGGTGTAGCCCGGTGAGGTCTGACGATCATATTCGTCGAAAAGGCGATCGAGCGTCCTCCGATAGACACGCGTAATGTTCGCCACGTATTCCGGACTTTTCAGACGGCCCTCAATCTTCAGCGATGCGACGCCGGCTCGGATCAAATCGGGCAAGACTTCGAGGCCGGCCAGATCCTGTGGACTGAGCAGATAGCGCCGGTCACCCAAAGGAACGCGCCGGCCATCGGAGATGAGTTCGTAAGGCATTCGGCAAGCCTGAGCGCACTCCCCTCGATTCGCGGACCGGCCTCCGAGCGCCTCGCTGGTCAGACACTGGCCCGAATACGCCACGCATAACGCTCCGTGAACGAACACCTCCAGAGGCAGCGTGGAGCGTCGAGCGTGGGGCGTGGAAGCGTTCTGGAGGAATTCAGGAGCCGGTGGCTCCGCCGTCGCCACGATTCTTTCAATGTCCTTGATCGAGCATTCACGCGCCAGCACAACCAAACTGCACCCGAGCTCCTTGGCGAACTGGATTCCCGCAGCGCTCGTGATCGTCATCTGCGTCGAAGCATGTATCGGGAAGTCCGGCGAGATCTCCCGGATCAGACGGCAGATGCCGGCGTCCTGCACAATGGCGGCGTCCACTCCCGCCGAGATGAGCGTCCGCAACCGGTGTTCGGCATCGGCGAGTTCGTCGGCAAAGACGAGCGTGTTGAACGTGACGTAGCCTTTGACGCCGCGGCGGTGGAGGAACTGCATCAATTCGGGCAAGTCGGCGTCAGTGAAGTTTCGGGCGCGCATCCTGGCATTGAAGCGAGCCAGGCCAAAGTAGATCGCGTCAGCGCCATTTTCGACGGCGGCTTTGGCGCAGTCCCAATCGCCGGCGGGAGCCAGAAGTTCGGGCAAACGGCGTGGTAATACTTCCGGAGCCGAGTGATGCGTAAACTCGGCACGGGTGGACAGCCCGGCGGGGGCCTCCAGGCAGGTCGTCTGATTTACCAGAGTCACGTTTCGGGTGGGCAGTTCGATCTAATTCCGGTGCAAGTCGGACACTCCTGACCGCATGATCCTTGAGAACCTGCGGACTGGAGTGTCCGACTCACTTCATGACGTAAATGGGTTCTTTGATTCCGCTGAAGGCGGCGAAGTTCTTCAGTTTTTCGATGAGCATTTGCGAAACCTCCGTGCCGGCGGGAACAATGAGCACTCCGTCGTTGGTGGCCACGGGTGAGAGCAGCACCTGTCCAGGCGCCAATTCTCTGGCCAGAATCGCTTGGCTGGACTTTGCGGATTCAGAGTCTTGCCCGAGCGTGGCTACGGCGGCATCGAGGACCTTGGGATCGTATGCGCCTGGCCGGCGGCGCATCTGGTCGAGGATTTCTCCTCTGTGGGAACCCTCGATCTCCTGTTTGATCAGGTCGGACAACACGCGAAGCACGCGCGCTCCCAAGGGGATCTGGTCGCCGGCCACGGCATCGTGCGGGAATCCGGAACCGTCATAATACTTTGTTTGGTACAACACGATACGAGCCACGGCCTCCAGGCGCGGGATATTCAGAAGGAGCTTTTGGCCGATCTCCGGTATCCGCGCCAGCACCTGTTTCTCCGGTGGCGAAAGTGCGGCGCCCGTGCGTTCCTTTTGCATGATGGTCGCCGGGATAGTTACGTAGGCAATGTGAGAGAGAAGAGCGGCCACCTCTAACTCCCAGCTCGCCGCGATGCCAAGGGGAGCAGCGAGCTTGCGTGCGTACTCGCGGAGCATCTGAGCGCGGCCAAAGATCTGCGGTTCCACCATGGAAAGGATATCGGTCAGCATTTTCACGCTGCCGCTGAGGGTCTTCTCCAGAAGTTCCTTTTCCGCCGTGATAAGCCGGTACTGCTCGAGGGCGGCCTCCAGAGCGAGCGCCAAGGTTTCAGGGGGGCACGGCTTGTTCAGAAAGCGGAAGATATGGCCTCGGTTGACGGCGTCCACGGCCACCCGCTGGTCGGCGTTGCCCGTGAGCATGATCCGTACGGTCTCCGGTGCCTGTTGGCGAATCTTGCTCAAGAGTTGGATCCCGTCCATCCCGGGCAAATGCATGTCCACAACCACGGCGGCGTAAGGCCCCTGGCGGCCGAGCAGGTTCAGAGAATCCTCGGCGTTGAGGGCGGTTTCGAGGCAGAAGCGCCGGCGCAAATTGCGCTGAAAACCCGCCAACACGTTCGGGTCATCGTCAACGCACAAAATCTTTTCGTTCATTTGACAGACAGAACTCGATGCCAAGTGAGATGCTTTGAGGAAGGCTGCGGTTTGGTCAAGTGAAACGTTCGCTATCGGCACGGGTGGTTGCCTCATTCCAATGCGCTTTCAAAACGAGACGAATGCCCTCATCGCTCTCCCCATCCGATGGGGAGAGCGATGAGGGGAGGGGTATTCTCAGTCAGAGTTTGCGCGAGATTAGTCTCATCCTGCTCCTGATCGCTCTTTGGTATCAATGCGTCGGAGTCTTCGGATTGCCCAAATCACAAATCATAATTCATAAATCATAATTCACTTTGGTATCAATGCGTCAGAGTGTTCGGATTGCCTAGGAGCGACGGTGAATTCGGGAGTTCGAGACTCCCTTCGACGATTCGCCGCCTCCAGTCGTCCAGACGCCCCCGGAGGCCGAGGCTTGCCAGATAGTCTTGGTCGAGTTCGGCTGGCGGAAAGCGGCTTTGGTTTCTTCTGTGTTCCTGAATGAGAGCGTTTGCGGCGTGAACGGCGGTTAGCGGAGAAAAGGTGGAAGCGTCTTTCATCCTGGGAGAATGGTGCCACGCGGCAGCCTCGACAATGTCTGGTGGCAATCCCCACAAACCCAGCAGAAAGGCGCCGACGTCGGCATGGGAAACGCCGAAAATCTGCCGTTCTGCCAACGAGAGCGGCATTCTGTTTTCCTCAGCCAGCTTTAGGGCTGACTGGAACTGGTGTGAGAAATCCAAGCGGAGAACGAATCCGCCGATGTCATGAAGGAGCCCAGCCGTGTAGGCAGCTTCCGCGGTTTGGCGGTCTGCGTTTTCAGCCTCCGCAATCCGCTCGGCAGCCCTCGCGACTTCCAAGCAATGTTCCCACAATCGGTCGAGGCTGCTCTCCCGGAACTTGACCGCCTCGATTTGTGTGAATGCGTTGATGTTGAAGACTAAAGTTTTGAAGGCGTCGAGGCCGAGGTAGGCGATCGCTGCGGTCACGTTGGAAATGGGGTGCGCGGCTCCGAAGAAGGCCGAGTTGACGAGTCGCAGAATTGCGGCGGTGAGACCGGGATCCTTCCGAGCGATGAGGGCCACCTGTTTCACCGAAACATCCGCTTTCAGCAGGTTTTCGACGAGTTCAATGTAGAGGGAAGGAACACTGGGAAAGCGATCCATCTGGGTCACGATCCGCCTCAAGGCGGCGTTGGGTTGCATGGCCGCCTGCAATTGAGACACGCGTCCGAGGGCCGACTTCAGTGGCTCGGGCTGGCATGGCTTGGAGAGGCATTGGTGGGCCGAACCGAAGCATTGAAAGAAAAGCTCTCTTTCGGCATGACCGGAAAGGATGAGACGGGCGGCATCGGGATACAGTCTTCTGACTTCGTTCAGAAGCTGCGCTCCGCTCATCTGCGGCATGAGCATGTCCGACACCACGATGTCAAAGGCAGAGCGAGCCATCAGATCCAGGGCTCGGTCCCCGCTCTCCGTGAACACCAAGTCCCAGGACGAACGCATCGTTCGCAGCATCCGCCGCAGGCCTTCCAGCGCCAATGGTTCGTCATCCAGAAAGAGAATGCGCGCTTTCAATGGGCTTTGACCGGAATCATGACTGGAGGTTTCTTGGGCAAACGAACGATGAAGAGGGTTCCTTTTCCAAGCTCCGTCTCGAACGCGATCGTCCCGCCGTGTTTGTCCACGATGACCGAGTGAGCGATGGCCAAACCTTGACCGGTGCCTTTGCCTATTTGTTTCGTCGTGAAAAACGGTTCGAAAATCTTGTCGCGGATTTTCTCGGGTATGCCGGTGCCGGTGTCGCGGACTCGGATTTCCACCCAATCATCGCGGTCTTTGGTGGTGATGGTGATGAGGCCCTTGCCTTGGCGCCCGTCGGCCGCCGCTTCGGCGATGGCGTGAGCGGCATTGACGATCAGATTCAGCATCACTTGGTTGAATTCAGCCGCCAGGCAATGGACCAAGGGCAGGTTCGGATCGAATTCCGTCACCATGTCAGCGACATATTTCCACTCATTGCGCGTGACCGTCAGGGTGCTTTCGATGGCTTTGTTCAAGTCGATTGAGGTTCTTTCCTCCGATCCCGGATGCGAGAACTCCTTCATGGCACCGACGATTTTCGTGACCCTTTCGATTCCTTGCAGAGACTGGGCAATCGCGCTGGGGATTTCTGAGACGAGGTACTCCAGGTCGGCTTGCCGCACCGCTTCCTCCATTTTCGCGAGGCACTCGCCATTGGCCCTGTTTGATTTCACTGTTTCAATCAGGGCAAGGTGTTGAGCGAGCAACTGGCTGAGTCCGGTAAAGGCGTCTTTCAGGAAACGCGTGTTATCGCCGATGTATTGGATGGGCGTATTGATCTCGTGCGCGATGCCGGCAGCCAGCCGACCGATGGATTCCATTTTTTGAGCGTGGCGCAGGTGAACCTCCATCATCTCGCGTTCCTTCTCCGCGCGCTTCCGCTCCGTGATGTCCCGCGCGACGATGAGGATGTTTTCGATTTCGCCTCGCGCGTTGCGGATAACACCGGCGTGCGATTCGAGCGTTCGCCAGGTTCCGTCCTTGTGGCGCATCCGATACTCGACGAATTTTCCCACGCCGGTCAGCTTGGCTTCGGCGGCGGCGGCGAGAACTCTTTCGCGGTCATCCGGATGGATTTCATCCAGAGACATTGTGCCGAGCAACTCCTCTGGATTGTAGCCCAGGACGGCGCGGTAGGATGGGCTGTTGTAGAGGCGCCTTCCCAGAGTGTCCACGAGTGCGATCAATTCGGTGGCATTCTCCGTCATGACTCGGAAGAGTTGCTCGCTGCGCCGCAGAGCTTGCTGGGCGCGGTTGCTTTCCGTGATGTCTCGAGCGATGGAGGATAAATACTCAACAGTCCCGTCGGCCGCTTTGTGAGCGAGAACAAGCTGCGAAACAAGAATCTCGGTTCCATCGCGGCTCGTGAAACTGGTTTCTCCCGTCCATACTCCGGTGCGCAGAACGGACGGGAGGGCTTCACGTTGCAGTAATTCGATTGCCCAACTGGGGTGGAAATCCTTGGCGGTGAACTCGGAGATGTTTTCGGTGGCGCCGATTCCAAGCATTTGGCGGCCCGCCCGATTCAGATAGAAGATTTGCTCGTTCTGCGCATCGGTGATGTTCACCAAGTCGGTCGTCGCTTCCAAGATCGCGAGAAGTTGGCGTTTGACCGAATGGGCCTCCGGTTCACGACGGGGTTGGTTCCTCTGCATCTTCATGGAAACCTGCTCAAATCTGAAGCCGAGATGTCTGGCGGCCGGAACAGAATCCTTCTCTTGAAGCTGCCGAGGCCGGTCAACTCATGCGCGAAGTGCGGCACTCTGGGGGGCGGACCGACGTGGAGGACCGACGGCTTGGAGCAGAGGGCTACGGTCTTGGCACACCTTCTTGCAGGCGCCTTAAATCCCGCAGCTCATGCTTGTTGACATTCGGACGGCCGTACGGAGCCAACTTCTTTGACGAAAACCATCTCCAGTATTCCACGTGGCCATCGACGAAAGAGAGATTGCAGCCGCGTTCGTGCCGATCAGCGGGGAGGCTTACCCACCGGACGATTGCGGCGATCGATTTCTCCGGCGGCGAGACGGAAAACGAACCCATCCAGAGACTGTACTCATGTTCTTCGATGAAGGCGAAAACCTTGTCCGGCGAGGGTGTCCCAACTGCTGAAGAGACGGTCTTCACTCTTGGGTCCACTCCCGCATCGTCTCCGTTCAGGTATGAACTCATCGAATAAGAGCGCGTGCGCAAGAGAGGATGTCCTACCACTTGTGAGCGATCGGCCGGGCAGCGATAAAGGGCGGCAGACTTCGTGTAAGGGAAGAGGGTTCCTTTGACGACATTCCGCGTGGTGATGTCCTCTTTTGGGTTGCCCACAACCCACGAATTTGTTGTATTCCGGCGCCCGTAGGCCTGCTCGTCGGCGCTGGGTTCGCTCCGATTCAAAGGCAGAAGGTCGCTGTTGTCATCGGTGTAAAGGCTCCACGAGAGCTGAAGGTGGCGCAGGTTGTTCAAGCAGGCAATCTGGTGCGCCTTGGCCCTCGTTTGATTGAGAGCTGCAGAGAGCAACGTGGCGATGATGGTGATGATCAAGACCACAACCAGTAGTTCCAGCAGCGTGAACCCGGCGAAACGCCGCCCGGACGCCTGGGGGAGCCACGTCCATTTCGTCAAGGCAAGGCGACATCTCGGTTTTGTGACTTCTTTCAACTGCCGACCGGCTCCGGCATGTCGATGCCGCACGCTTCGGTCTGCGTGCCAACCACGCGCGCGCTTCCAGTCTGGAGAGGGCCAATTCATGCAAACAAAATCAAACTTTGGCATGTCTTTAGCCTGTTTGGTCTGTTTAGTCAATCTCGTCGGTAGAGGCAGTTTCGGGTCCGATCCGACACGGCCGAAATGGACCGCACCGAGCTGTGCTTTGCACGTTCGCACCCGATCCACACTGCGGAAAATGTGCCACGACTTTCCGACAAGCTCAACCTCTGAATCCAAAATTGTGATTGCCGCATCTCCTCCGCAAAGTCACGGCTTCGACCCTGTACCAAGCCGTGACGCCTCCGAAAAAGCTCGGAGGGACCCCTTCATGCAACCCCGCAGTCGGGCTCGGAGCCTTCTTGGGCTGGTCTCGCTTCTCATTGATTGTCGTGGCCAGGGCAAAATTCAGGGCCCCGTGGTCATGGGCGCCAATCTCCTGGACATATTTGAATCCTTTCGCAAGGGACGGCTGCGATTACGTCCTTCTTGTTTGTTGCCGACGCGGATTGGTGCGATTCGAAGGTCCGCGGCCGTGGAGGTTGGCATCATGTGCGCTTTCCCATCAAAGGAACGCCGCAGCCGAGCAAACGCCGGGATCTCAGCAAGGGAAATTGAACGCTTATGACAAAGGATTGTCCATCCCATTGGCCTGAATGACCGCGTTCCATTTCTGACAATACCCAACGAGACCGACCCTCCTTTGGGTTGCGAAGCCGCGAGACGGCTGCGGACTGATAACGGTTTGACTTGGCTTTTATGGAACCGTAGATTGCGGGGCCATGGTTGCTGCTGAAACCAAAGCGGGGGCTGCTCCCGTTGGTGCGGATACGGATGGCCGGCGTTTTTCCCTTTGGAAACAGATCATCGAGCCCGTGAAGCCATTCTTGGAACAAGTGGCGGTTCAGATGGCAGAACAAGTGCATGCCTTCCATCCAGAAATCGTTCCGTACACTCGTTATGCGCTGACGAATCAGGGCAAGCAACTCCGTCCGGTGCTGGTAGCGCTGAGCGCAGGCGCGGCCGGCAACGTCAGCGATTCCCTCGTGCAGGTCGCGGTCATTATCGAAATGGTCCATCTGGCAACGCTGGTTCATGATGATGTCATGGATGAAGCGGTAATTCGGCGGCGGCGGCCAACCTTGGCGGCAAACTGGGGCAACCAAATCTCAGTTTTAGTGGGTGATTGCCTATTTGCTCATGCGTTGAGGTTGGCGGCAAGCTTCCCGTCGCCTGACATATGCCGCGCCGTGGCTTCAGCGACGAACACCGTGTGCTCCGGTGAGATTTTGCAGACGCACCAGCGACGCAACTTCGAATTCACTCGAACCCAGTACTTTAAGGTGCTTGAGATGAAGACGGCGGAACTCTTTGCGCTTTCGTGCGAATTAGGCGCTTCCATGGGAGGGGCGTCGCGGGTGTGCGGTCTAGCACTAAGGAAGTACGGACTCTGCCTTGGAACTGCCTACCAGGTGTACGACGATTGCCTGGATCTGTTTGGCAGCGAAGCCGAGGTGGGCAAATCGCTCGGGACGGACCTAGCCAGTGGAAAGCTCACTCTCCCGGTGCTCGTGGTACTGGAGCAAGCGATGGGCGAGGATCGAGCGAGAATGCGCGAGTTCGTTGAACATTGGGAACCCAATCTTCTCCCGAACGTTCTTGAGCTTCTGGAAAAGTATGAGGCCCAGCAAGCCTCCCGATCGATCATCCATCGGTATCTCGATTTGGCCAGGCAGACAGTAAGGGCTCTGTCTGATTCACCGAGCCGGACGGCGCTGGTGGCTCTGGCTGATTTCCTTGGCCAGCAGACCGACACATTGGGGACCCCTGCGTGAGACGGCGTCAAAGAGCATGATCGATGCAGTTGCCACCAAGGCCTTTGTGGACAGACCCATGACGGGCCAGAGCGACGAGTTCTCGCTCGTGAAGCGCGCTCAACGCGGCGACCTGCGAGCCTTTGATGATCTCGTGCAGATGTATCAGGAGAGAATCTACGCGACGATTTATCACATGACGGCGAATCACGAAGACGCAAGTGATCTTGCCCAGGAAGCATTCATCAAAGCCTACCGGGCGCTCTCGTCGTTCAAAGGGGATTCCAGCTTCTTTACCTGGGTTTACAGGATTGCCGTCAACAAGACGATCAATTTCCTGAAGCAGCGGAAGAAGCGGCCGCAATTGAGCCTGAACGATCTGGATTTCAACGCGGAACATGATCCGGACCTTGTGGCTCTGACGTCCGACAATACGCCTCGCCGGGATCTGAATCTTTGCGAGCTCCAGGAAAAATTGAACGAGGCCATGCAGAAGCTGTCGCATGTACACAGACTGGTTGTCACTCTGCATGACATTCAAGGTTTGCCGCACGAGGAAATCAGCAAGATTCTGGATTGCAACACGGGGACTGTGCGTTCGAGGCTGTTCTATGCGCGACAGCAATTGCAGGCGTATTTATCTGACTATCTTAAATGACTCATGAGCCGGCCCGAAGAAGAATTCCCAAAACTCACTAAGCTACTGGCGTGGAAACGGCATGAGAAACCGCCTCCCGCTTATTTCGACCGGTTCCGGGAGAAACTCATCGATCGGATCGAAGCGGAGGAACTCGTCGAATATTCGTCCTGGTGGCGATGGCTGGTCGAGAAATTCGATGCCAAGCCGTTGCTCGTTTGCGCCTATGGGCTGGTCATTTCCGGGCTCCTCCTGGCTGGCTTTCGCGTGTCTCAGATGTTGGAGGGTGAAGTTGCCGCGACGCAGATTTTTAGCGGACCGTGGTTGGCGGTAACGCCTGGATCAAACCCGGACTTCGGGAGCGATCCGGACCAACAAAGCCCCCTCGACATCCGCTTCATGACCTTCACCTCCTCGTCGAAGGGCGCGCGGGTGGTTTTCGGTGCCGAGCCTTCCTTAATTCCGCTCGAGGACTCGACTGGACATCGCTTCTCTCCGGTCACTCCCGTCGTCAGCCCTCGTTGATCCTGCTCTCCATCCGCTTATTCTGCGCGATTAAAGACCAGAGCAATCAAAGGAGCGTTGATGACAAGTTTCTCGTCATCAGCAGTCGCAAGAGTCGATTGTGACTTTCCTTTCTCGTCCTGAAGCTTGACCTGATATTTCTCTCCTTGCCGCTCCCATGACCCTTGGGCAGAGTAGATAGGTTGCGAGAAAGAGATGTTGGTTGAAGCCGTGGGAGTGGTCGGAGCGGCCTGAGGCGGAGGGCTCGGAGAGCGCGATCCGGAAGGGCCCGTGAGGCCATACCTTTGGGCGTACTCAGGTGACATTCGGGAACCGCCGAATTGGGGTGAGCCCGCAGCCGCGGCTTGGGCAGCCTGTGCGGCTTGTGTTGCGGCCTGGATAGCCTGTCTAACCTGTTCGCTCACTTCAACTTTCAGATCCACCTTCTTGTCCGTAGTCGCCATGAACGTGACCGTTTTCAGCGCTTCGGTCAGCGTTTTCTTGAGTCTCGACATTTCGGATGCCGTGAGATTCGGGCGCTTCTTCCGCTCCTGAGCCAAGGTCGCGTAGAAATCCAGATCCCAGCGACCCAGGATTTTTTCATCGTCAAATTTCGGTGACTTGCCGGATTCGAGGTAATGCCGCAGATCTTTCAAGTCCTGTCCCAATAATTCCTGCACGATTTCAGAATTATAGATTACGGACTGGGTCTTGGGATGGTTGAGGATTTGAGCGATGTCTCCTTTGGTCTGCAACAGGTTGTTGAACTCCGCGTCAGTCGCGATGTCCTGGAATTCCTGGCGTTGACCGAGCGACAGGAACGGCGGGTACTGCGACAGGCGGTTTAACAAAATCGGATTGTTGTAGATTAGCCCGATGATATCGCACACCTGGTAATAAGTGGCGGGCATTGGATCGAAAACCGCCACCGATTTCTCCAGGCCAGTCGCGTGCAGGTCCTGTTTGGCCCGGCTCAGATAACGGAAGGTCATCGAGCTGGTGTCGTCTGACACGACTTGGACCGCGAAGTGTCCGGTGATGTGGATCACCAAACCGAAGACAAATAGCCATACGCTCGCCATGAAGCAACCGAGGCAGATGCCCAGGCGCTTGTTGAGGCGCTCCCAGCGCAGCCGAGTCAAATCGTCGGTTCGATACTTGAAATAAAGGTTGACTCGATGTTGCACAAAGAAGGCGATGCCGACGAAGATCAAGAAAAGGATAAGGAACGCCCAAATCGGCGGCCAAACCACGGTCCAGACCGGATGCTTGATTCCGACGAGGGGAACCAGACGGGCGCAAAGCGGTGAGAGCGGGAACGCCAGCATGAGGCTCAGAAACAAACCCACGATAGATACGCCAAGTCGGAGCGCGCCTTGGAGGTAACCCAAGCCGCACACGATGACAACCAGGAGAACTGCGAGCGTCCAGATAAGCATGGCAAAAGATTAACCTTTCCACGTTCGAAACGCACGCGGAAAATTCTCAGCGAAGCAGCGCCGTCTTCGGATTGAGATCGAGAAATCGAGCTTGCGGATTCGCAAAGAATGATGAGAAATCGCGATTGCGAACCATGAAAGCCATTCGAGTCTATGAATTGGGGGATCCTGAAGTCTTGCGCCTCGATGAGTTGCCCGATCCTCAACCTCTCCCCGGACAGGTGTTGGTGCGCGTGCACGCGGTGGGAGTGAATCCAGTCGAAACCTATATTCGGTCCGGGAAGTACGGCATATTGCCCTCACTTCCCTATACGCCCGGCACGGACGCCGCCGGCGTTGTCGAAGCGATCGGAGGTGGCGTGACTCGGGTGGCTGTGGGAGACCGCGTCTATACCGCCGGGAGCCTGACAGGCGCCTACGCGAGCCTAACGCTTTGCGCAGAGAATCGAGTTCATCTATTGCCTCCGCGGGTCTCCTTTGAGCAGGGCGCCGCGGTCAATATCCCCTACGCGACGGCGTTTCGGGCTCTTTTTCAGCGGGCCAAGGCCATCCCGGGCGAAACGGTGCTGATCCACGGCGCGAGTGGAGGCGTCGGGGTCGCAGCAACTCAAATCGCTCACGCCGCAGGATTGAGGGTTATTGGCACGGCGGGGACCGACCGCGGGCAAAAAATGGTCGCCGAACAGGGTGCCCATCATGTGCTCAACCATCGCGAATCTGACTATGCGGAGAAAATCCTGAAGTTCACGGCTGGCCAGGGAGTTGACCTCATTTTGGAGATGCTCGCCAACGTGAATCTGGGAAAAGACCTGACCCTTCTGGCCAGGGGCGGGCGGGTCGTTGTCATCGGCAGTCGCGGCAGTGTTGAGATCAACCCTCGAGACGTGATGAGCCGCGATGCAGCAGTTCTCGGTATGGTGCTTTTCAACACTCCAGAGAAGGAACTCGCAGTGATCCACGCGGGATTGGTGGCTGGTCTGGAGAACGGAACGTTGCGTCCGGTGCTCGGTCAGCGATTTTCACTCAGTGATGCCGCCCGCGCGCATCGTGCCGTCATGGAGCCCGGCGCGTTTGGGAAGATCGTGCTTACCCCGTAAGCAACTCGAACCGGCAGGTGCCAACCTCGTAATCACCGCGTTGTCATCTCGGTCTGGATGGACGATTCAATCCGCTTCGCGACCCGCTGGAATTCGACACCCTGTCAGCTTCTGAAAGAAAAAACCGGGTTCCTAAGTCAGGGGATGACCGAGAAACCCGGGGAATTTTCAGAATCAGTACAACGAGGATTTGCGAGGAACCTCCGGCCTTGGCTGTACAGAACCAATGCCGAAAACTTTTAGGCCAGTCAAAGAACAACACAGCGCGCCAGTTCAGAATCATCGTCGGCCGCAAATCGCGGACAAATAGACCATCGCCTCCCGTGGCTGTCAAGCGCCTCGTCCGGTATAACGGCATACTCTCATTTTGGCCCGCGCGGAGTCCCGGCTTTTGCCGGACACCGCTTGAAATCCACCTAAAGCCGCGACTCCGAGCAGATCGCGAAATCAGTTCCGAACGGGTGAATCGCAAGAAGCACTGGACTTTTTGCGATAGAAGCGACACTTTAAGAACCTGAGATTATGCAGGAGCAGACAGTATGTTGAACGGTTACGAAATCATTCTAATTCTAACATTGGCGCTGATATTCTTTGGCGCCAAAAAACTTCCGGAATTGGCGCGAGGTTTGGGGCAGGGGATTCGTGAATTCAGAAAAGCCAGCCGTGAAGTCACGAGCGAAGTTGAAACCATGATGGAATCCGAGCCCTATGCTCCTCCGAGAGAGATCCCGCCGCCCGCGCCTGAAGCCGAGCCGGTGACGCAAGGCGCGGCTGCTTCAGCCCCCCAAGAAACGTCCGCGCGTCACGAAGGATAAGTCGATCGAGGGCCTTTCCGCCGGTTGCGCCATGGCGACTCTCAGAAGCTGTTCCGCAGCTTAACTTACCTTCCGAGATCACCTGCCATGAACTGAACCCACCCCTCCGCCCCTCCCGGGAGAAGAAATTTGGTCGGCTGCACGGCACGTCGCTCCACTCCTGGGAGGGGCTGAGAGTGGGTTCAAGGCCCTGAGGCGCGCGAGAATCGCTCGAAGGCTCTCCACGATCTGCCAAGCTCCGGGATGCGGCTACTGGGTACCCATCCCGACGCTCTGAACCGTTTGGAAGAGCTTCCCTTCCGTCTTGATGCTGGGGGCGATGATGATCGGAGTCTCTTGAAATTCGCGGATGGTGCGTGCCCCCACGTTCCCCATGCAAGTAGTGATCGCGCCGACCAGGTTCTGAGAGCCGTCATCAACCGTGGCGGGGCCGAACAAAATCTGTTTTAGGGAACCGCTGAGCCCCACCTTGATGCGAGTGCCTCGCGGGAGATTGGCATGGGGCGTTGCCATGCCCCAATGATTGCCCTGTCCAGGTGCTTCTTGGGCTCGGGCGAAGGCGCTTCCGACCATGACCGCGTCCGCCCCGCAAGCCAGCGCCTTGCAAACGTCTCCTCCTTTGCTCATCCCACCATCGGTAATGATCGGGACGTACCGGCTGGTCTTTTTGAAGTGCGTATCTCTGGCCGCAGCACAATCCACCGTGGCGGTCACCTGCGGCACTCCAAGGCCCAGCACGCCTCGGCTGGTGCAGGCGGCCCCCGGTCCCACTCCGATCAGGACCCCCGCGATGCCGCAACTCATCAGGCCGAGCGTCACCTCGTAGGTGACCGCGTTGCCGACGATGATGGGAATGTTCATCGAATTCACGAAAGCGGCCAGGTCGAGCGACTTGTATTCGGTCGCAATGTGCCGGACGGTGAAGACGGTGGACTGAACCACGAAAACGTCGGCGCCGGCTTCTTGGGCGATCGCCCCAAAGCGCGCGGCCTTCTGTGGAATGGAGCTGACGGCGGCCAAAACTCCGCCGCGTTTCAGTTCTTGAATGCGCCGGCTGATCAATTCTTCCTTGATCGGCTCCTGGTAGATGGCCTGAATCAGGCTCGTCACTTCTTCCTTGCCGGCCTTGACGATCTTTTTCAGCATTTCCGCTGGATTCTCATAGCGGGTCTGGATGCCTTCGAGGTTGATGACGCCCAGGCCCCCGAGCCGGCCCATCTCAATGCAAAAATGCACATCGGTCACTCCGTCCATCGCGCTGGCGATGATCGGGATTTTTAGGGTGATGCAGCTTCCGTCCTTTTTCGGGATGCGAAAGGCGGTGTCCACTTCGTTGGGGTTGACGGTCACCTCTCCGGGGACGAGAGCGATCTCATCGAACCCGTAGGTCACGCGAGCTTTTCGGTTACGTCCAATCCACATTCCCATAAATCTTTCCTGTTCAGCTTGACTGTCGAGGCCCGGGCCTTGGAGCCACCGCCGATGGTTGGTGAAACCAACGTTCCGAGCCTAGAAACTGATATTATCGTTTAGTGTTCCACATTGCGGACAGCGTGAGCGGTCCACATCCGGATCGTCGGTATAAACAAAAGCGCATTTTTCACAACGAAAAATGTGATCTTCACTCGGTGTCGGCTCGAACCGTTTTCGCCGGAGTTCGTAATAGATGGCCACCGCCGAAAGCACCGCCAGCAGGCACACCACATAACCGAGCAAGAAGACTTGTGTGGACAGACCCATAGTGGCCAGACTGGAATCAATCAAGGGAGCAGTTGGCCCGTCTGCGGCAAAACCGGAAGCCAGCGGAAGATCAGGCGGCCAAAAGACGGGCTGGAAGAAACCGCCGCAGCGACCGCGCCCTCCGGCGCAACGGATTCGAATCGCACGGATTTGGCGAATTCCAAGGCTCCCTGGTCGGTTTTCGCAGATCCGCTGCTGCTGACCCGCCGGGCGGAAAGAACATCGCCGTTGCTCGCGACGACGACTTCGATCACGCAGGGGGTCAGAATCCGCTCGGAATCCGCAGCGGGCAAAGCAGGCTTTGTCAACAGACGCCGATGAGCGAGGCTGCCCTCAAGTCGCAAGTCCAGCAGGAACGCCAAAGGGCCGATGCTCACCTCGAACTCTGTGATGGGAGGGGCCGGCTTCATGGGAACGGATTCGGCT
This sequence comes from Verrucomicrobiota bacterium, assembly GCA_016209525.1. GTDB lineage: Bacteria > Verrucomicrobiota > Verrucomicrobiia > Limisphaerales > SIBE01 > VHCZ01. The sequence continues at coordinate 59,874 of JACQWK010000022.1, forward strand.
TGCGTGAGCTTGGCCTCCATGAACCGAGCGAAGGGACGAACCAAGGACTCGGATTCAGCCGCCAACCACTGCGGCGGCGCCAGCGGATGGGTCGGTCGATAAGGGAACTCCGTCGGCCGGAGCCACGCGGATCCGGAGAATCCCTTAGGATGGACGAGCGCAAACAGGGTCGGATCAGACACGAAGTTGACGTCGCGCAACGATTCGTATTGGAAGCCGGAAACCATGCGAATGCGCGGCTTTCCGGTCACTCCCCCCGGCGAGGAAGACGGAAAGTCCGTGAGCAGCACGAGCAAGGAAGTCTGGCTGATGAATAGGAGAAGGATCGTCGCGAGCCAGCGGCGGCGGGACCAAGGCGCAGCTTCGATGACCGAATCGTTCATTCGGAAGAACGCCGCTCCGCCCGCTTTGGGAGGGGCTGGGAGCGGGCCACACAGAGGATTTCTTTGAAACGGATTTCGCCGGCCAGTGCCATCAGCCGGTAGATGGGTTCGAGTTGAGCCGATCGATCCGCCAGGATTTCGAGAGTCAAGGGTTCCGGAGAAGCTCGAACCACCGCTTTCAACCGCCGCCGGAGATCTTCCTCATCCTTCACCAGGAGGCTTTCGTAGTAAAATTGCCCCGCGACATCGACGGCGACAACCACGCGCGGATTCACAGTGCCCGGCAGCGGCTGCGGCACTTCCGGCAGGTTAATCCGAACACCCGGCGTGAAGACCAGTTCCGAGCTGAGCGTGAGGAAGATGGCCAAGAGGAAAAACACACTGGCAAACGGAGCCGCGTCGAGCTGGCCTCGGAAAATTTTGGAGTTCCTCGGCAGTTTCATTGCGATTTCGGCAGCGGCCGGTTGGTGACAATGTTCAGGATGTCGGTCGAAGCTTTTTCCATGTCCAGCACGATGCTGTTCACACGGCTGACCAAGTAATTGTAGCCGGTGTAGCAGGGAATGGCCACCGCCAGTCCAAAGGCCGTGCAAATCAAAGCCTGCCACACTCCCTCGGCGAGCTTCTGCTTCTGGAGATTGATGCCGGCGCTGTCAATGTCGGAAAAAATCGTGATGAATCCGAGCACCGTGCCAAACAACCCCATGAGCGGGGCAATCTGGGCGATCGTGGCGAGCACATTGAGTTTCTCCTCCAGCCGCGGCACTTCGAGCAACCCGGCTTCCTCCAGCGCTTCCCGCACGCCTTCCCGGCCTCGCTCGTGGTTCAAGATTGCGGTCTTCACCAAGCGTGGCACCGGACCCGGAGTCGCTTCACAGATGGAGAGAGCCTCGACGACGTTCTCCCGTTTGAGGACGGTGCGAATGCCGTTGAGAAACTCGGCGGAGTTGATCTGCGCCCGGTGATAGTGTAGCAGGCGTTCGATAAAAACCGCGATGGCAATAGCGCTCACGAAGAGCAGCAACGGCATCACTGGCCCACCCAGCTTCACCCATTGAGGCAAGAGGAACATGGCCAATCTATATCAGGAGCGCTCCCGAAAGTTCAAAGGTCAAATTTCGAGAAGCCATTCGTATTTGCCCGTAACGCGGACACTCCTGTCCGCGCCTGTTTGAGGAGAGCGCGGACAGGAGTGTCCGCGTTACGGGTGCGAACCGCGCGCCTGGCCACAAGCCGACTTGCTGAATTTCGAGAAAAGCGCGTTGCACTTATGGTCCGGCCTGTTACTCCTTGCGGATGGAAACATCCGGCGGCCGGAGAGCGGGCAGGCGGAGAATGACCTGATTGATTCCGAGCCCATTTGAACCAAGTTCTCCAAAGCCGCAAAACTCGCGTCCCTCGGCGATGGCGCAAGGAGGTGGCCCAAGTGCTGATCACCGAGGCCGCGTTGGAAAGGCGGATTCGCAGCTTGGCGCGGCAGATTGAACGTGATTTCCGAGGAGGCGAATTGGTCGTTGTCGCCCTGCTGAATGGCACGGTTCCCTTCCTCGCGGACTTGATCCGGAGGCTGACCTTGCCTCTTCGGCTCGACTTTCTCGGGGTCTCGAGCTATCGCGGGGCCACGCAGCCCCGGAAATTGATTTACACCAAAGAACTTCGACTCGACGTTCGCGGGCGAAGTGTTTTGGTCGTGGATGACATCCTGGACACGGGCCGGACTTTGTCCAGCGTGGTGGCCAAACTCCGGCGCTTGAAACCCCGACTCATCAGAACGTGTGTGCTCCTGGATAAGCCCGCTCGACGCATCGAGACCCTGCAAGCGGATTACGTCGGATTCAAAATACCGAATCTATTTGTGGTGGGTTACGGACTTGATTTCGCGGAAAGATACCGCAACCTGCCGTTTGTGGGCGTGTTGCGACCGGAGCTCTATCGGCTCCCCAGCGGGTGCGCGATCGAGCCGTGAGTTTGCGATCACGATTGGGGGGCACACGCGCCCTCGCGTGTTCCGACCGGCGCCTGGCCGGTCGGAACGGGTGCGTGATTGGGTCACTGCCTGGCGACTTGTTTCAACACGCCAGGGTGGTTGGCGAGGGCGCCGACCACTGCACGCAGGGCGCGTGCGCTCCCCCTTTCGACGGCAGAGTTGCGCGTTAGAGATTGGCAGAATAGAGAATTCGAATGCGAATACAGGTCAATTTTTATTCCTACTTCAGAGACCTCACCGGATGCGTCCAGACGACTGAGGAGGTGGCTTTCGACAGCACTCTGGGTGAGTTGCTGCAAACGGTTTACCTTCGGTTTCCAAAACTCGCGCAAATGCGCCGGTCCACGCTGGTCGCGGTCGGGGTCGAGTATCAAGATTCCGGATACCGCCTCCGAGAAGGAGATGAAGTCTCCCTTTTCCCGCCAGTCCAAGGGGGGTAATGAGAATCTTAGATTTGAAATTTCAGATTTGAGATCGCGGAGGCATGAAACGTCAATTGAGCATCACGACTGAGGCCATCGATGAGGCGGCTCTGGTGCAGGGCCGTTTGATGTCCCCCGGGATGGGCGCCGCGGTTTACTTCACGGGCGTTGTGCGCGGATCGGAAGGCGATGCCACCATCCGCGCGATTGAATATGAAGCGTTTGAGCGGATGGCCGAGCACCAGTTCCACCGGCTCTTCGACCAGATCGAGCGCAAATGGCCGATTGAATCGGTCCGGTTGGTGCATCGAGTGGGGACCGTGCCCGTCAGCGAACCATCCTTGTGGGTCGAGATCATAGCGCCGCATCGCGGCGAAGCCTTTGCCGCTTGCCAGTTTTTGATCGACGAAATGAAGCGCGTCGTCCCCTTATGGAAGAAACCTCTGGCGTAATACTTTGACCCCGTGCGCAACTTTCCCTCGTTTCCATTGTAATAGAGTGGGTTGAACACAGAAGTCCTGGAATGGCTTTCGTATCGATAAAGAACGTTCTGGCGCAAGCAGCTTTGGCGAGCTGCGACCAGTTCGACGCCTGGCTCAAAGAATGGCGGGTCGCGGTGGAAAACGGATCGCAGGAATCCTTGATCGCCTTTTTTTGCCGCGAAGCCGGGTTGTCCGAGGAGATGTTCCTGCAACGTTTGGCCAAGGCGCTGGGCTGGCAGTACCTTGAGCTTTCCCGCGCCAATATTACTCCGGAGACTCGGAAGCGGATTTCGACGAAGGTCGCATTTCAATACACCGTCATCCCGACCCAATTCGAGAATAACACACTCCAAGTCGCGGTCAGCAACCCCTTTGATACCGGCCTGCTGAGCTCGGTCCAATTCGACGCCCAATGCCCGATTCAGTTTGCCTTGGCTCCCAAGGACGAAATCGAGAAGGCGCTCAAGAAGTACTACGGCGTGGGTGCCGAGACGCTCGACGAATTGGCGGAAGATGAGCCGATCGAATTGGTTGTCGGCGAGGACAAAGAAATCACGGAGAGCGATCAGGAAGCCAGCGTCATCAAGTTCGTCAACCAAATCATCTGGGAAGCGTTCAAGGACCGCGCCACCGACATTCACTTCGAGCCTGCGGAGGACGAGCTGCGCATCCGGTATCGCATCGACGGGATTCTTCACCAGGCGCCGATGCCTCCCCAGCTCAAGCGATACCAAGCCGCGTTGATTTCTCGGATCAAAGTCATGTCCGGCATGAACATCGCCGAAAAACGCTTGCCTCAGGATGGCCGCATCAACGTTCGGATCAAAGGCGAAGAACTGGACATCCGCGTTTCGACGGTGCCGACGGTGTATGGCGAAAGCGTCTCTTTGCGTTTGCTCACGCGAGGGAAAATCTTTTTGAGCCTGGACAAACTTGGCTTCGCTCCCTCGGAAGAGGAAGCTTTGCGGGAAATCATCGTGAAGCCCCACGGGATCCTTCTGGTCACCGGCCCGACCGGTTCCGGAAAATCCACGTCGCTCTACGCGTTCTTGAGCACGATCAATTCCGTCCACAAACGAATTATCACGATCGAGGAGCCGGTCGAATACGAATTGAAGGGAATCAACCAGATCGCGGTGCGCTCGGACATCGGACTGACCTTTGCCGTGGGACTGCGCCACATCCTCCGCCAAGATCCCAATGTCATCATGGTAGGCGAAATCCGCGACCTGGAGACCGCGGAGATCGCCATCCGCGCGGCTCTGACCGGACATTTGGTTTTTAGCACTTTGCACACCAACGATGCGCCGAGCGCTTTCACCCGTTTGATCGACATGGGCATCGAGCCGTTTCTGGTCGCGTCGTCGGTCGAGGCGGTCATGGCCCAGCGCCTGGTACGGACGATCTGTCCGCACTGCAAAGTGGAACAGAAGGTCGAGCGGGATTATCTGCTGAGGATCGGTTTTCCCGAGGCGGAGATCGCAAGCACTTCGTTCTTTCGCGGCCGGGGCTGCGAAGAATGCCGCGAGCTGGGTTATCAAGGGCGGACCGGCATTTATGAAATCTTGATTTTGAAGGAAGCACTCCGTCCGCTCATCCTCAACCGGGCGCCGGCGAGCACGATTTCCCAGCGTGCCATTGACCTGGGGATGCGGACCCTCCGCTCCGACGGCTGGAAGAAAGTCAAGGCGGGCATGACCACGATTGAGGAAGTCCTCCGGGTCACGCAGACCGAGGAACATTTGAGCGCCTTGGCAGGAAAGTAATACGTTGTGCTTCTCGTCATGAAACCCGTCGATCATTCTGCCTTGCGATTTGGAATCCCCTCACCCGTGCTGCGGATGCCCTCTCCCCATCGGATGACGAGAGGGATGGAGTCAGGGGACACTGATTCATCCTGGAAGCAATTTTGCACAACAGAGAGACCGTGAAGAAGGCCAGTTTGCATTCCTGCAATGTTCTGGCCGTCGAGCCTCAGGGTCGCCGGCTTTGGCAGTTTCACCTGGGCAATGGGCAAGTCAAACTGGCGAGCCACCAATCCCACAACCCCGGCGAACCTTTTCCACCGCGGCTCTGCGGGAAGAACTGGCGAACGCTTTGGCAACCCAAGTTGAATGTCGCCTGGCTGCCGGCCGACCAGGTTTTTTTGCGCGTCGTGCATCTTCCGGCTGCCGAGCCGGCAGAGTTCTCGGCGATGGTTGAATTCCAGCTCGAGAAACTCTCGCCGCTTCCGGTCAACCAGGTTGTTTGGAGCATGGAGGTCGGACCTCCTGCGGCCGAGAACCTCCAAACGATCATCGTCGTCATCGCGGCTCGGGGCGCCGTGGAGGATTTCCTGGGCGGGCTGGAAGAGGACGGTTATCTGGCCGATCGATTGGAACTTCCGGCTCTGCATCAACTCATCTCCGCGCCTCCCGAGGGAGACTCGGTCTGCATTAGTCCGGTGCAGGAACAGGACCGGCTTCTTTGCATTGTAGCTTGGTGGTGCGGCGGCACTCTGCAGCAGATCCAGATGTTGCATTTCCTGGCCGCGGCGGAAGCTCCGGCGCTTTTGATCGAACAGCTCACCAAAACAGCGTGGGCGGGCGAGATGGAAGGCTGGCTCAAATCGCGGCTCCGGTGTTTCCTGGTGGCCGAGGCCGAGGGAGCAGCTCCTTGGGAATCGTGCTTGAGAGATTGGTCCGACGAGCCCGCGATCCTGATGGAGCCAACCCCCAAAGCGCTCATCGCTGAGCTTTCCGCGAAGAAAGCCGCGGCAGCTTCGGCGGAGAGCAACCTTCTGCCCCAGGAGTACCGCACGCGCTACCGCCAACAATTCGTGGATCGCCTCTGGTTGACCGGACTGGGCGCGCTGCTGGCTGCCTACCTCCTGGGTGTCTTGGCCTATTTTGGCGGCTTGCAGGTTTTGCGGTTTCAGAAGCACCGCGTGGAAAGCCAAGTCGCGGCCTTGAGCCAGAGTTTCACGAACGCCGTGCGGCTCAAGGCGCGCGCGGATGTGCTGCAGAATCAATTGAACCTGAAATATGCGGCGCTGGATTGTTTGCGGGCGGCGTCGGAGCGCCTGCTGGGCGGGCTCACCTTGACTCGGTTCGCTTTCTCGAAAGGACAGGGTTTGCGGCTGGAGGGAACTGCGGAGAAAGGCGACGATGACAAGATCACCGAGTACAACTCCGCCCTGCGGAAGGAAACGGTCAACGGCGAGCCGCTTTTCGCCAAAGTGGAAGCGCCCACGACGCAGGTGCGCGGACAAAGCATCACTTGGCAGTTTAATTGTGAGTTGAACCGGCCGGAAACGGAATGACAGCAATTTTCATTTTCTCGGCGGACGCAGTACGTAAGCGTAACGGGGACACTCCTGTCCGCCGATTCTCCGAAACGTTGCGGACAGGAGTGTCCGCGTTACGGCCAACCAGCGAATTGCCGACCGAATGAGTTCGTTCATCGCAAAGTTGAATCTCCGCCCTCAGGAACGACGGCTCCTGGTGTTCGTCGCCGTGGTCGTCTTCGTGGTCCTGAACATCTGGCTCGTCTGGCCGCACTTCAATGATTGGAAACTCGTGAAAGGCGATTATGAGAAAGCCTTGGCCGAGCTGAGGAGATACGAAAAGGAAGTGGCCCAAACGTCGCGTTACGAAGCAAAATTGAGCGAACTGGAAGGCCAAGGACCCGCTGTTATCCCGGAGGAACAGGAGTTGGACCTCGTTCGGACCGTGCAGACGCAGACGCGGCTCAGCGGAGTCTTTGTCACTCGCCAGGATGCCCGGCCGAAGACCAGCAACACCAAAACCAACCAGTTCTTCGAGGAGCAAAGCATCAGCATGAGCATCGAAGCCCGGAACGAAGAACTCGTGGGTTTTCTCGTGAGCATGGCCTCGACCAATTCCTTGATTCGCGTGCAAGACCTCAACCTCTGGCCGGATAACGCGGCCAACCCGATGAAACTTTTGGGCAGCGTGGCCCTCGTGGCCAGTTACCAAAAGAGCCCGCCCGTCAAACCTGCGTCTCCGGTGCCCGTCACGAATGCGGTGACCGCCATTGCGCCGCCTCGGGCTTCATCCAACCCAGCCGTCCGTTTGCCCAGTGTGGCCCAGCCGGTCGCCTCGAAAGTTCACAACCCACCCAAGCCGTGAAAAATCGAATTTTACTCCCGATTCTTGTCGTTCTTTCCTTCGGAACTTGGCTCGTGGCGCAGCGTCCGCCACCAGGCCCGCCGGAATTCGCTCGCCCCGCTACGAATCCGGCGACTGCGTCGCCTTCGCCGGCCCCACTGACGACCAACCAAGTCGAGGAAATGCTCCGAGCCTTGCGCCGCGCCATGACGAATCCTCCAGCCGGTGCGACGAGTCAGTCCGCTCCCGTCCGTGTGACCGCGCCGACCAATGTGCCCACCGGCACAATTCCATCACCGGTTCTTCCTCAAGCGGCGCCCGCGCCGGGCCAGATTCCGGTGCCAACTCGAGCCGTGACAAATCAACAAGCCACCGTGCCGCCACTCCGGACGAATGTTCCTCCGGTGGCGGTGCAGGCGCAGCCCACTCCGTTGCCCGCTCCTCCGGCGGCCGGTGTTCCGGGAGGCTTGCCTGCGGCAGGCGCGGGCGCGGCGCCGGCGGAAACGGTGTTTCCCAAAGGCATGCTCCACTTCCAAGGCATGAAGCTGGATCAGTTCTTTGAAGTTTATTCCATGGTCTCGCGGAGGACCGTTCTGCGCCCTTACCAATTGCAGGCGAAATACCAGGAGATCACCTTGAAGGCCGAGACCGATTGGACCCAGCAAGAGGCGATTTACGCGATGGATTCGGTCCTGGCTCTGAGCGGCGTGGCCATGATCCCGGTCGGCGAAAAATTCGTGAAAGCGGTTCCGTTCGCCGAAGCGGCCTTGGAGGGAGCGGAAATCGGCACGACGAACGTGATCGAGGCCGTGGAGGGCGAGCAGTTCGTTACCAAATTCATCGAACTGAAAACCGTCAAACCCAGTGAGCTTGCCCAACTGTTGGCGACCTTCACGCGCCCCAACGGCGTCATCGGGTTCGATGCCAACAATACACTGGTCCTCCGGGATTATGCCTCCAACGTCAAACGCATGCTGGAGCTTGTGGAAAAAGTCGATGTGCTCCGCGAGCCCGACTACAAATTGGAGGTCATCCCGATCAAGTACGGGAAAGTGGCGGATCTCTACAATACGATGGGCAGTCTGATCTCCGGACAAGCCGGGACGGGGTTTGGCGGATCATCGACGGGCCGGACTGGCGGACGTCTCTCGCAAGGCGGGGCGCTCAGCCGGGGAACGCAACCCGGCCAGCAGCAGCAGTATCGCCAGCCGGGCGCTTTGCAGCCGCAACAGGCCACCACACCCACTACTGCTGCCGCAGGCCAGACCAGTTTCCAGCAGAGACTGCAGCAGATTGTCTCGCGCGCCGCCGGCGACCAGGTGCAGCTTCTCCAGGATGCGAGAATCGTGCCGGACGAACGGTCGAATACACTGCTGGTTTTCGCGAACAAGCGGGACATCGAGATGATCACCAACATCGTGTCTAAAGTGGACGTGCTCTTGGCTCAGGTCCTGATTGAGGCGATCATTATGGAAGTTCAGCTCAACGACTCGCAAAACATGGGCGTCAGCATGCTGCAAAATCCCAGACGGTTCGGCAACGATTTCACCGGTGCCGCCGGAGTCAACAACGGACAAGGCTTCCTCAACAACATCACGAATCTCTCCTCTGGTTTGCCTTCCGGATTCAGTTATTTCGGCAAGATCGGCAACGATCTGGACATTGCTCTGACTGCGATCGCCCGCGACAGCACCATCAACGTAATCTCTCGCCCGCGCCTCCAAACTTCGCACGCGATTCCCGGAGAGATTGTCGTGGCCGAGGCCGTGCCCTATGTGACGGGCTCTTACGACAGCTATTATGGCGGCTTTGGCGGAGGCATCGGCTCGCGGTCCATTGTTCAAACGGTGAACATCGGCATCACGCTGTCGGTCACGCCGTTTATCACGCCGGAAGGCTTGGTTGTGATGGAACTCGAACAGCATGCCAGCCAGCGCGGCGCCGACGTGATTATCGATGGCAATCCCATCCCGGTCGTGAACGAACGCGCTTCGGTGGCGACTCTCACCGTTCGCGATGGACAATCCATCATGATGGGCGGTTTCATTACCGAGAGTCGCTCCAAAAGCACTTCGGGCGTGCCCCTCCTGAAGGACATTCCCGGATTGGGCGCTTTGTTTAGGTCGAAGAACAGACAGAGCAACCGTTCCGAGCTCGTGATTCTGATGAAGGCAACGGTCCTCAACAGTCCCGAGATCGCTGCAGAGGTGGCGGAAGCTGAGAAAGCTATACTGCCCGGAGTTCAGCAGGCGGAAGAGGAATTCAAGAAAGACGATGAGAAGCGGCGTCAGAAAGCAAAACCTTCCACCAAGACCAGGCCCAGTTTGAACGAACCGCGGAAACAAGCAGCTCGACCCGCCGGCGGACGCCAATGACCGTGCGGTCATAAAGCGTAGCCGCCGACGTGAAGAGGCGGATTTCGTTCTTGACCACACTGTCCGTCTCGCTACCTCGGCGGCTACACACGGTCGGTTTTGGAAAGCCTCCATGGTGATCAACCACGCCTTGGGCCAGGAAGCTATCCACCGGTGGGGCGAGACTCCCGTCGAGCCCTGACTCTCTTGTCGGCAGGGATTCCAGGGCTCGACAGGAGCCTCGCCCCACCTTGAGGCCCACGGAAGGAATCTCACGTTTGTGTGCAGAATTCCCACAACGCTCCCGTAAGTCTCGAAATCGGTCTGTCCTTACACTAAATTCCACTCATGCGTGTTCTCATCGTTGGCTGCGGTTACGTCGGCGTGGCGTTCGGAAGGGAATTGGCCAAGCAAGGGCACGAGGTTTTTGGTCTTCGACGGTCTCCACAGTCCCTCGGAGTATTGGAGGCAGCAGGGATCCGTTTGGTGATCGGCGACGTGACCAAAGTCGCCGATCTTTTCCGCTTGCCGGGGCCGTTCGACTGGGTTGTGAACCTGGTTTCGTCCGGCCGCGGCGGGGCAGGGGAGTATCGTGAGGTTTATGTCAACGGCACACGAAACCTGATCGAGTGGCTCGGCGCGGCGCCTCCGGCAAAATTTGTTTATACCAGCAGCACCAGCGTTTACGGACAAACCGACGGTTCCACCGTGAAGGAATCCAGCCCCGCGGAACCAGCCGGCGAAACCGGAAAACTGCTCGTCGAAGCCGAGAATCTCCTGTTGCTTGCCGCCCGGGAGAGAAAACTCCCCGCGGTGATCCTGCGAGTCGCCGGCATTTACGGTCCGGATCGCGGCCATTTGCTGAAACAATTCCTCAAGAACGACGCCAGGATCATTGGGAAGGGCGAACGCAGCATCAATATGATCCACCTGGACGATTTGGTGGGAATCATCGTATGCGCTCTCAAGAACGGACGTCCGGGCGAGATTTACAACGCGGTGGACGACGAGCCGGTGGCTCAAGTCCATTTTTTTCGATGGTTGTCGGAGAGCCTCGGCAAGTGGATGCCGCCATTCGAGCCGGACGACAGCGCGGCGGCTCGCAAGCGCGGCCTGACCAACAAGAAGGTATCGAACCGCAAGCTCAAAATGGAGTTGGGTTACCGATTCAAATACCCAACATTTCGGCAAGGCTATACCGCCGAGATTATGCGACTGGAAAATGCAGGAGAACTCGACATCAAACCGGAGCCTCGATGATACGGATTCGCTCAATTGCCCTGGAGCGGACGAATCACACCCGTCTCCTCCACCACGACTCGATAGCCTTCGAACTCTCTTGGAATCTGACGAACCACGGCCGGCGTTTTCCGAACCACCATCACCTTCAAACACGGGGCCTTTCCGTCGTCCTGCAGTCCAACATAGACGCCCACGACGCCGGGGATCGCCATCAGCGCCTTATCATGGGCTCGCAAGACCTGATTAACATCTCTTTTCGACACTGTCTGCTGTTGTGGCGCTTCGCTTCTTGGTGCTACATGGCATCCCGCACATTGCGCGACCAAAAGCATGATGGCAAGTGCGCAACTGACCGAATTGCATTTGGTCCAGTGCGCTTGACGAATCATGCGCCATTGTTCGGTAACGCCGGCTTTCAAGCCGGCAGGTTTCGAGGTCTCCTGACCTCGCGCCCGCGAGGCAGAAATGCCTCGCAACTTGCCGACAGGAATGTCGGGGTTACGCCGCTCCGAACGGCTTCGGCATGCATGGAACGGAGTTCATTCATGAATGCTCATGCCCCAAAAGCAAATACTCGCCACGCGAAGGCCGCGAGCGAGTGTTTTAGTATCGAGAATCAGAACTCAGGCTATTCGCCGTCCACGCTCACGCCAAACGCGGTTAGAACCGAATCGATCCGGTTGGCGAACGTGTAGCCGTTCGATGAGCCGGCAAACAGGAGACCGACCGGCTGTCGTTCAGGATTTGTGACGATGAGCGATCCCGAATCGCCAGCCTTGCTGAAAGGCTTGGTCCCTAAAATCACGATCTGATCCACGAAACGCGCGGTGCCAGAGCTGTAACCGACATTGATCGTTGCATTGATCCCCACGACTTGTCCTTTCGTCAGGCTGGTCGTTCGCCCATACTTCTGAACCGCCTGGCCGACGGCGGCTGCTACGACGGTCGATTTCGGCGTACCGTATCCATTTGATGGTGTAGCGTTGCCTACAAGAGTTATGTTGGAGCCTGCGATCGCTGCATCGACAGTGTTGTCGCCTCCGCTGAAATCAATCGTCACGTAAGCCGTGAGGCTAGCAATCACGTTATTGTCGGACACAATACAGCCTGTGTCATACGGCCCGGGCTGATGGATGGGACTTTGAATCGGAGCACTGTTTTCAAGGGCGTAAACGTGATTGTTGCTCAAGGCGTACACGTTGCCGGCAGCGTCCTTCACTCTGGCACCGATCGTGCCCGCCGAGCAAGGGGAACCCACGTTTCCGTTACCGGTCGAAACCCCGATCGGCACAGGGCGTGCGAAGCGCTTTTTCGGATCGATCTTCGTGGCGCCGGCCGCAGGCTTGGCGAAGCTTGCGGCATCAGCCTCTCGCAACGCAAAGATCTCGCCCGTCACGATCACGGACACAGGAACACCGTTCAACTGCCGTGGGAGGCCTCGCCCAGCCCCTTCGTCGGCAACCAGGATCAACACTGCGGCCTCGCCTTGAGCATCGACGCCAGCGGCTGTCCCGACCACCCCTCGAATTCCGAGGAGCACGTCCGTAACGGCATTCTGCGCGGCCTTCGCCCGCTCCAAACCGTTCGGTTGGGCCTGAGCCACGAAAAGAAAACTACCCAGCATCCAACCGCAAAGGGTTAGAGCTGCACGCAAGAAACGTCTTCGACTCTTCATACGCTGTCTATTTTTGTTATGCTCGGGCCTGTAGATCGAGTCCGAGGATTGGGTTATGGGTTATTTGCTTCGCTGAATACTTAACGATTCTGATCGCGTGCGGATCGTCACATCCCACTTTCTCCACTCTGGGAATATGAACTGACGCTGCATTCCGCTTCTCTCTACGTCATTCAACACTGAACTTCGCGTGGCTGACACCACTTCTTACTTAAGTTTAGACTCCTAGAATTCTTTCGACTTGTCTATCCCTGAAACTGGTGATGCCGAATGGCGGGTGCCGTATGGCACTATCCGGGCGGCATGCCCAGCGGAGAACACGAGGCGTGACTCGTCGTCGGCACGCTCGCAAGAAAGGAACAAAAAAGGATGAAACGGTAATACAATGGTAAAACTTGTTCGGTAGGGTTCCGGGCCGAAACCGAACCATGAACCTCCATTTCCGCGAAGATCGAACCTCCAACTTTGAACGAGAATTCATCGTGTTGGGGGTTCCGTCTTCGATGTTGGATGTTCGATGTTCGTTCCGCTTCGCTCCTCAAACTCCCAACAGGCCGTTGGAGGATGGAAGGCAAAGAAAGGAAACCGTATGAAGAAACTCATGCATCAATCGGCAATTATCGCGCTCGCCGCATTACTCATCGCGTTCCCCGCCGCCGCCGCCGAATCGCTCTCCGTGCTCCTGCAAAAAGGAATTTACGCCGAGGAAACGGAAGGGAACCTGGACGCGGCGATCAAAATTTACGAAGGGATCGTCAGGGAAGCCGACGCCAACCGCTCGCTTGTGGCGCAAGCGCAGTATCGGCTGGGAGTGTGCCAATTGAAGAAAGGGAAGAAAGAGGACGCAGAAGCTGCCTTTCGATCAGTTCTCGATCGTTTTCCAGCCGAAACGGAACTCGTCACAAAAACCCGCGAGCGATTGAGCGAATTGGGCAGCGCGGCCGGTCCTGTCGTCATCCGCCAGATCTGGTCGCCGAAATCCCCTGCGGATTTGGATGGAAGCATTACTTCCGATGGCCGTTATTTGTCCTTCACGGATTGGGAGACCGGTGACCTCGCAATTCGTGATCTGAACGAGGGGCAGAATCGTCGCCTCACCGACAAAGGGCCGTTGGCGAAATCCACGATATTTGTCGAAACCTCCGTGTTTTCGGCGGATGGCAAGCAGGTGGCATATAACTGGTATCCAGACCGGAACCAGACCGGTATCCAACTCCGGATCATTGCCCTGGATGATCCCAAGCCTCGGGTGTTGCTGACGAATTCCTGGGTGCGACCGGAGGCATGGTCGGGAGATTCCATTGCCGTTGTCACGGATATTCGACGGAAAGAGTGTGCGCTCCAATTGGTTTCGGCCTCGAGCGGCGCGATCCGAAAATTGCAGTCCTTGCCTTCCCTGCAACCGGACCGGCTCTGTTTCTCTCCCGATGGCCAATACCTCGCCTACAGTTGTTCCAGCGAGAGGAGTCGGGCATCTGATGTTTTCCTCATCGACGTGAAAACTTCCGCCGCCGACGCTGTGATGGAACACGCGGCGAACGACACACTCCTGGGCTGGACGCCCGATGGGCGCGGATTGCTCATCAGCAGCGACCACCGTGGCAGCACGGACTTGTGGTTCCTGCCGATCTCAGCAGGCAAGGGGGCTGGAGAGCTCGTTCTACTGAAAGCCGACCTTGGCCAAATATCACCTGTGGGGGTCTCCCGATCAGGAGCATTCTACTATGCTGTATCCGCAAGAGCATCCGACGTGGCCGTGGTATCGATGGATTTTAGCACGGGCAAGATTTTGTCTGGGCCGAAGGAAATTCCTTGCCGATTCAACGGCCTCATTAAGACCAGATTCTCGGCGGATGGAAAATTCATGGCCTTTGATCACGGACCTGAGGGCAAGGAGAAGTTTTATGTTCACGACTTGGCATCTGGCCAGGCACGCGAATATCCAACCTATCCGAAACTTCTCCAGCGCATCAACATCGTCTTCTCGGCAGACAACCGGAAGCTGTTAATCCAGGGATACACGCTCGATTTCCGAAGCGGCCTCTTTGTCCTGGATCGTACCACTGGCGAAACGAATCATATCGCCGTGTCAGAGCCCAACGACGGGACACTCTATGGGGCATACGCCTTCCACGACGGCGCCGTCCGTTTTGTGCAATGGGAGCCCCAAACAAGCAGACTGGCGTTCGTTAGGCATAATCTCAGCAGCGGAGAAAAGCAGGCGCACGTGTCAAAAAATCTTCCGGATTCACTGACTGCTGGCAAATTCCTTCCGACGGCGGCGGAACTCAGTCGCGACGAAAAGCAGCTCTTTCACAGTGGCCGGGTGCAGACAGAATCGGGATCGACAGAGTGGCGGGCGGCTCGACGGGATTTGGCCACGGGAAAGGAATTGGAGTTGTACCGGGGAACAGGTCCTATCGTGTTGCGGAAAGGGCCGGATGCAGACGATGTGGTGGCGATTCTGGTTTCCTCGAGGCCGACCGTCGCTGCCACCGCAATCGTAATCGATGTTGCGGAGACCTCGGCCAAAGAACGCTTCCGCGCTGAAATTCCCGGCGGAGCGGCCAACTTCTGGAACGGCCCCAGCGGCAAGCCCCTGTTCCTGATTATCAAAAACGTGGAGAATGGGTCGAACGTGACAACGGAACTGTGGACCCTTTCGGCTGCGACCGGCGAGCTGAACAAGACCGATTTCGCCATGGCCAATCTTGTCATGCCCAATGTGAATGTGAGACTCGTTGGTCAGAATCAAATCTTTTTCCAAAAAGGCGGTCCCCAGATCAAAGGAATCTGGGTCATGGAGAATTTTTTGCCGCCGGTCGCGTCCGCGAAGTGAGGACTTTGGGTTCGTTGAAGTGTTGAAGCGGATAGTGGCACAGCGAAGCGCAGCCACTGCCAAAAGGCCCGATCCGATTGGACTCACTGATTCGAGGGATATGCGCACCGGACGAATCTGATAAGATCGCTTGCACACAGTGACCGATTACCTCCTTGCCAAAGCGTTGGAAGCCGACCTTCACCGGAGCCAGGAGCTGCTGATGGAGATGCTGTTGGATGGGCTATTGATCGCCGTCATCTGTTTAGCGTCGGCGGCGATCATCCTGGTTTTGTTCTGTTGCCGTGAAGCGCGCACGGAAGCGAGAATCAAGCAACAACCGAAGGGATTCTTGCCCGGAATTGAAGCAGACGCGGGCG
Source organism: Verrucomicrobiota bacterium (assembly GCA_016209525.1). Classification (GTDB taxonomy): domain Bacteria; phylum Verrucomicrobiota; class Verrucomicrobiia; order Limisphaerales; family SIBE01; genus VHCZ01. Next base: position 75,726 of record JACQWK010000022.1, read on the forward strand.
GAGAGATAACAAGGAGAACACTCCTTCACCTCCGTGCGGGTGGAGGGGAGAGCCGGGGGGAGGAGGAGCGTTCGAGTTGCTCCTGGACTGCCCCTCTCCTCGGTCCTCTCCCCACCCCTGCGTCGCGGGGAGAGGAACAAAACAGGAAATCCTCTGCGCGAGAAAACCTGGGCGCACTGCGGTGTAAAGGAAGGAAACCCCAATGAACTCGGAGGAACAGCTCTTCCAGGCCTACGAAGCCGTTTTTCGAGCGCTATTCGGCGGGCTGATCGTCGTGGTTGTTTTGGTGTTCGTCGCCGCCATCGTTTTGATCGTTCTGTGCTGCAGGCAACTCAAGGCGCAGAATCGGCAAAGAGATGCGGAAGCGAAAGCGGCCATTGAGACATGCCTGAGAAGTTCCGAGAAGGGGAGCGATCCAGTGGAGGACGAGTGTTCGACGAACCGGCTAGTTCGTATCCAGCAAATGTAAGTGTGAAATATTCAGGCTACGGGAGCAACCGTGCCAGTTGAATCACTGAAATACAAAAAGGAAACCCCATGAAGAAACTCCTGATTCAATCTCCATTGTTCGCCCTCGCCGGCTTGCTTGTCGTGTTCTCTGCCACCGCCGACGAATCGTTCTCCGTCCTTCTGCAAAAAGGCATCCACGCGGAGGAGACGGAAGGAAACCTGGACGCGGCGATCACGATTTACGAAGAGATTGTCAAGGAGGCCGACGCCAATCGCGCCCTCGTGGCGCAGGCGCAGTATCGGCTGGGAGTATCTCAGTTGAAGAAAGGGAAGCAGGATGAAGCCGAGACAGCGTTTCGAAGGATCATCAGCCAATTTGCGGATCAAGCCGAGACCCTCGCCAAAGCTCGCGAACGACTGAGCGAGATGGGAAAGAGCGTGTCGTCGGTTGTAGTGCGGCAGATTTGGTCCGGCCCCGAAACGACTGGCGACAGCATCAGTCGGAATGGGCGTCACCTGGCTTTTATCGACTGGAACAGCGGCAATCTCGCCGTTCGAGACCTGACGACCGACCAAACTCGGAGGCTGACGAATCAGGGCTCCTGGGAATCGCCAGTCGCATTTGCTGAGACCTGTGCGATATCACCCGACGGGCAGCTCATTGCGTAGAGTTGGTTTGATCAAAAAGACGTGCCGAGAGGCAGTTCGTATGGACTTAAGCTCGTCAGCCTCGAAACTTCAACTATCCGCGAGTTGGCTGCTCAGAGGACGAACTTCTGGATCTCGCCGCAAGATTGGTCGCCGGATGGAAAAGAGATCGCTGTCGTCGCTTCAGAAGACGGAATTGGACATGCGCGCCATGAGTCTTCTGGGGTGTCATCCGGACGGAAAGCAAATCTTCCTTCACAAGCGCGGCATATCCGTGAGCGAAATCTGGGTCATGGAGAATTTCCTGCCGCCGGTCGCCGCGGCGAAATAGGATCAAAAAAGGATGAAACGGTAATACAACGGTAAAATTCGCTTGGTAGCGTTCCGGCTCGAAAACCGAGTCATGAACCTTGCTCCCGCAGTTTTGGTAGCCGCAAGAGAACGCAAAGATCGCAGAGATCATTCCGGTCTTTCTTACGTTCCTTGCACTGCAATTGCCCAACTTGCTCGCAGGCCGGCAAGAAGTTGTTGATGGCCGAAAAAGGCTAGCCCACGAAACACACGAAAGGCACGAAATGAGAAGGATGAGCGGATTGGACTTCATTCGTGTGTTTCGTGTGTTTCGTGGGCCAAACTTCGGTCGCGGCTCTACCGCGCTAGGTTCTTTGCGGCCAAGAACCCTCTTCGCGGCTCAGCGGGTCGCAGCAAGCTCCAGCCGCGCGGCGAAGACGCCCCAACTTGGGAGGATGCGGCTTCCGCCGAACCCCGGAATTGCCCGGTGCGAGGAGATCAGGGTTCGACATAAGTTTCACCCTTCCAGAAGAATTTGGGAAGATCGCGACGAAAGAAACCCTCTATGAAAGAACGCACCCATCCATTGGCCGTTACGGCGGTTGTCATCGTGCTCCTCTTATTCGATGCCCATGCCGCCGAATCACTCTCGGTGCTCCTCCAAAAGGGCATCTACGCCGAGGAGACGGAGGGGAACCTGGACGCGGCCATCAAGATTTACGAAGGGATCATCAAGGAGGCCGAGGCCAATCGCTCGCTGGTGGCGCAGGCGCAATATCGACTGGGCATGTGTTACCACAAGAAGGGGAAGAAGGAGGACGCGGTTCTCGCGTTCCAGACTCTGGTGGATTCATTTCCCAACGAAAGCGAGTTGATCGCGAAGACCAAGGATCGGCTTTCCGAACTCGGCCAACCGGTCTTAGTGACTGTCGCGCGGAAGATATGGGCCAATGCCGAGGACCTTGAATGGGGTGCGCGGGTGTCGCCGGACGGTCAGCTTCTGGCGTTCACCGACTGGAAAACGGGCGACCTTGCCGTGCGGGATCTAAGGACGGGTCAAAACCAACGGTTAACCCACAATAAGTCTCTTGAAGATGGCTTGGCATGGTATCCCGTGTTTTCGCCAGACGGAAAGCAAATCGCCTACGCCTTTTCCGTTGGCCGTGAAAACCAAGAACTTCGAATTCTAACTATTCAGAATCCGGAGCCTCGCGTTGTGTTAAAACGCACCGCCCCTTGTTTTCCTGCGGATTGGTCGCCGAATGGAGCCGAGATTGTCGCGCTGCTACGGGGACCGGACAAGCGGGAAAGTTCTTTGGCATTGATTGGCGTCTCCGATGGAGCGATTCGAACACTCCTGGCGGTCTCAAATCGGATCCCCTCAGATGTTCGTTTCACACCGGACGGCCACTCCTTGGTCTATTCGCGCAAGCCGAGTGACGAAACAGAAGGGCAGGATCTTTTTCTTCTCCATATCGCCGACGCACAAGAGAGCGCCTTGATTCAACATCCGGCGAACGACGCTTTGTTCGATTGGGCGCCTGGCGGCCAGACTGTCCTGTTCACCAGCGACCGTCGAGGCACTAAAGATTTGTGGTCAATTCAAGTCGATTCCGGGAAAGCCAAAGGGGAGCCGAAACTCATCAAACCGAATCTGGGCAGTGTCACTCCATTGGGCGTCTCTCGATCCGGCGCGCTGTTTTACGGGATTTCAAGCGGGGGGGATGGAATGTATCGAGCTGAACTGGATTTTCAAACCGGCAAAATCCTTTCCTCCCCGCAGCCCATCCCACGTCAAGCCAGCAGCTCGGTGATTCGCTTGGCGTTATCCCCGAACGGACGTTACCTGGCCTATTATGTTCCTCAACGGACGGATTTTTATTGGCCGAAGTTGATGATCCTCGACCTGGCGACGGGCAAACATCGCGAGAGTTACGCGGGATTCTCAAACCGATGGCTGAGCCCGCCGAAGTGGCTGCCGGACAACCGCACGCTGTTCCAGCGCATCACCGGAACTTCCAGAGAACATCGAGTCGAAATGCACCTAATCGATACTCATACCGATACCGCGACGACGCTGGCGATAGATGATTCTGTTCCGATGAACTTCAGCCAATGGACGGTTGCGTTTGATCTTCAAACGTTGGCTCATGTCCGATGGAGCGCAAGCCGGCAGGCCTTCGTCGTGGTGCGCCGCGATCTCAAGACCGGGCAAGAGCGCGAGGCCGTGTTAATTGAGAAGCCGGGATCGGATGAAACGTACGCGTTCCAATTCAGCCCTGACCTCAAATCGCTCTACTACTCCGTGAATCCGCAGTCGGCCTCGGTTGAGCATCCGGCCATCGCATTCCGTTACCATTTCGAGGCGGACCGGCGACAGGAGTTCATCCGTTGGACGAATTCTTTCGAGTTGTTTCCCTCGCCGGATTCGACACAAATCGCGCTCGTCGGCAGGGCGAAGAAGAACGGAAGCTTGTTCAAGTTGCTGACACTTGACAACGACCAGCCTCGCGAACAGTGGACCACCACGATCACTGGTCGCTGCGATTTGGATCCCGGGTGGACTGCGGACGGACGGTATTTCGTTTGCCGTAAGGAGTCGCCAGAGGCGGGCGAGGGAAAACGCCAGCTTTTGGCTATCTCGGCGCAGACGGGTCAACTTCACCCCAGCGGGTTGTCGGTCTCCTGGGTCGCCGGGGCAACTTATGTCCATCCAGACGGAAAACAGGTTTTCTTCGCCGCGTCCGAGCCGTCGGTCAGAGAAGCCTGGGTCATGGAGAATTTTTTGCCTCAGGTCGCAGCCAAGTAAAAACACAATGCACCAAATCACTCCCCTATGAAAAAAGAACTGTCGCTTCCAAGGTCTCCTCAACTCCCGTTTCTCGTGGCGATCGCGAGCCTCGCCTGGGTCTTCGGTTCTCACCACGCCGCCGAACCGCAGCAGACGAATCCGGTTTTTGAATCGGTGTCACTGAAGCCATACTTCACGGCCTCACTCACCGATGCAATTAACAGCCCGGACTACGTGAAGGAAAACAACCTGGCGGAAATGCCCACAGGCCGCCAAGTGCTCGCGGGCGTGCCGTTCGAGATTCACGGCCTCGTTCAGCTCTCCGGCAAAAGGGTCGTCGGGTGGGGCCGAAACGAATTTCCCGAAAAAGTGGAGAACATCACCGTCGGAAGGACGGCCGAAAAGATTCATCTGCTCCATTCCGCCGGCGGCGTGTTCGATCCCGACGAGACCGTCATCGCCAAGCTGGTGCTGCACTACGCCGACAAAACGGACGAAATGATTGAAATCAAGAGCGGGGTGCATGTCCGGGATTGGTGGGGCCTGCTCTCGCAGAAGACCACCGGCGATACCACGGAGTTGGCTTGGACCGGCAGCAATCCCGCGATCAAAAAATACCGGGATGACGGCGCCGTGCTGCGAATCTACCGGACGACATTTGCCAACCCGAATCCCTCAAAGAAGATCGACCAGGTGGATTTTCTTTCGACCATGAACGACTCATCCCCGTTCCTGGTGGCATTGACTCTGGAAAGCGCCGATGAGGCTGAAGGTCCGAAGTTGCTCTTCTCATCCAACCGCGCCGGCAATTTCGAAATCCTGCTCATGGACCTGGGCACCTCCAACGTGAAAAACTTAACCAATCACGAAGCAGAAGACGCCAGTCCCGCTTGGGCGCCCGACGGGAAGCGAATTGCCTTCCAGTCCGAGCGCAGCGGCAATCTCGATATCTACGTCATGGACGCGGATGGCAGCCACGTCAGACAACTTACCACCGACGCCAATCCCGACCGCATGCCGGCCTGGTCTCCTGATGGCAAGAAGATCGCCTTTTGCCGGCATGTGAATGGAAGAAACCCGGAAATCTTCGTCATGGACGCCGATGGTTCCAACCCGGTCAACTTGACCAACGATCCCGGATTCGATGCCGACCCGGCGTGGTCGCCGGACGGAACCAAGATTCTTTTTGGCGCGGCCAGAAAAGGCAGCGGGGGCTTTCGTCTGTTTGTCATGAATGCCGACGGAACAAACGTTCAAATGCTGCCGGCGAAATCACGGGGCTCTCCGTATGTTCACCCAGCTTGGTCACCGCAGGGGAAACAACTGGCGTACACCGAATCAGTCGAGGGGGGCGGCCTTGAGATTTTCGTCTGCAATCCCGACGGTTCGAACGAGCGGCGTTTGACAAGCTCGGGTGGGCTGACCACGTTCGCGGCGTGGTCGCCCGACGGGAAGAAAATCGCCTTCCAGCACCACGCAAAGTTTGACGAACCGGGCACGTTGTATGTCATGGACGCCGACGGTTCGAACCAGAAGCAAATTGTGGCGGGCGAAGCACAGGCTGGCCAAGCCACTCTCGGAGGCGGCCGGCCAGCCTGGAAGCCGGACGCGCTCGCAGGAAAGTAGAGCAAGCGGTGCCGCCATCGCGACACGGAAACCGCTCGAAGTTCTCGTGCGAGTGAAAGCTTTCATAACTTATCGCCGTCAGCGTCTTTTCCCAAATTTCTTGGTCTTCGCTGAATTCAGTGGCTACACTCTGGTTATTCGGAACTCTCCTTTCCCCTCACCCCGGCCCTCTCCCTTGGGGAGAGGGAAAATCGTTTGCCGCCGTTCGAGGCAACCAGCGCGCGCGAATCTCCTGAGCGCGGGCTCCCCGGTTCCCTCTCCCCGAGGGAGAGGGTTAGGGTGAGGGGAAAAGAAGCGTTCGGCCGCCCGGCGCCATCGGCTACCCCAGCGCCTCGTCACTTGACTGCTTCGTACCCGCTTCACGGTGTTGACGCCCGATAGAATCGGACGGTTTCGCCGGCAGCACCTTTGTCGGTGAATTGCCAGCTTCCATTAAGCTCAGCCATCACACCCAATGGCGTCCACCGGATGAGGTCGGACGAAGCCGAGACCGTATAACTGGCTCCCGGCCGGCCATTGAGCCGGAGTTGCACCTCGCCATTGGGAGACCGCTGCGTCACCAGCAGACGGCTGGAGGCGAGGAGTTGGCGAGTCCCGCCGATCGGGTAGGTCAACGCGTCGAAGTTCGATTCGCCCTCAAATCGAACCCGATCCGGACTATCCGGTGCCGAGCGCACCTGGTATCGAAGTTCTCTGGCCTGGTTGTCCGAAAATGCCCCCCAACTGACCTGTCCGCTCGCGGGATCGAACACCCCACCATCACTGACCTGGATGACCGTCCACCCGGTCGGAACCCAATCCTGCACCGAGTACGTCTTGACCCTTGAGGTTGGTTTTGCCGCCAACTTCACCGCCACCACGTCGCCCGGCACAAACCCGGCCGTCGCCACGCTGGTCACCGAGTTCATCATGACCGTGAAGCCCTCCAAGGCCGCCAAGGTCACGGGCTTTCGATCGCCTCCGCCCAGGACGACCGTAATTGGGTTCGATTCGCCATATTCGGTCGCGGCCTCGAAGGTGAGTTCAGTGAAGGCGCGCATGACGACCGTCACCTTCTCACCGGACGCCCTGGGTTGGTCTTCGCCTGGAAAGGTTGGAACGCCAACAGTTATGGGCTTCACGTAACCCAGAGAAGCTTCATAGGTCGTCTTAAAGACACTCGTTACGGGAATCGGATACAACTGGGCGAGAGGAACTCCTAACGGCACAAAGTACAATTGGGCTCTCCAGCCCACCCCCACGCCTGTTCCGTCCGGAAAAACTACCTTGGCGCCAGCAC
>JACQWK010000079.1 GCA_016209525.1 Verrucomicrobiota bacterium
CTCCCTCACCCCGGCCCTCTCCCGCTGGGAGAGGGAGATCGGATTCCCGCTTGCGGAGAAATTTATGCACACCTGTATGCCACACCTAAAAATACGGACGGGCAAAATGCTGATTGCATTTTGCGACAGGTTCCCGCGTTGGAAGCCGTCGCTTCAACCGTGGGGACTGCGCACTTCGAAGGAATGGTTCGGGCAGCGCATCGTGCGCGCTCAAATGCCGGGCGGCGATCATCTCCGCTTGGCGAGCGTCAGCCAGAATTACCTTAGCTTTGAGCTGTTTTGGAAAGGAACCGGCTACTACGAGCCGATCACAACCTTGGTCCTCCAGGAATTAATCCGGCCGGACGACACGTTCCTGGACGTTGGGGCGAACGTCGGCTTCTACTCGCTGGTTATGTCCCGGACGCATCCCGGCCTCAGGGTGATCGCCTTCGAACCCAACCCGCGGCTCTTCCAACTGCTGAGCTCCAACGCGGCTGCCAATCAATTCAGCGAGATGGGTTGCGAACCGCTCGCGCTCTCCGACAGGAACGGAACCGCCCTTCTTTACCTGAACCAATCCGACATGAGCGCTTCGTTGCGAGACGATTTTGACACGAATCTCTCTGACACGATTGAAGTGCAAACGGTCACGCTCGACAGCTTCATCAACCAGCAGCGGCTCCGTGGCCGGTTGGTGGTTAAAGTGGATGTCGAGGGGAATGAAGAAGCGTTCCTGGAGGGAGCCCGCCAGACGCTCGCGTTCCGCAAGCCGGATCTGATCATGGAAGTCGCCCTGAATTACGGCGAGAGCACCACAGCCCTGCTCAAGGATAACGGGTACAATTTCTACCAAGTCACTGATCGCGGCCTGCTGGAATCGGACACTCTCACCCCGGTCGTTCGAGAGCCGTTCGTATTTTTGAATTACCTCGTTTCTACCAAACCCAAAGCGGAGATCGACGTTTTGTTCGGACGGATTGCAGCGCGGGTGCGGAAGATCGATCTCCTCCAAACCAGCAAGCACGCGGACTTTCATGCGCTGGAGCAAATGAAGTCGCGGCAACAGCGCCCGCCCGCCGCGATGCACACCCTTCCATTCTAAATTCAGAACTCAACTTCCCTGGCCGCCAAGGCGTCAAACGACGTGACCTTGATCTCGGAAGGCTTATCCAAGAGCTTGGCTACTTCATGCAGAATCCCGATGAAACGCTCGTCCGGGCGGTTCTCGCGAAAATACTCCCACCAGTGCGTGACCAGCACCGTCAGCGGCTGGCTTCGGATCGCCAATTGCACCCGATCGAACATGGTCTCGTAGGGCCGGCGATATGAGAGCAAACAACCGGGATGACTGAGAAGGAGCGTCGATCCGACGCGCCAGTGAGGTTTGCGGGATAATCTCTTGAGAATATAGCCCGGCCACCACGCGAACGGCAGCCGCCGCGATTCGAACCAGCCGGTCGAGATGACCCCGAAACGCCGGCTAATCTCAACGTAACTTCGGCGGGAAATCTTGTCGTACGGCGCGATGAAGCTCCGGGGCCGATCAAATCCAGCTTCGACCAGCAGCGTGGTTCCGTGATCGAGGCGACGCGCGATGTTTTCGCCGTCGGCGCTATCAAACTCATCGCGAGTGTGTTGATATCCGTGCTGTGCGATCCGGTAGCCTCGGTTTTCCCGCAGATAGCCGACGAGCTGCTGGTTGCCGCCAATGGGCAGCGACTTGGCCGCCACGCTTTTCCAGTCCAACAGATACCCCTCCGGACTTCCGTCATCCCTTGAGACGTTCGTGCCCACATTGGGAATCACCGCCAGATTGACGGGGAATCCCCGATCCAGAAATGGCCGGTACAAACGCTCCAGGCACTCCGTCGGCGTCAAGGCGTTCGTATCATCGTCGCGGAGAATGACGTGGTGCATGGGTCTTAGTTAACTCCTCGTAGAGCCGTTTCACGCGGCCTGCCAGAACCGAGACGTCGTATTCGGCCACGACTCGCCGGCTTCCCACCGATGCCAGGTCCTTCGCCCAATCCGGCGTCTGCAGCGCCCGATCCACGGCGTCATGGAAAGCCTCGGGACATTCCAGTTCGAACAGCCACCCGTCGTGTCCATGACGGATCAGGAAACTTGCGCCGGAAGTTCGGCTGGAAATCACGCAGGCGCTGGCCGCCCATGCTTCCAGAATGACTAAGCCGAACGTCTCGGTGTGCGAAGGCAGAAGAACCGCGGCAGCCTCTTGATACAAGCCCGTGAGGCGCGGATCGCCCGGAGGCAGCCCACCGGTCAGCACGACCTTCTGTCCGAGTTCGAGCGACTGGATACGCCGCTTGAGTTGCTCTCCATAGACTTGGTCGGTGCATGCTCCAGCCAAAACCAGGATTGAGCGGGGATGTTTCTGAAAAATCCTGGGCGCCTGCTCGATCAGCCAGGCCTGATTCTTCTGCGGATCAATCCGGCCGACCGCCAGCAAGACCTGCCGATCGCGGATGGCTGGGAACGCTTCGCGGGCTGTTTCGCGGTGGTCCTTGCGAAATCGCTCGACCGAGATGCCGTGGGGCTGGACGAGCACTCGTTGGTGAGGATACTTGTTGCGGAGCAACTCCGCTTCCTTCGGATTGCAGGTGAGCACCGCATCGGCAGCCTCCACAATTCGCCGCGACCCGAAGAGCGCGCCGAATGGTTTTCCCCAATCCAAACCGCCTTGGGCATGGTCGTCGAAAGTCTTCCTGACCCGCTCGGGAACATCCAGCCATCCGCCATGAATGGTGATGACGATGGGAATCTTCCGAAGCTTCGCAACGGTCAATGCAACTCCGCCCAAGCGGCCCAGAGTGTGCGAGTGGATGAGTGCCACTCCGGGATCCCGCCACAAGGCACGAACCAAATCCAGCGAGATCATATTCCCGCCCACGGCGACTAATTGCTGTCGCCGGTTCTCCGGAATTCCCCAGATCGGCAGACAAGCCTTGAAGCGCCGAATGGAGAATCCCGATTGGGCCAAGGGATCGAATCCACCGTGTTTCTCTGGAACCGCCGCGTCCGCCCCGTCCGCTTGGGGACCACGAGCCGTAGGAACCGACGTGAGGAGGCTCTGACTTCCGGGCGAGGAGAGATGAGCCTCCTCACGTCGGCTCCTACATGGAGGTTCATGGGGTGGGCGGGAAAGAATGCGCGGGCAGTACACCAGTGATGTCACGCCCTGTTGACGCAGGCCGTTGCACAGTTGGAGCAGCGCGGTCTCTGTGCCGCCCCATTCGTCCGGATTGTATTTTCTGAGCAGATGGACAATGCGCATATTGAATCGCGGCTGCGTTAGCAGAAGGCAGGATAGGCCGGCTTAGGCTCACAGAGCTCCTCCGAATCAGATTGGACGGTTTCAACGCAGGCTGGCTGCGACACGCGCTTCTGGTAGCAGAGGCTGGCTAATACTCCCAGCAGCACATGAAACGTAAATAGAATCGACGGTTGGCGAAAAACCCATTCGGTAAAGCTTTGCAGAAAAACGCCGAAGATGGAAAAAAACAAGGCTGCCCCCAAACAACGGCCCATGGCCGGGCTGCGTCGCCAAAGAAAACGGCTCGCGGCGCGGAACCAGTGGAACCACAAAATGCCGAAGATAGCCAACCCCGGCCATCCCAGCTCGCCCACGGTCAACGCCCCCAAGTTATGCGCCGGCGGCGCATACAGAATGTCAGACAGCGCTTCTTTCGGCGGCACGTAATCGAGATCATCGTAATCTTCATAAAACCAGCCTCGTTCCGCGCCGTACTTCTTACAGACCCAGTACGACCAATTGTTCAAGCCGACCCCCCAGAACTGGTCGTCCACGATCGCCTTCGCCAGCAAAAAATAATGGCCGCGCCCTTCCGAGCGTTCGTCGAAGTATTCTTCCTCCAGCGATCGTTCGATTTGATAGCGAATCTTGAGATTTTCCCATTGGGAGACAAGGAATCCGGCAAAGCACGCCGCGATCGCGGCTGCCGCCGCGATTTTCTTCAGGCTGAGCCGGAAGGACATCGTAAAGACAGCGGTGCCCAAAAGAAGGAGGCAGAAGATGGGAATGCCGGCTCGCGACACCGTGAGCACAATCGACACGACCGCCACTCCCAGGGTGCCGAAGGCCAACCACCGGATCCATCGCGGAAAACCGGCGGTGGCCGCTGCCGCCAGGACAGGTGCGGTCATGCAGAGGTACATGGACAAACTGTTCGCATGATCGAGCGTGCCGACCGCGCGGTAGATGCCCGACACGAACCGTTGCTTGAAGACGTAAGCTCCCTCCAGAAGAACCGCGCACCCCAGACCGAGGATGAGCAGTTTCAGTTCGCGCTCGGTTTGGACAAACCACGCTGCGGCCAGGAAAAACACCATTGCGCGCACGATTTTTGCCAGCTCGAAGACGCCGTACAACTTCGGTTCGGAGATCGCCACCGAGAAGCAAGCATAAATGAAGTAAAGAATCATCGGCCCCAGGCTGAGTGGCCAATAGCGCCGAAGATGCTTATAGCGGGGAAACAAACAGGCGCTCGCCAGCAGACTCACCGCGAGAATGTCCACGAAAGACACCTCGAAACCCCGGCTCGTCCCTCGATACCAATACTGGCTGACAAAATTGATGTTGAGGCGCTCGGCCATCACTCCGCCCGCCAGGAGGAAAAAGAACATGGCGTCGCGGGCGCGCTGCGAAAAGCAGGCCAACGCAGTCGCCGCCACAATGGCGGATGGAATCAGGATGAGACCGAGCAGATCCTTGGTTTCCATAGAAATCTCTGCGTATTGATGAGACCGCTGGATGAACGACAGGTCGGCGTTTGTAGTCCCGGCTTTAGCCGGTTCGGGCCGCCTAAAGGCGGGACTATAAACTTTCCGAGTGCAGTCCATTCCACGGTCTCCTCTGTAAGTTGCTGCCAAGTGTTAAAGCACGACCCCTCCCCCTGGATTCCTTTCCCCGCGCTTGTACTTGCTTCGCATTCACGAGCGCGGGGAGAGGGTAGCGGTGAGGGGCGCATGTACTGATGCAACGATTAATACAACATCCCACCGTAGAGCCTGGTGCCGCGTCGGCGAATAGGGTGAGAACCCACCGAATCCGTAGGAGACAACCTAATTCCGCAGCAGCCGAATCCCGGATGTAATGGCGCGACGTTAAGCAATTCAAATTCATCCGACATGAAACTCCCCCTTGATCCTTTCTCTCCTTTAGCTGATGAGTACTTTTGAACTCTTGAGCGAATGATCCACGGCACGCAACAACCGCCCGAAGTGCCTTCCCTTCCGAGGCCGAACCGCACCATGAATTTCACGCAGCGGGTCACGAACGTCGAGTCACCACTCTCACCCAGTTCGAACTTCCGTCGAAAGCGGATCAAGCTTCTGATGGATCTGGTCGGGCAGGTTTACCGGAAGCAAGGATTCGTCACCGTCATTGATGTGGGAGGCCGAAGGAATTACTGGAACTGCGTCAGCCGAGAGTTCCTCTTCAGACACCAGGTCACCGTGACAATCGTCAACCTGCCGGGGGATCTGGCGGTTCCCGCCGAGGACGAGATTGAGTTCCGCTACGCGGAAGGCAACGGATGCGAATTGTCCATATTCCCGGACAACTCCTTCGACATCGCTCACTCAAATTCGGTGATCGAACACGTTGGCTCGTGGGAAAACATGTGTTCCTTCGCGCGGGAGATTCGCCGCCTGGCGCCCAACCATTACGTTCAGACGCCATATTTCTGGTTCCCCATCGAGCCGCACTTCATGAAACCGTGCTTTCACTTTCTGCCCAGGCCCTTGCAGGCGGGTCTGGTGCGGCGATTCAATCTCGGCCATTTCGTCAAAGCAACCTCCGTGGGCGACGCGTTGCGCAAGATTGAAGGAATCAATCTCCTCGACAAAAAAATGCTCGCAGAACTTTTTCCCGACGCTTCCATCCTCCGGGAGAAAGTCTGTGGGCTTACCAAATCGTTGATCGCATACCGGCAACCGCCGTAGCGAAGGAAGTGTTTGAAGAGTCGTTCTCCCCAACCGAGGGTAGGCTTCCAGCCTGGGCTGGAGTTTGGACATATTGCGGTGCACAAAGGACAGGCCTGGCGTGCACCAACTCAACGAGCACCAGCCCCGGAGGGGCGACCAGAATGTAGCCCACGGCGTGAGCCGTGGGAAAACCCGACCGCCC
>JACQWK010000097.1 GCA_016209525.1 Verrucomicrobiota bacterium
GCGCGCGCTTGTTTGATCACCAGCCGCTCGTAACGCGGCGGCACGCGACCCGATACGTATGCCGTGCTCATGCGAGGGAATCTTGTGCACAGTGTGCACAAAGTCAAGGCACGGGTCGAGGCCTGGATGCTCCAAAAGCGGCGTCAAAGGTTTCACCGGCTGGAATTGACAAGAGAATAAGGTTTCACATCTAAGGCGGCAAAGGCACTCCGAGCAAGGTTATGAAATTCCAGCTTCGGCTTGATTCGCAGGCGAGGCGAGGTGCCCGTTTTGACTTTTGCGCTTGTTAATCGCTCGTTGAGTAGTTCTGATAACTTTGCACATGGACCAACCGAGGCCAACGCCAGCGCGCCCAGCAACTACGGCAATTCGCGCAGGCCACCAGCTAATTGAGCCTTTCGAACCAAGCCCTTCTGAGGCTAGCGGCTTGACCTTGAACGAACCGTACGGGGATCCCGTAAAAATGTTGACCAATCGTCGTGGCCTGTGCCGAGTCACCTGGCAGCGAGAGTATCACCCAACTGAGAACTTCCTTGCCGGCCACAGGATCGCACGCCAGTCGCCGCGAATTCTGGCGCAGTTGCGCCACGTGTCCACAAAGTGGCTTGAGGTATTGCGCGCTCCGGAACCACGGTCGGCAGTCACCGACGACGCAGTTCGCATTACCTACCGTGCAGCCGGATTGCGGCCGCCAGAAATCATTCGCTGGTTCGAATCTATCGAGGATATGCGCCAGATTTTCAGGCGGGGGTTTGAACTTTATTCTTCGAAGTGTATCGATGCTTACACATGGTCCATAGCAAAAGGCAAAGCCCGAGGTCAGATCAGTCGTTTCACCAGCTCCTCGTTACGAGATCTTGTCGCAAGTGAGATCGAAACTCCTTTAGCATCGGTGATTGGCGAACCCCCGAGTCAAAATCCGCTTGGAGGGCTTGGCTTCTCATTGACCCACGACATCCCAAGCCTTGCGTGTTTCGATTTTTATTGGCGGGCATTCCGGCATGATCCGGAAACATGTCCGGTTCGTGGGTTATTGAAGTTGGCGCGAGGTGCCGGTTTTGTGTATCCGACGGAGAATGCGTGTTTTCTGGCGCCGGCCGAACCTATTCGCAACGCGAACCGGCTCACAAGGACAGACTGCAAAGGACGCTTGCACTCGTACGCAGGCCCGGCTTTTTGCGATCCCGAGCACTCCGTCTGGGCGTGGCATGGCACGCTTGTGCCTCAAGATGTGATCGAGGAGCCCGCGGAGATCAATGCGGCAGCCATCAATGCTGAACGAAGTGAGGACATTCGTCGAGTAATGACCGAAATGTACGCCTGCTGGCGTTTTCGGGAAAACTGCCGTCCAGTAGCCGCCGATGAGTTTGGCACCTTGTACAGCTCGCCTTTCGAACGGGATGAACCACTGGTCATGCTGTGTGAACGCGAGCGCGACCCCACAAAGAACGCCAACGAGCAACCTTGGATTCGTGTCCCGCCGTCGGTTACGACGCCCCGTGAAGCCGTCGCCTGGACGTTTGGCAAACCCGAGAACTATTTTGACGCGGAGCTTGACTCATGAGCTGTTTATCGCACGCAGCACCTTCATTGGAGATCCCCGACTATTCACTGAGCAGACTCGCTTCGAATAATCCCCCGCTGACTGTGGCGGCGCTTCAACGTTGGCTCGGCAAGGAATGGGACGGAAAAATCTATGTCGCGAGTTCAATTCGCTTGAAGAATAAGACATTCGTGCAAAGCGGCTGTAGTCCGAATTATTGGGCAGGATGGTGGACGCTTGCGTGCTGCAAACACAAGATGCGAGCCAGCGGTCCGTTCAAAGGGGAAATTTCAGAGGACAACAAGCCAACCTACGTTTTCACGTTGACGCGGATTTCCGACGAAGACCGATGGCAAGTGCTCGTCAGCGTTGCCAGAGTTACTAGATATTTCAAAACGATGAAGGAATACGCGCGGTTCGTTGTAACCGAAACCAACAAGCGCATGGCGCGATCGCGTCTAAGCCGTGAATTGCACAATGACAAAATGCACGGTTGGCGTTTCGGTGATTGTCATGCAAACCGATCTGGGGAGGTCGGCAAACCTTGTGAAGGCCATGTTCACCAGAACAACTGGAGATGGGATTGCCCGGAAAAGCGGAGCAGTTGGAATCACTGGATTCTTGCTTCAGACGAGTTCGTTCTGTGGCGAGAGCCCGCTTTCAAGGCGCGACGCGTGTTTAAGCAGAGCGGCTCTGGAATCAATATCGACCATAACAAAATAGTTGAATTCATTGGCGAAATCGGTCGCTAACGTAGGCTCAGTTCCGACAATGCCGAAAATTTATCTCATCAACGTCGGCGCGAATTTGGCTCACCGATCACTCGCTCGCAGCCCGATCTATTCGAACGGTAATTTCAAGTACGTTTCATTTCCTGATGACGAGGGCCGACAGAGTTACCCCAAAGACGTGAGCCGGTATCGATCTCCGAACTGCCCGGGCCTGACGCATCTTGATCCAGACTGGCTGAACCTGACGTATGGCGACAATTGCGCTAATCCGCGAGCCTGTGCCTTGTTGAACGCTGAACCAAGCGACATTCTTCTCTTTTGGGGATTGCTTTGGCGCAATTCAGGCGACGGCTGGAGCGGTTGGACAGGAGAACGAGGTTGGTACTTGATTGGCGCACTACGGATCGAAGAGATTCTCGAAGCTGGCGATCCGGTATCGAAGGCCAAAGCTGCAAATCGAGACCGCGCACGCCTTAATGCCCATGTCAGCCACGGCCACGTCGTATCGAAGCCTAAACGCGTTGACAGGTTGTTTATCGGATTTACGAGATTCTCCGCTCTATTTGAGAAGGCGGTCGATTTCGGAATTGGCAGAACCGATAGTCTGTTTCAAAGGACGATTTACACGGCCGGTGGACAAGCGATCAACTGGAGAACGCCGCCGCGTTGGAACAGCGTTGTGCGTTCGTGTCGCGCTGTTTGGGATCTGAATGATCCGGCAGGGCGTCGGCGTGTGCGGACGGTGCGGGAGGCAATTCGCAGAAAGAACCCTCAGTTCGACCTTCTTGCCGGGCTTTGAGGATTTCGCTTGCAAGTAAGCGTCCCACGCTTTGAGCAGGGCTTCCAGTTCCGGATTCATCCGGGAAACGCCTGCCGCAAAACGGCCTCGGCCTCCGCGTCGCTTAACGGATGATGGACCATCTCCCACGATTTTTCGAGTTTGCGCAGTTTGCCGGCCACTTCCGGGGCAAGCTCCCGCAGTGTAAAAAACTGACTTGGGCGTACAAAATTGTGCCCCAGTCGCAGAGACTGTCGCGTTGCGGTCCGGCGTCGGTGCGCAAGTGCTTCATTGCACCAGCGCCACCAACCCCGTCTCGCCTGCAAAGGCACGCGCGAGTGGCTCGTCGAACGTGGCCAGGGTCAAGCCATGCTGCCGCGCCAGTGCGATAAGGTAATGGTCGGTGACTTGATTCGCGCCGCTCATCAAATCCGTGCGCACGACGCGGTCTTCACAACTCAAATCATCCGGGACGAAGCGATGCCGTGAATCAGAAAGGAATCGCCGCAAGACGCCAAAGGCCTGGTCGGGCGACATGCCGTAGCCGAGCAAGGGATGGGAAGAAACCCGCGCAAACCCAAGTTGCGACACGGGGCACGTCGCGAAATCAGTGACCCGACGCAGCCAGGCGCGCGCAGTCTGGTGATGCTCATGGTTTTCCCATAGCAATGCCATGAGCAGGTTCACGTCGAACAGGAATGTCACGGAGTCTGGCTTTCGATGTCCTTCACCAACCGCGACGTGATGATGCCATCCTCGGTACGGATGACGGGCAGCCCGTCTTTCCCCGTGGCCACGGTGAAGCGCGCGCTGTGAGATGATTGCTTCGTGAGCAGGTAGTGGCCGGGCGTCAGGCGTTCCAACTCGAACGAATCGCCAGCGGTGAGATGGTCGGTCTGGCAGATTTCGTCCGGGATACCGATTTTTCCGTCGGCGTTGAGCGTCGTCTTCATAGGACTTTTTTACTCGTTTTGTTCCGCTCCGACAAGTCACGCTTACAGTCAACCCGTGGCCGCGGCTTGCGGGACTTTCTGTTTGAGCAGATGCCCGCCAGCGGCTACAGTCGGGTCCAACGTTGAAAAAGCAATTTCCTATAGATGATTGCATAAGTACTTGCACCCCTTACCCCTGCCCTCTCCCCGCGCGGATGCATGCGAAGCCGGGGAATGGCGCGGGGAGAGGGAGTAAGGGAGAAGGGCTGTTGTTCAATAGTATGCGAAAACTTATGCAACCATCCATATCATCTCAACTCCCGGAGGACTTATGCTGAAAATCCGCGCCGCCGTGCTCGCAACGTGTTTTCTCACCGCCGCCACTGGCCTCGGCGACGACAAGTGGCCCGAGCTCCCGTACAAACTGGTCGCCGACTGGCCCGCGCTGCCGGCGGCGTGGAACTTTGGCGAGGTGCCAGGCGTCGCTGTGGACGCGAAGGAGAACGTCTATGTCTTCAACCGCAGCCCCCATCCGCTCATGCAGTTCACCAGCTCGGGCAAGTTCCTCCGCTCGCTGCTTGAGGGGATGGTGACGTCGGCGCACGGCGTGCGGATCGATCACGAAGGGAATATCTGGGTCGCCGATCACAACGGCCACACGGTTCTGAAGCTCAACCCGGCGGGACGCATCATGATGGTGCTCGGCCGGCGCGACACTCCGGGGACGACCGAGATGAACTTCAATCGGCCGACGGACGTCGCCGTCGCTCCGACCGGCGAGATTTACGTCAGCGACGGCTACGGCAACTCGCGCGTGATGAAGTTTTCCCGAGACGGGCGTTTCCTGGCGCAGTGGGGGAAGAAGGGGAGCGCGCCCGGGGAATTCAACCTGCCGCACTCGATCGTTCTCGACGCTGCGGGGCAGGTCTATGTGGCCGACCGCGAGAATCACCGCATCCAGATATTCACGCCCGACGGGAAGTTCGTGAAGGAGTGGAAGGGGTTCGGCTCGCCCTGGGGGCTGGCGATTGCGCCGAACGGCGAAATCTTCATGGCTGACGGATACGCCAACCGCGTTCTCAAGCTGGCGCCCGACGGCCGCGTTCTGGGCGCTCTCGGCTCGCCGGGGAAGCTCCCGGGGCAGTTCGCTTACGCGCACCACCTGGCTGTCGGGAAGCGCGGCGAGCTCTATGTCGCCGAGATCCTCAATTGGCGGGTTCAGAAATTCGTTCCGGAGTAGCCCACCGATCGCTACCGTCTGTTTGCGCAGAAGGTCTATCCGGTGGTCGTCGGCGCGCGTGGGGAACTGGAGAGGGTTCGAGTATTTCGTGCAAGGATGATTTGCGGAAGCTGGCCTGCGAATGGCCACAAATATTCTTCCATCCCCAAAACCCTGCTGAAAAAGTTATCCGTTCTCACCAGAATCAATACTATTGACTGACCCCGATATCCTGACCCTGATAGACCCTGATATGATCGAGACTGCCTTTTACGACACCAAACCTTACGATCGCCAGTACTTCGCCAAAGCGACCGACCGCATCAAATGGCGCTTTCACGAGTTCCGGTTGAGCGCCGAGACGGCGGCGACCGCCAAAGGCGCGCGGGCGGTGTGTGTGTTTGTCCACGATGTGGCGGACCGGCGATGTCTGGCCACGCTTTCGCAATCGGGCGTCCGTCTGCTCGCCCTGCGCTGCGCCGGCCACAACAACGTCGATCTGAATGCCGCGCGCGAGCAGAACATCGCCGTGGTGCGTGTGCCCGCTTATTCTCCTCACGCGGTGGCCGAACATGCCGTGGGCCTGCTTCTCACGCTCAGCCGGAAGATTCATCGCGCTTACAACCGGGTGCGCGAACACAACTTTTCCCTGAATTCACTCATTGGCTTTGAAGTCTTCGACAAGACCGTGGGCATTGTTGGGACGGGCAAGATTGGCCGCATCACGGCCGAGATCTTCCGCGGGTTCCAGGCCAAGGTCATCGCCTACGATCCCGCGCCGATGCGTGAATGGGCGGCGCAGCAGGGCGTGAACTACGCCGATTGGGAGACCTTGCTCACGCAAAGCGACATTCTTTCCCTGCACTTGCCGCTGCTGCCGGAGACCAATCACTTGCTCAACGCCGAGGCCTTCGCCCGCATGAAACACGGCGTCGTCATTGTCAACACGAGCCGTGGCAAACTGATTGACACGCGGGCCTTGATCGCCGCTTTGAAGCGCGGGACCGTGGGGGGCATTGCGCTCGACGTTTATGAAGAGGAGGAGGGAATCTTTTTCCAGGATCTCTCGGACCGCGTCCTGCTGGATGACGTGCTCCCGCGGCTGCTCAGTTTTCCGAACGTCCTGGTCACGGCCCATCAGGCTTTCCTCACCCACGAAGCTCTGACAGAGATTTGCCGGGTGACGACGACGAACATCCTCAGACTCGAAACCGGCGAGCCGTGGCTCGCGGGGACCGCGCTGTAGCCGTCCGGGCTATACAACCAGAACGGAATGCAGTTCACCGGATGGATTGCGGACGGTTTCTTCCGCGGCCGGATCTGGAATCCGTTTGCCATCCACCTCGAATTGGTACTCGTAGCGGCCGGAAGGCAGAGGCAGCCGGAGGCCCCACATTCCCTCTCCCAACGCCATCATGGGTGTGGCCCGGTTCTGCCAATCATTAAACGAACCGACCAGATAGACTTCGTCGGCCTTCTGGTCGGTCAAATCGAACGCAACGATGGTCGTATTCTCCAGCAGCGCGGTTGAGTCAGTCACTGATTGCACAGGTTGCCTTTCTCGTGTCAGAACGTATTCCCGTTTGGGGCGCTCACCCGGTCTGCCCCGGGGGCTCGGCCACGAAATCTCTCAATGAAGGCAGGCTGGAAGCCTGCCCTGCCTTAGTGAACGGCTTCTTGATATCGCGGATGGACCGTGCCGTTCCCGGCATGGGAAGAGACGTGGCCCCCGTTCGCGAATCCGGCGAACAAATCGGACTCCGGCGCATGGCATCCGTTCCCGTTCCATGCGTGCTCCAGGCTGCGGAGCCCTTCCAAACCGAGGTTGGTGCGCATGAGCCGGACCAGCCGGCTTGGGGACAGCAGTGTCACGCACTTTCCATCAATGGTGAGCAGTTTCTTCTTTTTAAATTTTGCGAGCGCGCGGGAGAACGTTTCACTCACAGTTCCAAGCTCGGAGGCCAGGAGACGCTTGGCCATCGGCAATTCGATCGTGTAGGGCGTGTCGCTTTCGGGGTTGGGACAACGCTGGATCAGCCAATTGGCCAGCCGCGTTTGCACATCCTTCAGCGTCAGATCCTCCAACAAATCCAGCAACAGCCGAAACTGGTGGCCGAGGGACCGAAGCAAACCCACCACGAGCTCAGGCTGGCGACGCAGCAAGGCGAGGAATTCCGCCCGGCGCACGAGGACCACCCGCGACGGTTCCGTCGCGCAGGCATCGGCTGGATAGCCAACCTCGGAGAGGAGCGCTTCTTCCCCGAGCACCTCGAATTGTCGGAACACGTGGATGACTTGTTCTTTGCCGCTCGCGTTGACGCGGTGCAGCTTGATCGCTCCTTGCTGAACAACGTAGAAGCCGTGGACGGCGATCCCCTCGTGAAAGAGATAATCTCCCTTGCCCAGCGACTTCACCACGCTGATGGCGGCGATGCCGCGGAGCGTTTCAGTGGGGAGATCGCTGAACAGATCGCATTTTCTCAGCGTGTTGCCGATGACGATATGTTGGAATTCGGAGACGGGACTGGGCATAGCGCACTTCCTTCCTTTTAAGATTGCAGGTTGAGACTCTGGATTTCGTAACGGACAGGGGCTGACACACTCATCCCGATCTGGTCCAAGTTTGCTCGACTGAACACGGGCGTCACATGCGCACCGTAGGTTGAGTTGCCGCCACCTGCTGTACGGATTTTGACTTTCTCTGCCCGTATTTTGACCCTCGGCCGCCTGCACTGAACATTCCTTGGCGCAACCTGGTTGAAAGAAATACCAATCAGCGGTGACTCGGAAATGGGGACCGCGTGGAAATTGGGAGCGCCCAGGCAAGGGAGTGCCGACAAACTCCGGCCTGCTGGATGTCCCGCCCCGCGCTTGTTTCAGCGCAGGGCCGGCGAATCGCTCAGTCTCTCCTGAAATCGTTGCGAGGTGCGCGAATTCTTGGATGAGACGAGATGCTCGTCGAGCGCCGGCTTTCTTGCCGGCAAAGATTCCAGAGCTCCTCGCCGTCTCGCTCCACCGGATTTGGCGGCGGCTGCGCCGTATCGGAGAGTTCCATTCGCCAAGTCTGCGACGTGCCGCCGTCGTCCGGGAGACGACGCGAAGGTCTCGGTTGAGGAGAACGCGAAACGCGAACGGCCTCGCCTTCGAAGTGGCTCTGGGGCGCAAACAGGTCGAGCGCCACCTGACGCAGAGAGTTCAGCGAGCGTCTGAGCAGCAGGTGATTCTGGCGAAGACGTTGCTGCGATCGCACGAGAAGATCGTTAATTTCATCGGCCAACGCCTTCAAGAGCCCGCGGCATTCCGACGGAACCCAGGCCAGCAATTGGCGGAAAGTGGTGGCCGCCGGCTGGCCCAGAGATTCGGCAAGCCGCCGCCGGCAATTTTCCCGTTTACCGCGCGCGAGCGCGATGACCGGTGCTTGCGCGTGAATCGTCTGGAGATTTTCCAGCAGTCCCTCTGTCGCGTGGCCGAGAATCAGACGCTGCTGTTCCTCCAGCAGAGACAGCAGTTCGCCAAAGAGGGTAAGTTCCTCACGCAAGGCCAGAATCAATTCGTGGATTTCGGCGTTCATGTTGGCTGGACCGTCGTAGGTTCTTTCCACTGTCACCAAGAGCCAGTTTAGGAAAGGGAACTCTCCTTGACTCTCCTTGGCTTGTTCTTCCCTTTACATTTCTTGCTAATCTAATTTCATCTTCGCCCACGGCAAACCATGCGCATCAGAGACAGCTCGGTAGGTGATCTGGCCATTGAGAACGTTGATCCCGTTGACCAGATTAGGCTGCTTTTGGCACGCCTCCTCCAAACCATAATCAGCCAGGAGTTCGATGTAAGGGTAGGTGACGTTGGTTAAGGCTTGGGTGGCCGTGCGGGCGTAGGCCGCCGGCATGTTGGCTACGCAGTAATGCGTAATCCCTTCCTCGATGAAGACCGGGGCGTCGTGCGTGGTCGGGCGAGAGGTCTCCGCGCAGCCGCCTTGATCGATGGCAATATCAACCAGCACACTGCCCGGACGCATTCGCCGGAGCATCTCTCGTTTGATCAGTCTGGGAGCTTTCGCGCCCGGCACCAGCACCGCCCCAATGAGCAAATCCACATTCGGAAGCAAATCCATCAAGTGATTTTCATTGGAGTACAGCGTGTGCGCCGTGTGCAGCGTGATGTCCAGAAAGCGCATTCGTTCGAGGTCCACTTCCAAAATGGTGACGTCGGCGCCAAGTCCCGTTCCCATCCGGGCCGCGTTCACGCCGGAAACCCCGCCACCCAGGATGACCACGCGTCCCGGCAACACTCCGGGCACTCCCCCCAGCAAGACGCCGCTCCCTCCGCGATGCTTGGCCAAATAATATCCGCCGACGAGGACCGACATGCGCCCCGCGATCTCGCTCATCGGTTCAAGGAGCGGAAGGCGCCCGTTGACCTCAATTGTTTCGTAAGCCAGCGCCGTCACACCGGATTCCATCAGGGCCAGCGTGAGTTCGCGGTTCGCGGCCAGATGGAGGTAAGTGAACAGGTTCTGTCCCGGGCGCAAGAGAGAGTATTCGGACGGCTGCGGTTCTTTGACTTTGACGACCAGCTCCGCGCGCTCGAACAGCGTTGCGTGGTCGTCAAGCACCGTGGCGCCGGCGTGGGCATAATCGGTGTCGGGAAAACCGGCCCCGGCGCCGGCCCCGCGTTCCACCAACACTTGGTGTCCGCGCTGGATGAGCTGATACGCAGCCGAGGGGGGCAGAGCGACGCGGAATTCCTGTTCCTTAATTTCCTTCGGGACGGCGATGATCATGGCGGCGAGTGAAACGTACAGCGTGATTCGTGAAACGTAACGATGAACCTGTTGATCGGTGGGGGGAGACTCCCGTCGAGCCCTGGAATCCTTGCCGACAGGAGAGTTAGGGCTCGACCGGAGTCTCGCCCCACCGGGAAATTCACGGGCAGAAGCGTTCGACTCATGTTACAGAGGAGACCGTGGGATGGACTACACGCGGAAGGTTTGTACTCCCGCCTTTAGGCGGCCCGAACCGGCTAAAGCCGGGACTACAAACGCCGACCTGTCGTTCATCCAACGGTCCCTCAATAACCGTGATTCGGCATCCGTGGTCATGACCATTCATGGCTAGTCTTCGTCATCCACATAGAACTGCTCCAGCGGCGCGCGCAAGGAATCGAGCGAACGTTGAACTCCGTGGATCGAGGAGAACTGCGTATGGCGCACGTCGAGCGGGAAGGCAATGTCCGAACAGCGGCTCAAGTAGTGAACCACCAGATCGGGCGTCAATCGTTCGGCGCGATCCTGCCGGTGATAACGATCCACAGCCTCGCAATCCAACGGCGCGCCCATTTGATCGAAGTACCAGTCGAAGCCGTCGCGATAGCAGTTCACCGCCCGCTGGACTTGGCCGTTTCGGAGGTAGCGGAAGGACCGCTGCGTGGCGCCGAACTCGGCGGCCAAGGCGGCGCAGTTCGTTTGGCGGCTGAGGGCATACACATCGATGAAACAGTTCTCGCCGATCATGTCGGAGATGCAGACACACCAGCCGTTGGTTTCCAGGATGAGGTAGCGAGTCGTGAAAGATCTCAGCGGCAACAGAAACTCCAGCGCTGACTCGTTGTCAGGCAGGACGGCTTTCTGCACGGGTCCAAACCTTCGGAAAGAGCCTTCCAGGAGTTGGACGAACGATGCGCTGTCCACCTGGGCGAGCGCGATGTAGCAAAGATGTTCCGACAAAGACCGAACTTTGCGGTTCATAAGCGTCTCGGCGCCAAACTAGCATCCGCGCTGGCCTGGGCAAGCCATGACTCGAAGCTTACAATTCCATGACAAATCATGTTGGCGCCGTGCCTTAAGGTGATTTGTTAAACAGCTCATGAGTAACGTAACGCTCTATGATTCATGCCCCTCACCCCAGCCCTCTCCCCAAGTGTTGGGGAGAGGGCTGGGGTGAGGGGTGTTTGCATCC
>JACQWK010000099.1 GCA_016209525.1 Verrucomicrobiota bacterium
CCCTTGCGCCACTCCGACTGCGAAATATTGCTACCCCGCAATCAGCGTTCGACTTGCATGTCTTATCCACGCCGCCAGCGTTCGTTCTGAGCCAGAATCAAACTCTCCGTATAAAACGTTAGTTTGACCTGTTGAGGTTAACTCCACCTCAACGGTTATCAATTCAAACTCAAATTCCGTTTGCCGTTTCGGCAAGCGGGCTCTGAGGGGCTCTCACTTATCGCACAATTCAGTTTTCAATGAGCACAGAGGTGTTGCCACCTCGAAAAGCATTTCCCTCTAAGGGACAAAAAAGCTGAGTGCTGCCCGACGAATTTAGCAGCATCTCAGAGATCAGTCTGCTTCTTTAAGAGCGGGAGCTACCTTATTAATTTTCCGTGACCTGTCAATAGCTTTTTCAAGATTTTTTCTGCCTCTAGGAACCGGAGATTTTCGCCGCGTGCCGACATGTGCTCGCGCTTCTTGCGCGAAACACTGGCTCACTTCCAATGGAAGTAGAGTGTTTGGATATCCCTCATGTTGCCAGGATTCCTCCGCAGCAACGCCACAAACTGTCGTCTATACTGGTTTATCTTGGCGTCCACTGTAACTTCAAAAGTCAAACTTCGAGTCTGAAAGACTCCCTGCAATTGCTGCACGAACTGCGGGAGCATGCCGGGAACATTAATCAACTCACCGGGAGTTCTGAATGGCACGTCATCTTCGGTGCCGTCCACACCATCCCACCCGGCTCGCGCGGTGACAATTGCCTGCGCGAGAGCAGGGTCCAGACCGGGGACAAGTTGGAGCACTTGGGGCGAGGCCGTGTTGAGGTTTATGGCGCCGGCCGAGACGCTGGTGAAGACGTCAACCAACCCGCCGGCAGTCACCGGCGAACTGTAACCGAAGGTCGGGCTGGAGCGACCGACAAGGGTTTGCTGAAGCCGGCTGCCACCTGCAGAACCCCAATAGAGTTCTGGGTTCACGCCACGAATCAGAAGTAGCTCGGCCAGATCATCAATCGGACCGTTCTTGGCCAGATAGGGAGCGTATCCAGGATTCGGAATGCTCGCATAGTCGTCGCTTTCGCTGCCGCTGAGCCGCGGATCATCATCTGGGTCCATCCAATCCAAGAGCGAATCGGTGATCACAGATATGTCTCCGGGGCTGACGCCCAACAACGTCAGCGCCTGATAGAATACAGGAATGTTTCTTTCGTTGATCGTGTTGATGTTAAATTTACGTTCCAGATCCTCGATCTTAATCGAAAAGAATCCAGATCCGAGTTCGTTGTTTTCGAGCGAGATTGCCTCGAGCACTTCGTTGGTTCCCATTGGTCCCCCCGCCCACTTTTGGTTCAACGAATCCCACGGCTCGTTTACCACGGTCATGTGTTGGGCCAGCACATAACGGGCAAACTCGACCCCGGATCGGCCCAGCCACTCTAAGTCGCTTTCGAAACTGGTGTTCCTTGCCAATTTCGTTTCGACTTTCATCGAATAGGCAAAGCCACCTGCCAAAATTCCCAAGACCAGGATCACGATCATGACGATCACTAAGGCGATGCCTCGCGGTTGACGATTGAGCTTGACGTTCATCTTCCAATTGGAGTTCTTGGCAATTGGCCTGGCCTGTTTCCGCCGACGGGGGGTTGAGGGAATAGGCCGCTACCGATGCGGCCGCTTGCAGGTCCGCCGGGAGGGAGCGGCACACCACCGAAACGCCCTGAAGGAATTTGCAGTTCACGCGGGATCGCGGCTGAGGAAAGGAGGACGGTTTGAATCATCGTGTCCTCAAGATTGGCCGCATCAGGGCGCTTTGCCCCAAAGCTCACCGCGACTCTGGCCATCTTGGGGAGGCGATTTGTGTAGAGCCATTCAGGCACCCATTCCCATTTGTTGGTATCAAGGAATTCGAGCGCAAACAGATTCACGCTTGGAGCCAACACGATAGTGTATGGCTTCACGTCAGCTTCAGCGGCCTCCAGCAATGGCGTTTGTCTCAGCAGCAATTGATTCTGTCCTCGCGCATCCGATTCAACAGAAAACGTGACACGCCGGACGACCTGATCTCCAAAGAGTCCGCTGCCCGGGAACGACGCAGGCAAGCGGGCGACAAAACTCAGGGCCGCGAAATCGCCGCTGGTGTCGGCAAAGAAGGAGTAGTGTTGAATGTTCGCAGTGAACAGTTGCGCCGAGCTCAGCGCTTCTTCGATCGCCCGGAGGGTGATGCGCGTCCGCTGTGCCTGAGCCGCCGCCTCCAACCCTACCTTCGAGGCTCGCAGAATGGCCACCCAACTCGAGTAAATCGCGGTTAAGACCAAAGCCAAGATTGCGATCGCGATGAGGACCTCAATCAAGGTAAAGGCGAACAGCTTAGCCCCTCGCAACAATCCGAGCTGCTTATCAGATTTCATCTTGTCGAAGTTGATCTGCGGCCAGGTTCGTTGAACTGACGCGTTCTCTGACCAAGAATCACCGCCGTAGTCTGTTTCGGGAGGAAGTCGCCGACTCTGGCCGGTAAAGCAAGATGCTCATGGTGGAGCCAACCACCTTCTTGCCTTTCAGACCGACGATTTCCAAATCTACGCGAAAGAGCCCATTCGTCCATGCCTCCGTGATGTATCCTTCGCACGAATAACCTGGGTTAAAATCTTCAAAGCGCGCAACAATTTCCCTGGGGAGCGGCCCCTCCTCAATCCGATTGGTCAAAGCCAACATCCCCGCCAGCCCGCTGACATCCACGTGGGAGACCTGGAGATGTCGTGCCGCCGCTAGACTCTGCGACGTCAGGCTCAAGATTGCAAAGATTGCGGTGAAAAACAACGCCATCGCGATCATGACTTCCAGCAAACTGAAGGCATGCACAGCGCCAAAACGAACCCGAGGGGAAAAACAGAATAACCGCCAATCCCCCAAGGCATTTCGTTCCAACAGCCGCTCATCTCGGTCGCCAGCCGGCCGCCGGTTGACTTCCATCTTCAAATCTATTTTCATCGAAGCGTCTCCACGTCTGCCAGTCCGGTCACGATTTCCAGGCTGACTTTCTTCTCCCCTTTGGACGAAAAGAGAATGATCGTGCACTCATCACAGGTGCCGTTCGGAAAAAAGCGAACGCGGGCTTCCGGGGATTCCATCTTATCCTGAAAGTTCACGTAGAGGAGTTTGATGCCAACGTCGTGGGGCAACTGGCCATGGAAGCTCGCGGCCGCCGTGGCACTTTCGGCGGTGGGTTGCTCCTGTTGCGAGTCCGACTTTGAGGCCAACGAGTCTCCCGTTCTGACGCTCGCTGACTGAACAGAGAGACTGCCGTCCTCTGCTCGAATCACAAATTCCATGGGCACTCCCTTCAAAACCGCTTGCGCCCGAGCGTGACTGCAGCCTTCGATAACGTCGCTGACCGCCTTCCGGAGATCCTCCTTTTTCATCGCGTTCACGAAAGCCGGCAAGCCGATGGTCATGATGATTGCCATGATGCTGACCGCCAGCATGAGCTCGATGAGCGTGAACGCAAGTCGAGGCCCGAGGGGCGAGGCCCGACAAACCAAGACGCGAGATGGCCAACCTGTGGGACGGCGAACCGGGAAAACAATCATCGCCCTCCTCGCGCGGTCCTCCTCATGACCTTCGGCTCTCCACTCTCGGCTGGTTTTCATCAGCGTGCGATATTCGAAGTAATGGCGAACATGGCTGAGAGGACGCTCAAAAGGAGAAAGCCAACGCCAAGTGCCATGACGATGATCATGGCCGGCTCGATCAGATTCGTCATCACCCGAAGGGCGATGGTGAGCTCATTTTCGTAGGCGTCGGCAACATTTCGCAGCGCGCCCGGCACATCCCCGGTTTCTTCTCCGATCTTTAGGAGATCGATCATCAACTGAGGGAAAATCTGGCTGCGCGCCAGGGGTTGCGCGATGGTTTTTCCATCCGTCACCTCTTCTCTCGTCTTCGCGATCGCATCCTTCAAGATTCGGTTCGGAATGATTTCCTCGGAGATTTTGAGCGCCGTGAGGACCGGCACGCCATTTTCCAACAACGTGGCCAAGGTCCGGGCAAACTGGCCAAATAAGTTGAGTTTGACCACTTTCCCAAGCACCGGCGCGCGCATCTTCCAACTGTCGATGGCCCGTTTGCCTAGATCCGACGATTGATAGCGCTTGAACAAAACGATCAAAGCCAGCAGCACCAAAAGGATCAACCACCAGTAAGTGCCGAACATTTTGCTAATGCCGATGAGGAATTGAGTCGTTGTCGGCAGCGGCACATTCATGCCCTCGAAGATCGAAATGAACGTCGGGAGCATGTAGGTCATGAAGAAGATGATGATCGCAATGCCGACACACGCGACCACCGCCGGGTAGATCAATGCGGAAACAAACTTCTGCTGGACCTCCGCGAACCGCTCGTAGTGCTGCGAGAGCCGCTTGAGAACTTCGACTAACGCTCCGCTCTGTTCACCCGCTCGGACCATGTTCACGTACAAATCAGAAAAGATGTGCGGCTGTCTCGCCATGGCGTCCGAAAGCCCTTTGCCTTCCATGACGTCCTGCTTGAGCTGCTTGCTGACTTCCGGAGAAATCCCTTTGGACTCAAGATGAGTCATGCTGTTGAGCGCGACGGTCAAAGGCATGCCCGAATGCAGCAAGTTCGAGAGCTGCTGGGTGAAGGTCGCCAATTCTTGAAGCCTCGGTTTACGCTTGCGCAGCAGCAACTCGCGCAAGGCCGGAGGCAGGAGCGCCGACCCGGACATTTTGGCCCCCGCCGCCGGCTCCTTCCGTGTGATGGCCGGACCCTTGGCGGTTTCGACCGAGACCGGGAAAAGCCCCAGCCGCTCTATCTGCATCAATGCCGCCGAACGATCCGGAACATCCAATAAGCCTTTGACGACTTCGCCGGACCGGCGTCGCGCGCGGTAGGAAAACTGTGCCATACTCAAACTCTACCGCACTTTAAAAACCATCCGAGTCCAAAAGTTGCAGCGGCGGTTTGGTCGTTCCTTCTCTTCCCGAAGGTTTCAATCCTTCTCCAGAGAATTGACCGGCCATGCGGAATGTCCGAGTTCACGCTTTTGAATTCGCCTCGCCCTAAATAAGTGGGCCGAGTGCGCTCGATTTCGTGAGCGAGCCTTCGCTGGGGCAAGACTGGCCTTAGCGAGCCGACAACGATTGAGATGAAGGCCGGAGCCGGGCTCGCTGGGGGAACTCGCTTCTCGGACCAAAATCAATCGGACTGACAGAAGTGCCTCCTCGCAACAACCGGTTCGTTCCAGCGCGGCTATTTGGGTTTCGGAGCCACGAGGCAATTGTGAGGCGTGGAGACGTTGCCGGAGCTGTCCACGCCGTAAACCAATGCATCGCCTTTGAACTGAATGTGGGCGATAATCTCTCCTGTCATTGGTTTGCTGTTCGGTTTCACCCCGGGCGCCTGAGTGATCTTCACCTTGTCGCCGCTCTTGAATGGCCCAGCGACAAAGTCGCTCGCGGAGTCCTTGATGTACATCCGGATGGCCGACGATGGGTCAAAGTTGTCCGTGGCCAGCAACTGATAAAAGCCATCGGGGTTCTGCCCGCTCTTGGGATTATTGCCCGCATTCGGCTCGTTATTGCCGGAAGGATTGGTCGTCGGGGTGCATCCCGCCACAGGCGGCTCTGCGTCTCTCGGAGGCGCGGTCACGGTCACGGTGAAGGTGCACGTGGCTGAATTACTTGCGGCGTCCGTCGCGGTGCAAGTCACGGTCGTGGTTCCAACGGGGAAGAATGAACCGGACGGCGGATTGCACGCGATCGACACTCCGGAGCAATTGTCCGTCGCTACGGGGGAAGGGTAATTCACGGCGACCGAGCATTGGCCTGGATCGTTGGCCGCCACGATGTCCGCGGGGCACATGATTTGAGGCGGCGTCGTGTCCGCCACCGTAAACGTCGTCGCGCACGAGCCTTTATTGCCGGAGGCATCGGTGACTTGCACTGTGATCGTGTGCGTGCCCAGGCTGACGAGAATTCCGGCTGCGGGAGCTTGAGTAATCACGAGATTGGCGGTTGGCGTGCAAATGTCCGAGGCGATGACCTTGGTGGTCAGATCGGGAACAGGCGCCTGGCACTGGGAATCGGCGGACATGGTTGTGGGGAGCGGACATCCGACCGAAGGCGGCGTGGTGTCCACGACGGTGAACGTGAACGAGCAATTGGCCGCGCCGCCCTGGCCATCGGACACAGTGACGGTGATGTTGTGTGTGCCGAGTTGGAAAAGCGCAGTGAGCGTCACCGAGGCGGAAGTTTGTGGCGGTGTTCCAGGAATGGTTTCGGTTTTCACATCCGTGCCATTGGCATTCCACGTCACGGTCAATCCGTCGCCGTCCGGGTCTGTGACCTGAGCGGTGAGCGTAGCCGTAGCGCCACCAACGGCATTACACTCCGAGGTCGCATTCTCGCTGGGCAGACGACCGAGGGCGGGCCGTTCAGCGTGCAGCGGCGGAAAGTGATGGACCAATTGTCGATGCCGGCATCGATGGTGTAGCCCGCTCCGGCGGTGGAATTCGCGCGGTAAAAGCCGACTTCGAACGGTGTGGCTGTGCCGGAGAAATCGGGATGGCTGTTGAAATCGAATTGGCTGGCGCCACCGACCAACTCAATGAAGTCCTCCTGGCGCAAGCCGTATTGAGCGAATCGAGTCCAGGTGGCCGGAACTCCCGTTAGCAGTCTCTGCCAGATGAAGACTTTGCCGTTCTGCCGCAGCGCCGGGCCGCTGGCCTGGCCGGCGCCGAATCCCGAAAATACGAAGGCATCCTCGGCATGATCCACGGTCTCAATCGCACCAAGGATTCGCGGATCGTACGTCATGCCGATGCGCCTGTGGAAACTGAAGATCGACGATGGATTTCCGGTGTTCACGGTGTTGATGACTCGCCGGTAAGCGCCAGGATTGCCGCCGGAGGTTTGCTGGAAAGCGGCGACGCTGCCTCCGTTGCCGGTAGGGAATAACGTCACATCCCAATCGGCGCTATTGAAAGTCGAGTCCGAGAAAGTCGTTTCAACACAGGGATTGCACAGGCTCACGCTGCCGGCGCGGTAGATGGCCAATATTTGAGCAGCCGAAAGCGCGCCGTGATTGTTGCCGATGCTGTCGTTGGCGTTCCCTTCGGCGCGCCACCATGAAATCTGGCCGCTCAAGCATGGCGGCGGCGTCCCCGTGGCGGTGAACGTAACGTCGTCGTACACCACGCCATCAGAGTCGCAGCAGGGCTCCACAGTACGTATGCGAGCGATGGGCGTGTCCGAGATCAGGCCGTAGAACAGCCGATTATCCCACGTGGCGCCGCCCCCGCTAAGAATGCCGGGGTGCGTGTAGCCCATGACTTCGCTGGCCAGGATGGCGTTGTCTGGCCCCAAGAACTGCACTTCGGTCGTGCCAGGAGAAATATTTCCAATCCAAAGTCCGGCGGCAAAGACCTGATGGCTGAAGATAAAGTCAAAGTTGTCAATCCCCGCCAGGTTTCCTGACGCCATGACGTTCGGCGCCGACTGGCGATTCATCGCCGTGTAGCAACAGGCGGTCACCGTGGTCGGGTCCACCGCCAAATGCCCATAGCCGTCGCGATGCGGCTGCCGTCGGGATTCAAATCCGCGTCCACAATAAAAGTGCTGTGCTTCATCGGTGGAACCGCGAGTTTTGCGGTTGAGAGATCGTACAGATGAGCTTCGCCGGGAGCACCACTCTTCATGCAAACCACCTGCACGCGCCCGCCTTCGGCTCGGGCCTTGGCCATTCGGCCTGGCAATCGCAACGGCTCCATGAGCGACGCTCCCGTCCTGGCATCCCAAAGCCGAACATCGTTGTGTTGTTCGCCCTCGGCAATCCATTGCGTGTCCACCGAGAGGACGAGCCGCCCCTCATCGATGAACTGGACCCGCAACACCTCGAACCGATGACGGAGGGGCGGAGCCAGCAGTCGAAGCGTTTCAACGTCCCAGAGGAAGGCGTCGCTTGCCGAACTTCCGGCTGTATCGCGTTTGCGCGTGCCGGTGACCAACCGGAGTCCGTCCGGACTGAAGGCAGCGCAGTACGCGACGCCCTCATGCCTGAGCGGAAGTGATCTGGGCGATCCGTCAAAAGCATTCCAAATTCTCACCTCGCCCTCCAGACTCGCGCCTTGCTTGCTGAATTTCCCGCTGGCGGTCACGAACGAGCGGCTGTCCGGACTGAATTCGAGGTCGAACACCTTGGCCCGAATGGTCAAAGGTTTGAATGCCAACTCACCGGTCGCGACGTTCCACACGGCCACTTCGCTCTCCGTGTGAGTTTCTTCGTTCGCAGTCAGGTGAGAAGTCGCGACGCGCTTGCCATCCGGGCTGAACACAGAAAGAGCTGGCGCTCGCCAGGAAGAAACATCCAACACCCCGCCGCGAAACCAAAAGCGCGAAACCTTCGGGCATTGTTTCAAGAGAAACTCCAAGCGCATGCGGTGAATCGCTTCTCGCTCTGGGAAACCCTTTTCGAGGACCAATGATTCAACGAACCAGGGCAGAGCGCTGAGGAGATCGCCTTCGGTCACGAGCCGATTGCCATTCGCGACGTTGAAGCGCACGAGCTGCTGCCGCCGCGCTTCGGCGTTGTGCTGAGCGTGCTGGCTTTCGCGGTTGATCCGGTAAATCGCGATGGGAGAACCGATGATGAAGCTAACCAAGAGCACCGCCGTGGTCGCGCTCAAGCTCGCCACGACTGGATTGCGCCGGCACCAGCGCCAGTATCTCTCGATTGGTCGAAGCGGTCGGGCGAAAACCGGTTCGTGGTTCAAAAAGCGCTCGAGCTCTTCGGCCAAGCCCAGCGCGGAGCCGTAGCGGTTCACGGGATCCTTCTCCAGGCATTTCAAACATATCGTTTCGAGGTCGAGCGGAATTTCCGGAGCAATGGAGCGAGGAGAAGCCGCGTCCGTTTGCAGAACTTGGGTGAGCGTGGCCTCCAAGGTCGGCGCGGCGAAAGGGGGCTGGCCCGTCAACACGTGGTAGAGGATCGCCCCGAGCGCAAATGCGCACGATACTTCTGGCGGAGGCGGTGAACCATCATGGCCACTTGACCGGCGTTCATGTTCATTTGGGAGCCGACCGACTCGTAGTCACCGGGCGCGGTCTCGCTGGCCAGGAAAATCTTCAGCAGTTGGAACTGTTGGGCCTTGCCCGCCGCGGCCATTTCCTTTCGCAGCCGATCCAGGGCCTGGTCGAGCAACGTCAAGGCCCAGCGTCGTTCAAAAATTTTTTCCGGTGTCAGCCCAGAAGCCGGTTCGAGTCGGTAACGCTTTTCAACCTCATTGTCGTCCAGGGAAAGGACTGTGTGCGTGCCGCCGCGCTTTTGGGCCTTGGCTTTGTCCCATTCGTCGGCGAGGAAATAATTGAGCGCGGCCAGCAGGAAAGAACGAAATTTTCCACGCTCACGATCCGCGCGACCCAGATAATTCCTCTCGAGCAAGCGGGCGAAAAACTCCTGGGTCAAGTCCTGAGCGTCGTGAGGCTCATAGCCCCGGCGTCGCACGTAAGCGTAAAGGGGATACCAGTAGGCGCGGCAAAGCTTTTCCAAGGCTTCGGAAGAGTACGGGGCCGTGCGGTCACCCGCCGCCAACACGACGCTCCAGTGCGTCGTGGCAAACCAGTTTCCTCCCGTCTTGCCTGAATCCTGCTCTGGCTCGGAGGGTGACATGATCCTGCGCCTGAAAGACCGTTGTCAGGGGATCGAGGCTAATCAAGCAAGTGACAACTGTCAAACCGCTTGGCCGCAGCGCCGCTGGTGCGCAGAGCTGCCTCAAGCCCCAGCCTCGCTTTCGAAAGCAGGCACAAGTTCAGCGGCGTTGATTATACATGGGATCGGAGTATTTGGTGCGGCAGAGTTCGGCGATTCGTCTCACGGACGCAGCGGGTGGCTCCAGTTTCATCCAAGTCTTTTTCGAGCCGGTCGGGGCGATTTCCAGCATCGCCGTTTCCCAGGCGGTCCGCGGCACCGGAAGATTGGCTGCTTGAATGGACCCCTGAACAAGAAGGCCGAACCGATTCCGGCGTTGCGCGGCTCCGGCTATTTTCCGACCTCCGCAGAGCAGGTCAAATTGGGCGGCGCCGACAAAGCACTGGCCCGGCATGACCGCTTCGCAGCGCGGCGACAAGCTGGTTTCGACTCCCAAGCGCTCGAACGACCGCCGCAGCCACTCATGAACGCGGCGATAGCTTTCGACGGCCTTCAACGCATGCCAGGGATGACTCGGAGGAAAAACCAAACTGTAAGTCCAATCGGCACCATGAGGCACCAAGCCTCCTCCAGTGGGCCGCCGGATCAACGGTCGCAAACGGGTCCAGCACGCGGCCTCCGCATATTTCTGCGAATAACCGAAGGTCGCGGCCGGCTCCCTCCAACCGTAAAATCGAAGCACAGGCCTCCCGAGGCTGCCACACGCTTCCAACAAGGCCTCGTCCACGGCCATGTTCTCGGCGGCAAAGCCAAGCCCTGACCTGAGCAAGAACCAACTTTCAGACATCGCGAAGAGAGATGAACGCAGGTTGAAACAACATGCGCGCCGAATAGGTCACGGCTTGACCCGTCCGGCCGATGGGCACAAGCCCTGGATTTCGCAATTGGCGCAATCGGGTTTCCGAGCGAAGCAGCGCCGTCGGCCGTGCCAAATCAACCAGTGGCTGAACAAAGTCCATTGGGCTTGCGGAACCAGCTTCATCAACGCCTGCTCGATTTTCTCTGGGATCTCGTGGGTTGTCAGACCCAGACGCGCGGAGAGCCGCGCCACGTGCGTGTCCACCACGACGCCGACGTTGATGCCAAACGCGTTGCCGAGAACGACGTTGGCCGTCTTGCGGCCGACTCCACCCAATTGGGTCAGCTCCTCCATGGTCCGGGGCACTTGGCCACCATGGTATTCAAGCAACTTCTGGCAGCACGCCTTGATGCTCTTGGCTTTGTTTCGGAAAAAGCCCAGCCGCTGAATATCCCGCTGTAACTCCGCCTGATTTGCGTTCGCGTAGTCAGCGGCGGTCCGGTACTTTTTGAACAGTTGAGCAGTGACGATGTTGACCTGCTTGTCGGTGCATTGCGCGGAAAGGATGGTGGCGATCAACAGCTCCAACGGATTGGAGTGGTCCAGCTCGCAGTGGGCGTTCGGATAGGCCAGTTGAAGAGCCGCGATGATATTCTCGACGCGAACGGCTTTGGCAGCCTGGGTCTCTCGGGGCATCGGCAATGGCGTTCTAACCACGCGGTGGTGCCGTGGGATGAATGGCCGCAGGCGGGAATTTGACGTTGGCGAAAACTTCGGCGAGCGCAACGCTGATCTTAAGAGACGGCAACTCTATCGAAGCGTCGAGGCTAGCCGCCTCCCTGAGCAGCCAAAAGCCGCTTTCTTGCCTTACGAACTGCTCCATCCGAGGCTCTTTCTGGCTCACCAAGAGGTACTCGAGCAACGAAGGAATCTGGCGGTAATGCTCGAATTTCTTGCCGCGGTCGTAAGCCTCCGTCGAATCGGAAAGCACCTCCACAACGACGGCCGGATTCAGCAGCGTGTCCATCTCGTCGTCGAGCAACTGCGGCTCGCCGCACACCACGGTTAGGTCCGGGTAGGTAAGAAGTCCGGTTGCGACTACCTTGACGCGCAGGTCGGCGTTGTAGGGCACACAGCGGTGACCTTTGAGTCGATTGCCGAACTCACGGGCAAGGTTCGTCGCGATGAGGCTGTGCCATCGCGTGCCACCCGACATGGCGAACATTTCCCCGTCAAAGAACTCGCTCTTGATCTCCGCGCGCCGTTCGATTTCGAGATATTCGGATTCGGTCAACGGCTTAACTGGCTGGGCGACACCCATAAGAATCAGTCTAGAATCCGCATTCCTTGCATGCAAGCTCACGCGCGTCCCTCAGTTCGTCCCACGAAGCGCCCTTCCGTAGCCGCCGACGTGAGTCGGCGCTGGTCAAAAACTGGAGCGGACTCCCATCCGCTGCTACGAGCTTCATGGGAAGAATTGCCAACCCGTGTCAAACAAGCTCCGGCTCTTCAATCTCCCTTGGCGCAGCAACCATAGGAGTCCCATCGGCTGCCTCCGGGTACTCATAGAGCGTCCCTTCGAAGTTTCTGATGAGTACGCGCTCCTCATTCCGGTTGATTACGTAATCCGGGTTAATCGGAACTTTGCCGCCGCCGCCTGGGGCGTCGATGACGAGCTGCGGCACCGCATAGCCGGTCGTATGCCCGCGCAAGCTCTCCATGATTTCCAGTCCCTTTCGAACACTTGCTCGCAGATGGGCTGAGCCGGCAATCAGGTCGCACAGGTAGAGATAATAAGGTTTGACCCGGCACATCAGGAGTTTTTGAACCAACGCGCGCATCAGAGCCGGATCGTCGTTGACCCCGCGCAGCAGCACCGACTGATTTCCCAGGGGAATCCCCGCCTCCGCCAAGCGGCCAAGCGCGTCACGGACCTCCGAAGTGAGTTCGCGAGGATGATTCGAATGGACGCTGATGAAGAGAGGGTGATACTTCCGGAGCACGGCGCAAAGAGCTTCCGTCACGCGTTGCGGCAGGAAAACTGGAATCCGTGTGCCAATACGGAGGAATTCAACGTGCGGGATCTCGCGCAGCCGCCGCAGTAAATGCTCTAGTTTCTCGTCGCTGAATAGCAGCGGATCACCGCCGCTGAGCAACACGTCTCGGATCCTCGAGTGCTCGCGGATATAGGCAATCTGGCGGTCGAAGTCGGGATGAAAATCGTAGCCGCTGGCGTTGCTGACCAGGCGCGAGCGAGTGCAGTAGCGGCAGTAAGAAGCGCACCGGTCCGTCACCAGGAACAATACGCGGTCGGGATAGCGATGCACGAGACCTGGCACCGGCGAGTGGCTATCTTCGCCACAGGGATCTCGCAACTCCCATGCCGCAGTATGAGTCTCTTCAATCCGCGGGACGACCTGCCGCCGGATCGGGCAGGTCTCATCAGCCAGATCGATCAGATTGAAGAAATAAGGTGTGATCGCCATCGCCAGCTTGGTATCAGCCAGCAACGTTCCGGCGTGTTCCTCCGGCGTTAAAGTGGGCATGAGCCGCTGCAACTGAGAGAGCGATGTGATCCGGTTCTTGAGCTGCCACCGCCAGTTATTCCAGTCCTCGGATGGCACATCGACCCAGTAGCCGCGACCAGCGGACTTGAACTGCTTAAGTGATTCAAAGACAGAGGATAGTGGGGGCTCCTCGCCCACCTCCGATGACGTATCGTTAAACATGATGCGGAACTATATTTTGGGTCGCCGTTGTGTCAAGGGAGAGCGCTGAGAGAATGTCTCAAAAGTCGGTTCGCCAGCATTGGGCCGGCTTCCAGATCGCCTCGTTTGGAGGATTTCGCAGGGAACTTGGAGGCAGGCAAGATGCCTGCCATCAAGAAAAAACTCAGCATTGTCCTGACAGGGCAGCGCAATTTACGGTCAGGAATAAACTCGTCCACCAGATCTTTGGCCGTGACCGGCCTTGGCGGGAAATTGAAGTTGTAGGACCTGCGGATACCTCGGAATCCATCGGCATAAAGCGCGTATCCAAGTCCGACACCAAATCTAAGGCCCGGTGGTCCGGTCATGGGCCTGCCCGTTGAGTTCGGTTTCGGATTGGTTCGGGCTTCCCTGGATCAGCCGCAGGGAAGTTGAACGACGGGTCCATCCGCTTGTAGAGGTCCTTGACGTGCTCGAGGAGAGCTTGAGCGTAGGCGAATGCAGTGCGCCGGGCGGCGGCGTCAGGAATGCCGCTCAGCGACTCGTGCACGTCGCTGAGATTGGCGAATTCGGCCGAGGCAATCCCGGGGCCAATGAGTTTTTGCAGGAAGTCAAGATATGCCTCCTCGGGCCGTTTCGGGTCGGATCCTCGCACCACCAGCAAGGCGCGCGCAGAGTAAAACAGTGCCTTTTGGACTTCGGCCGCGTCGCAGGATTCTCCCGCCCTCAGCAGCGCCGTTGCCGCGTCGGCCAAATCAGATTCAACCATATCGACCACCCCAGCGCCGCACTCACCGGGGCCAAGCCCCTTCATAGAAAACTCCTCTGTTCCTCCCCAATCGATGTAGCAGTCTCGGTTTTCCGCGTAGGGCGGCACGCGTTCGTATTTGCTCTTGATCTCGTCCGCCAAGGCCTGTCCGCGACGATCGAGAAACTCGTGAACGTTTTCCTGATCGGCGATTTCCGATTCGATGCGCTCCAGGAACTCCTTCACGAAAGCGGGAAGGTTGCGCGCCGGCAGGAGAATGCCCGTTTCTTTGGCCAACCGCGTGTCCGGCACACCCGCCCTGCCGCCGAGCAGCAGTTTGTAGTGCGGCACCGGTCGTCCCTCGCACCGGCGCACCGCTCCCACGAACGCCATCGCGCCGAGCGGGTGCTGGCTGCAGCCATTGGGACAGCCATTAATGCGGATGTTCACTTTGGCGAAGACCTTTTTGCCGACGAAGTTCGCTTCGATAACTCGCTCCAGCGCCTCAGCCAGTCCCGGTGAATTGCACAAGCCGAGGTTGCACGTGCGCGAACCTTTGCACGCGGCCACGTCGAGCAGGGTGGCGGGATAGAGAAAGTGCTCGAGCGCGTCTTTGAGTCTGGCGTAGAGTTTCTTCAGACCGGCGGCGCGAATGTTGACGAGGCACAGGTCCTGATCTTGCGTGGCCCGAAACTCCACCTCTTTGAATTCGTCGGCCAGGTCTGCCAGCGCCTCAGCCTGTGGCCAACCAAGGTCCCCCCGCGGAATGCGCAAGTGGACCGCCACGAAGCCGGGCTGCTTTTGCCGAATGACATTGGAGGCGAGGAAAGCGCGAAAGCCCGCATCCGGTTCTTCAAGCGGATTCTCTGGCGATTCCAAATCGCACCGCGCAGCGGTTGCGCGAAGTGAGGCGGCCGTAGGATAGCCTGCAATCCCTTCCCCTTGCTCCTGAACCCACCCACCCCCTACCCCTCCCAGGAGGGGAGCTGCCTCGCGTGCCGCCATTGTCTGGTCCCCACCTGGGAGGGGTGCAGGGGTGGGTTCTGGGGCGCTACGCGCGCATTTGTTCGAGGTGTTCTCACCCTGGCCCTCTCCCGGAGGGAGAGGGTCACGGTGAGGGAGAACATGAGGTCCAATGACCGAGCGGGGCAGGGCGGCCGACGGATCTGGCACGGAGACGAATTGGCCGGACGCCTTCAGCCGCGCGAACTCCTCTTGGTAAAGGGCTTTAAAGCGCTCCAGGCCCATCTCCGCCACGAGAAACCGCAGACGATTGCGGTGCTTGTTTTTGCGGTCGCCGTGATTATGGAAGACATTCTTGATCGCGTTCAGCACGCAACTGATTTGTTCGCCCGGGACGAACTCCTCCAGCTCTTTCCCCACGATGCTGCGCGCGCCCATGCCGCCGCCGACGAAGACTCGGTAGCCACTGGCGCCATTCCGCGGGGTGGCGAGCAGGCCCACGTCGTTGACCATGCAGCGGGCGCAATCTTTCGAGCACCCGGAAAAAGCGACTTTGAACTTGCGCGGCAGGGTAAAGGAGGTGTCCTGCACGATGAGTTGCTCGGTCGCCGCCGTGGCGTCGGCGCTCACATCGAAGGCTTCGTCGGGGCAGACGCCCGCCCGGTAGCAGGCGGTGATGTTGCGCACGGTGTTGCCGCCGCCGCCGCGCGAAGATAGGTCGAAGTCTTTGAGGTAGTCATGGACCTTGATAATATTTGCGGCGGCTACATCGTGGATTTGGATGTCCTGGCGGGTGGTGAGATGGAGCGTGCCATTGCCGAACTGGCGCGCGCAAAAGGCCAAGGCTTTCAACTGGCGCGGCGTGAGGATGCCTGCAGGCACGCGAATGCGCGCCATGAAAATGTTGCCTCCGCGCTGGCTGTAGTTGCCCCAGGGCACTCGCACGCCGGCGACGCGAGCCGCGGAAAGCTCGCCGGCGATGAATCGCCGCAGGGTTTCACCATACTCAGGGATCTCGTTCTTAATTCTTTCAGGGAGTTTGAACATATTTCAAAGGCCGGCCAACGGTCTCGAAGCGGCGTGGCGTGTTGCTCCCCGCCGCAGCCAAATTGGGTGGGGCGAGACTCCGTCGAGCCCTGGCATCCTTGCCGGCAAAGAAGTCAGGGCTAGTAC
>JACQWK010000100.1 GCA_016209525.1 Verrucomicrobiota bacterium
CGGTTGTCGGTAGCGCAGGCGTCTCGCCTGCGAGTTCGCCGAGCGTCCCGCTCGGACGCGGCCCGGCGGCGAGACGCCGCTCGAACTCGCAGCCGAGGACGGCTGCGCTACGACGACCGACAACTTCGGGATGCACCGGCGCGCCACGCCGATTGCCGCGCCGGCGTGTCCTTGGGCTGTCTGAGCATCAACCGGCGATCCATCAACGCAGTAACTCGAGCGCGCGGTCCATGCGCTGAAGCACACGTTCTTTGCCCAGCACTTCGAGCAAGTGATACAAGCTGGGCCCGGACGTATTCCCGGTGCAAGCGAACCGGCAGGGATGCACCAATGCGCCGACTTTGACACCCAGGCTTTTGGCCGCCTCTTTCAGAGTCGTTTCAATTGAAGCCGCGTCAAACTTGTCTAGCCTCGAAAACTCCTCACGCAAGCGGACAAGCAGGGATTTCTCCTCCTCCCCGAGCTTCTTTCGATCCTCTCCGGCGGCAAAATCCAATTCATCGACAAAGTAGAACCCGGCGTATGCGGGCAACTCGGAAAATTGTCTGATCTTGCCCACGCAAGTTTCGAGGGCGGCACGGATGAAACCTTGGCTGTAACGAGCCAAGTCCAACCCGGCCCGGCTCAGCGCCTTCGCCGCAGACTCAAGAAACCGATCAAATGGCAACGTCCGAATGTGCTCCCCATTGAGCCATTGGAGCTTCACCGCGTCGAAGCGCGCGTTGTGGCGCAGGATTTGAGGCAGGCCAAACAGGCGGATGACCTCCGCGAGCGGCAGGACTTCTTGGGCTTGCTTCGGCGACCAACCCAGCAGGCACAAATAATTCACTACCGCCTCGGGGAGGTAGCCCTCTTCGCCATAGGTCGTCAAAGAAGCGCCCTTGTCGCGTTTGCTCATCTTTGTGCCGTCGGGATTCAGGATCAGCGGGATGTGCGCGTATTGGGGAGGATCGATGCCGAAGGCCCGAAACAGGGCGATGTGCTTGGCGGTGTTCGAAAGGTGGTCCTCCCCTCGGATCACATGCGTGATGCCCATCTCCAAATCGTCAATGACATTGACTAGATGAAAGACAGGCTGGCCATCC
Source organism: Verrucomicrobiota bacterium (assembly GCA_016209525.1). Taxonomy (GTDB): domain Bacteria; phylum Verrucomicrobiota; class Verrucomicrobiia; order Limisphaerales; family SIBE01; genus VHCZ01. The sequence goes on from JACQWK010000100.1 coordinate 1,086, forward strand.
GAGCGAACGATAACAAAATCCGGATCCGCCATCTCACGGTCGGTCAACTCCCGTCTGACTTCACCGACGATCAGGTCTTGAATCACAACTGGCTCGCGAGTCATCCGGAATTTCACCGCTCCTTCCGCCTCGTAGGCACAGCCTTTCCGGAGGAGTTCCTCGATTCGTCTGCCGTAGATGGATCCTCGCTGCGACTGAAAATACGGACCTTGCTCACCCTTGCTCGGACCTTGTGGGTTCCCAGTCGTCGGCCCTTCGTCCCAATCCAATCCGAGCCAGCGCAGGCCGTTCAAGATCACTTCCACCGCTTCTTGGGTATTGCGAGCTGTGTCCGTGTCTTCGATGCGGAGAATAAACGCGCCGCCGGTGTGACGGGCATAAAGCCAATTAAAGAGCGCCGTCCGCGCGCCTCCGATGTGAAGGAAGCCCGTCGGACTAGGGGCAAAACGAACGCGAACAGTCATAATTTAAGTCGAAGTGGCGTGTGAAGATAACGTTGCTCCTGACACACTGGCAAGTCCGGCGGCGGTCTGAGACCCCGAGGCTTCACTCTCTTGAGCTCTCCACGCACCTTGGAGCACCGGTCTCCGATCCGGAGCAATTTTCATGATGCACCTGGTTCGCGCCGGAACGGAGACCCGCGCTCCAGAGCTCTGCCACAAAAAAAGACCGGGCCTTGCGGCCCGGTCTCGGTCAATCAAGTGTGTGTTCTTTCGGCTAAGGCGCCACGACTCGGTAGAACTTCCGTGCCTCGGTTGCCTGTGCAGTAAACGAGCCCTGCGGATTTCCTGTTACGTCGGTCCACGGGCCGGTCACATCGGGCGCTTCTTGAAGTTTGCCGCCACCGGTCCAGGTGACCGTCAGTGCCTTTCCGCTGAGCGTTGGTTTGGCGAACGTCGGCCTGCCTCCTCCGGCACCGCCAGGGACGAGCGCTCCCACTTTGTAATCGAAGTAGTCAACGTCCAGAGCCCCGCTTTGCCCTGTCGATCCGACTCCCATTGCGATATAGCTGATATCCGTGAAGTCGCTCCCATCTCCCGCGGTGACCACGAAGGTCTTCGGCGCGGTGCTCCCGTCGAGATAGATGTCCACCTGATGGGTGCCCTTGCCGCTGTTGTCCTTCTGGATTGTTACCCAGAATTCATGCCACTGGATCGGGTCGAGCGCCAGGATGTTGGCAGTTCCCGCTTCACCTGAATCGACGGTGCCCGACACTGTGGCGCCGTTGAGGTTGTTCATCACCAAACCGGCTTGTGATCCTGTGTCGGTGGCCGTGGCCAGAGAGAAGGAGATGACGCCTCCGGCGGCTTGTTTGATCCCGAAGTTTCCTTTGCCGCCATCGTGGATCAAGTAGCCGTCCCCGGTCGTTGGATATGCTTGGGGTCCAGCGCTGCCGGGATTGCCGTCGGGATGACGCTGATCCAACGTTCCGTCGGTCGGGATTCGGGCCCTAAAGTGAAGTGTCACACCCGAGTCCAGCACCGTGCGAGAC
>JACQWK010000101.1 GCA_016209525.1 Verrucomicrobiota bacterium
CCTCCACTTTGTGGAGGAGAGGGAGTTACGCCGTTTGAGATTCGGTGGCAGTGTAAAGATGCGCCCGGGTTTCGGATTGATGAGCCTGTCACGCCTTATTCGAACTGATCGCCGAGAACGCGAGGATCGCCTCTCACAATTTCCATGGCGCGCGCATCGGGCGGGAGAGCATCTGGTTCGCGCTCTGATCATCGGCGAATCTCTCCTTCTCCGGGTCCCACGTCAGCTTTCGGCCAAGCCTCATCGCGATGTGGCCGATGTGAGCGATGGTGATCGTCCGATGACCCACTTCGGCGGGCGCGTAACACGGTTTCCGCGACTTCACGCAGTCAAGGAAGTTTCGGTGCTCGTTTGCTGCGGAATAGAGCTGCGTTTCGTTTGGACCGACCACGGAATCCAAGATGGTCTTCGGTTCCGACTCCAGCTTCGCCGCCCAGCCGGAATTTCCGATCCAACCTTCGGTCCCTTCGAAACGGATGCTGGGATTCCCGGCGGCCACATTCAATTTCACGCCATTCGCGTAAGTGTAATCGAGATCGAACTTCGTCGCGGTGTTGTAGAGGCCTTCGCCCGGGAACTGGCCCTTCCCTTCCACGGTTACGGGACCGGTCAACTCAGTGTTGTTGCCCCACTGCGCGATGTCGATCAGATGCGCGCCCCAATCCGTGAGCATGCCGCCCGAATAGTCGAGAATCCATCGGAAGTTCCAATGACACCGCGCTTCGCAGTAGGGCGCTTCCGGAGCTTGGCCAAGCCAAAAATCGTAATCAAAGCCTTTGGGAGGCGGACCGATTTCTTGGCTGGCGGGCTTGATCCAATGACCGGCCGGCAAACCGACGCGGATCGCTTGGAGTTTCCCGATTCGGCCATTTCGCACCAATTCGCACAGGCGGTGATAAACTTTGATTTGCTGGGAACGATTCTCGGAGGAGGTTTGGAAAACCCGGTTGTGCCTTTTCATCGTGTCGCTCAGCACACGGCCCTCGGCCACGGTCAATGTGAGCGGCTTCTCGCAGATCACGTCCTTGCCCGCGCGCGCGGCCAAAACCGATGGGATGACGTGCCAGTGGTCCGGAGTGGACACCATCACCGCATCGAGATCCGAGCGCGCGATGAGTTCTCGGAAATCGCGATGAGCGGCGCACCCTTTGTAGCGTTCTTGCTTCGTCGCCTCGGCATATTTTTCCTCCACCACCCGTTTTGCCGCCTGGCACCGCGCGGCATCGACATCGCAGACGCCGACGATTTGGGCGTCGGCGTGGGCCAGAAAACCTTTCAAGTTGCGATTGGTTCCATGATCGCCCGTGCCAATGAAGCCCATCGTGATCCGGTTGCCGGGAGGGACTTGGCCTCCGGCGCCCAGTACTCGGCAAGGAACAATTGCCGGTATGCCCAAGGTTCCGCCGACGGTGGCTATGGCGCGCTTCAGAAATGCGCGACGGGATGGAGAGCGATCGTTTTTCATAATTCAGTCATCAATTCATGCGCCCGCAGTTTGCTTCACAGCGGTACGGCGAGACTCCGTCGAGCCTTGGAATCCCTGCCGGCAAGAAAGTCGGAGCTCGACGAGAGTCTCGCCCCACTCATGAATTCGCGCGCCGTCGTGTTACCGCAGGTCCTGGATGCCGCCGAGAATTCTTCCGCCTACAGCCCAGACGAAGCCGATGCAAAAGAACAGAATCAAAGCGGTCATACTCCAGAGCACGAGCAAAGCCAGCCGGTCTGCCCAGTCCTTGTTGTCGCGAAATTCCCGAAGATGTTCGCGCCATTGCGGCAGCATTTGTTTGCACCAGAAGACGCCCAGCGCGAACAAGACCGCCAGGACCAGTTGGAAGGGCGACAGGAACATATCAGACCGACCACGGCCGATTCCGGAGCCGGTTTTTCTCCAAAGCCGATCGCGCGAATTCGGCGTCTTCAGCCACCTGAAAGTCGAACATGCCTGCGCAGAGGAAATCGGCTCCGTTTTGGAATGCGTATTGAAATCCTTCGCGAGGATGGATCGCGCCCGCGCCGAGCACTTTGTAAGCGATCCAAGGAACTTCCACCTCCTCCATGAACGCCATTGTTTCTTGCGGAGTCTCTTCCCAAACACTGTCGTTTCTGGGAGCCAGACCCGCCGACCAATAACGTTTGCTGTTGAAGGTCTTCATGTAAAAGTCCGGTTTGATCCCGGCTTTCTCACAGGCTTTGGGAACCTCCAAGGCGTGACCGGCGATGCCGGCGGCAAGGCCCTGCTTCTTGATCAGCTCCACCGCTTTGCCGAGCACATCGATTTTTCCCTTCTTGAACAAGTCGTCCCCCACTCCCCCATGCGTGAACGCGCCCACGGCGCCGTTGTCTGCGGCCTGCCGTATTTGAGCCGCCATCTCATTTTCCGTGATGGAAATCTGGGCAATCCACTGAATCTTGCCGTCGTGGTCCTTCCAGTACGCCTTGAGCAGGCGCAGCGTGTTTTCGTCGAGCCGGAGGATGGTCGTGTTGATGCCGTTGGCTTCGCAAAGCTGAAGCGTCTCGAATACCTTTGCGTCGGTGAAGTAACGCATCATCAGAGGCGAGACGTAGATCAGGTCTCGGCTGTGGGCGAAGCCCGAAATGAGATTCCCTCCGCAGATCAGCCGGCTGACTGAAACTTTGCCGAGCTTTCCGGTGGGAAGCGGTTGGCGAGCCTTAGCCGCCACCGATTGATCTGGGGGTTGGGACTGATAAGCCAACAGCGCCTGCTCTTCGAAACTCATCGCCATCCCGGCGGCCGTGGAGCCTGCCACCGATGCCTTGAGAAAATTCCGCCGAGTTACCTGGACAGACATAATTCACCTCATCATTCATCCGCAAAGGAGTGGATCCTTGAGCTGGTTTGCATTCACCGGAGCATTGATCCAATGCCTCCAGGATTACTTGATCAAAATCAAAACCTGGCTTCAGCTCGCCCGCAGGAGCTTTCTCTCCACCGTATCCGCGTCAAAACCTTCCAGAAATACGACTTTGTGGGTGGACTTGTGCCCTTGGACGAGCTGGACTGCGCCGCGAGCGCAGCCCAAATTCTCGACCAACAGCCGCAGCAGAGCCTGGTTCGCCGCCGCGTCCACTGGAGGCGCCGTCACCTTGATTTTGAGCTCCGAGCCTAAGATCGACGCGATTTCATTCCGTGCAGCGCGCGGCTGGAGTTTGACAGCCAGGTAAACTCCGTTGGGGTTGCTTCGCAAGCAAGGGGCCATACAAGGTAAAATTACTTGGACGCGGCCTTAGAGAGGGAGCCGCTGGAAAACTCTGGGCAGCCAATGTGCAGCCAATGTAGCGGCGATCAATACAAAAGCCACCGCCACGATTGGAGTGAAGTCGATTCGACCGGCCTTCAGCGGCAACCGGCGGACACAGCGGAGGATGTTCTGCGAGGTCAGACTCGCGAAGTTCAAGAGGGCGGCGTCGCCGAAGTAAACGTAACTATTGACCACGTGCAGAAGGAACAGAACGACCAAAAAGATTTTCCAAACCAAAAGGGAGGCCAAACCCAGCATGGCCGTTTGCTGCCAAAGATGGGCGCGCGACAAAGGGCTGGGAATTATTCCAATCTTCACTAGAGCCGGGCTGAAGAGCGGCCAAGCCACCACGGAGCCCAGCACGGGCAAAAACAACTTGAGGGCGGGCGGCCAACGCTCCAGCCACCCGAGATGCATTCGGAGCAGTTTCTGCAACGGCTCGCTGTCGCTCACGCCGCGGTTCGCCGCGGAAATCAGAAGCAACCAAGAGTAGAAAAGTCCCACTGTGAGGCCGAAGCTGAGAAATGAGAAGATCACCATGAGCCAAAGGTGGTCGCTGCGAAAGGGCAATGAGAGGGCGACCAGATCGACGTCCGGAGTCCAATGCGCGCCTTCTCCCAGGTGCCAATAAACCACGCTGCGGATGCTCAGAACCGCAAACAAGGCCAACAGGTAAAACACACGCGGCGTCCGATGGGGCGTCGCCCTCTTCAAGGCTGAAGCCAAAGACAGGATAGGGGAGTCGAACCGCGGCAAAATGCCGGCGGAACGCCAGGCCAGCCAGAGGAGCAAAGCCGCGAGGTTGAGCAACTGGTGGATCAGGTTCACAGCAAGAAACGTGATGCGTGAAACGTAAAACGTAAAACGTAAACCCCCGCGCACTGGGGCGGGATAAGCATCCTCGATCCGCTCAATTGGCGCCGCTCTCTGGAAGGCCAAAAGCCTGCAGCCGAGCGGAATTACAGGAGCTTGAGGAGGGTCTCTGCCATCACCGAAGGAGTCGCGGCGACTGCGATTCCCGCGTCCCGAAACGCTTGAATCTTCGCCGCCGCCGTCCCTTTCCCACCGCTCACAATGGCTCCGGCGTGGCCCATGCGGCGTCCGGGTGGCGCTGTGGCGCCGGCGATGAAGCCGGCGGCCGGCTTTCGACAATTCTGTTGTATCCATTCGGCGGCTTCCTCCTCGGCAGATCCGCCGATCTCTCCAATGATAATGATGCCGTGGGTGTCGGGATCGTCATTGAACATTCGGACGCTGTCCAGATGGGAGGTGCCATTTACCGGATCGCCGCCAATGCCGACACAGGTCGATTGCCCCACACCTCGGCAGGTGAGTTGCCACACTGCCTCGTAAGTGAGGGTGCCGCTCCGCGAGACCACGCCGACGTGGCCCTTCCTATGAATGTAACCAGGTGCGATGCCAATTCGGCACCCACCGTGAGATTCTTTGCCTTCGCCAGGAGTGACAATGCCGGGACAGTTGGGTCCGATGAGCCGGGTCTTTTTTCCATGCATCGCCTGCTTCACTTTGATCATGTCTCGCACTGGAATTCCTTCCGTGATGCAAACGACCAATTCGAGTCCTGCGCCGACCGCTTCGAGGATCGCGTCCGCCGCAAACGGAGGCGGGACGAAGATCGCCGAAGCCGTTGCCCCCGTTTCCTTGACCGCTTCCTGGACGGTGTCGAAAATTGGCACTTTGGCATCGAAAGTTTGCCCGCCTTTGCCCGGAGTCACACCGGCGACAACCTGGGTGCCATAGGCCAGGCTGAGTTGTGTGTGGCGAGCGCCAAAGCTGCCCGTGATGCCTTGAATCAGGACCTTAGTTTGCGGAGTGACGAGGATCGACATTTAAAGAGGCCTTTCAGCAGCACTGGTTTCGTGCGGGCAAGGCATAACAGCCTCTGCTTCGCTGAGGGAACTAAGCATTAAGCGACGAAGCAGCCAGGATCGGCCCGCCGGCGACCAATTTCTTGGAACGGGTATCCACCCGGAGATTCAAACCCCCCAGTGAGCGCGCACCAAGGAGCTGCAAGTCGCCGGGCTCGGCAAAAACGACTTCGTCGGTAGTGAACGTGTTTCCCACTCGCAGAATCGCGAAGCCGACGGATCGGGTGATCTGCTGGCCGTTAGCCATCACAAATGTGTAATCCTTTTTCTCGCGCGCGACGCCCACTTGACTGAGCGTGTCTGCCGCAATCCAAGTGAATTCGCTCCCCGTGTCCACGGGCAGCTTCGAAATATCCGCACCTTTGCGGCGATTGACGTGGTTTTCCACGCGACAAGCAGTGTAAAATGTTCCCATGCGGCCTCTCACTCCATAGCGTTGCTATTTTCTGGCCGAGTTTACCACTTTCTCCGCCGCATCGGCCATTGAATCTCCGCTGACCAGGGCGAGACCGGATTCATCGAGGATCCGTTTGCCGAGCTGGACGTTGTTTCCCTCGAGCCGAACCACGAGCGGCAGCGTAAGATGAGTCGCCTTGACCGCCTCCACAATTCCGGCCGCGATGATATCGCACTGCATGATCCCGCCAAAGATGTTCACCAAAATGGCTTTCACGTTCGGATCGCTCAAGATGATCTTGAAAGCCGCAGTGACTTGCTCCTTGCTCGCGCCGCCACCCACATCCAGGAAATTTGCCGGCCGCCCGCCATAGTGCTGAATGATATCCATGGTGGCCATCGCCAACCCTGCGCCGTTCACCAGGCAAGCGATATTGCCATCCAGTTTGATGTAATTGAGGCTGTGTTTGCTGGCTTCAATCTCCAGAGGGGCTTCCTCCGACAGATCGCGCATTTCCTGGATGTCCGCGTGCCGATACAGGGCGTTGTCATCGAGCGAGATTTTGCCATCGACCGCCAGGATCAGGTCCTTGCCGTCCGGGCCTTCGACTACGCAAAGAGGATTGATTTCCACCAACGTGGCGTCGGATTCCCACCACGTTTTGTACACCCCGAGCAACAGCTTGGCAGCTTGGTTCAGCAGATCGCCCTTCAGTCCGAGGCTCGCCGCAACCTTCCGGCCCTGATAAGGCATCAGGCCGGCAGCCGGGTCGATGGGTTCCTTGATGATTTTCTCCGGGGTCTGCGCCGCGACTTCTTCGATGTCCATCCCCCCTTCCGAACTGGCCATTAGCAGCGGGAGCGATTGGGCGCGATCGAGGAGGACAGCCACGTAAAGTTCTCGTTTTATCGGGCACGCCGTCTCGATGAGGAGTTTGCGGATGAGGCGGCCCTCGGGCCCGGTTTGCTTGGTCACCAGCACCTGACCCAGCATGGCCTTGGCGGTTTCGAACACGCCCTGAGCGGAGTCGCACAATTTGACTCCGCCCTTAAAGCCGCTCTTGAAGGTGCCTTTGCCTCGGCCACCGGCATGAGTTTGGGCTTTGACGACTACGCGCCGGGCACCCTCGGCAAAAAGTTTCTCGGCGACCTCCTTGGCTTCTTCCGCAGTTGACGAAACTGCCCCGCGAGGCACGGCAGTTCCGAACTGCGCGAGGAGGCGCTTGGCTTGGTATTCGTGGAGGTTCACTTCGGTTCAAAGTTCAAGGTTCAAAGTTGAGCATTGCGACCGAATGAGTGGTGTTTCCAATGTCAATACCTGAGAAGAAATGCCGGCAGCCACCAAAACAGCCGCAAGAACTTGCTGCCGCGGAATTCGGACTTTGAACGCATGCACAGCCCTCATCGTTGCTCAATCGGCACCACTTTCAAACCGAATGGCCCCGTATAAATGCTCTGCGGACGGATGAGCCGATTGTCGGCGAGTTGCTCCAGCACGTGAGCCGTCCAACCGGCCGTCCTTGAAATCGCGAAGATAGGGGTGAACAGGTCGGTTGGAATTCCGAGCGAGTAATAGACAGTCGCCGAATAGAAATCGACGTTCGCATTCAGGTTCTTTTCCCGAAGCATGATCTCGGCGATGCGCTCGCTCATTTGAATCCACTTGGGTTCGCCGAGCTTGTCGCTCAGGGCCTTGGCCATGCGCTTGAGATGCGGCGCTCTCGGATCCAGTGTTTTGTAAATGCGATGGCCGATGCCCATGATCTTCTTCTTTTGCGCCAGGCATTCCGCGATATACGAGTCCACACGGTCCAGTCCGCCGATTTCCTGAAGCATTTTTATGACGCCTTCGTTGGCGCCGCCATGGAGGGGCCCTTTCAGCGTGCCAATGGCGCTGCTGATCGCGGAGTACATGTCACTCAGTGTGGCAATCGTGACCCGCGCGCTGAAGGTCGAGGCGTTCATTCCGTGGTCGGCGTGCAGCACGTAGCACAGGTCCAGCGTCTTTTCCTTTTCCTCCGACGGTTTTTCCCCGTCGAGCAGGTGGAGAAAATTGGCGGCTTCGCCGAGGGACGGGTCCGGAGG
>JACQWK010000084.1 GCA_016209525.1 Verrucomicrobiota bacterium
AAGGACTACGTACACCGAGGCCGACGGCCTTTCCGCCAACGAAGCGCGCGCCATCTTGGAGAGCCGAGACGGCGACCTCCTGGTCGGCACGCTTGGCGGCGGATTGAACCGTTTGTCGTTCCCCCCGTGGGAGGGTGAGACTCCGTCGAACCCTGATCTTCCGCCTTCTCTTGAAACCGCCGTTCCAACCACTGGAATCCAGGGTTCGGCGGGAGCCTCACCCTCCCGAGGAAGGGTGAAACCCCGCGTAACCGTCTATAGCACGGCGCACGGCCTTTCCAATGACAGGGTCACGTCGTTGCTCGAGGAACCTGACGGCACGCTCTGGATTGGCACCCGGCACGGCTTGAATCGGCTGAAGAATGGCCGCATCGCGGCGCTGACGACGGCGCACGGCCTGCCGGACAACTGGATCAACTCGATCCTGGATGACGACTTGGGGGATCTTTGGTTCAGCTCCGAGCGGGGCGTTTTTCATGCCCGGAAAGAAGACCTGCACTTTTGCGCCGACGGCTTGTTGAACTCCGTGCGGTGTGTCGTCTATGATGAAAGCGAAGGTTTGCTGACACGCCTGACAAATGGCGCCAAGAGCCAGCCGGCAGGCTGGAAATGTCGCGACGGCACCCTGTGGTTCGCCACACCCCAAGGCGTGGCGGTGATTGATCCGAACAGAGCGAAGTTGTACGAAACGGCGCCGCGGGTCGTGATTGAGCAGGTGAAAGCCAACAGCGAAATCGTTTATGACAATGCAGGGGGCGGTGGAAGCCAGGGTTCCGTCGGAGCCTCTTCCTCCCGTCCGCCCAGGGAGGGTGAGACTCTGTCGGGCGCTGACTTCTCCTCGCCTTCCGTAATGACGGTTCGCGCCGCAGAAATTCACGGTTCGGCGGGAGCCTCACCCTCCCGCGCTCCGATTCGCCTTGCGCCAGGTTCCGGGGACGTTCTGGAGTTCCATTACACCGCTCCGACCTTTATCGCGCCGGAGCGGGCGCGTTTCCGCCATCGTCTGGAAGGATTCCAGACGAATTGGGTGGACGCCGGAACGCGGCGGCAGGCTTACTACACGAATTTACGTCCGGGCACTTACCGATTCCAAGTCATTGCCTGCAATCATAGCGGTATCTGGAGTCAGACCGGCGCGTCCTTCGCCTTCTATCTAACGCCGCATTTCTATCAGATCCGGGGGTTTCAACCATTCTGTTGGCTGTTAGCCGTCTGCCTTTTTGGCGTCATCGTCTTTTTTCTGCGGCGGTTCCATGCCCTCCAACAAGCCAAAGAACGACAGGAACATGCCCTGGAACGGGCCCAGGTCATAGAGGAAGAACGTTCCCGGATCTCCCGAGACCTTCACGAGGATCTCGCCACCGGGCTGACGCGAATCGGGCTGCTAAGCCAACAGATCACCGCCGCTGGTGCAAGGGCGCCGAAGGTCCCGGAAATGATCGCCCATGAATCCTCCGAGATGATCGGCAAACTGCAGGAGCTTGTCTGGGTGACGAATCCCAAATTTGACTCGTTGGACTGCCTCGTGGCGCATCTTCGGGAAACAACGGCCGGATACCTGTCGGAGTCAGGCTTGGCGGTCCGGCTCGACTTTCCGCGGGACGTTCCCGCACAGCCAGTTTCCGCGATTCTCCGCCGGGAAATCGCGCTCGTCCTGAGGGAGATGCTCAACAACATCGTCAAACATGCCTCTGCCACGGAGGTCGGCGTCCAGTTACGGCTGATTCCCAAAACCTCTCCGAGTTCTGACGTTCCGCTCGGACAACTGGAGATCACAGTCATGGATAACGGCTGCGGTTTCGATGCTTCGAAACCGACCGGCTCTTTGCATCCGTTCGGCGGCAACGGCCTGGGCAACATGCGTCATCGGATGAACTCCCTCGGAGGAGATTTGTCGGTCGAGTCGGCCCCAGGCCAAGGCACCCGCGTGGTCACTCGTGCGCCATTGTGTGGCCACAGCGGCGGTTAGAGATTGTTTGAGAAAAGGGTGGCACGGGCGACTCGCCCGTCCCGGTCGGCGACCCGCCGACCGGAATGGCAGAGGCGCTCGCAACAAAACCAGCGTTACGCTTGGTTGCGGGTGTCCTCGCCGTGCCGTCGGGCAAGGTGCCCGACGGGACAGGCTGGTAGCCTGTGCTACCCGAAATGGGATTCTCAAACACGCGCTTGAACCTGGCGTGTAATCCTTTTGGCCGACTAGCGCCCCGCTGCGTGGAGCGGGTAAACTGCGCGCGCAATGGAAACCCGTGGACTCCCTGCTTATGAATTCAACACTTACGGCGAATCTACAGACCTCCCCGGCAACTCGCCCCATCCGAGTGGCCCTTGTGGAGGACGATGCGACCCAGCGCGAGTCTCTCCTTACACTGCTTCGCGAAGCGGGCGACTTCGAAATCGGCGGTGTGTTCAGTACGGCAGCGCAAGCGCAGAAAGCCTTGCCACAGTCTCCCCCAGACGTTGCCCTCGTGGATATTTGCTTTCGCCGCGAGAACCAGAACGGAATCGAGCTCGTGCGCGAATTGAAGGCAAGTTTGCCAGCGACCCACTTCATGATGCTCACGGTCTTGGAAGATGCGGAGAGCCTGTTTGCCGCATTCCGGGCCGGAGCTACTGGGTACTTGGTCAAGAAGGATGCCCAGAAGCGGCTTGCCGAGGCCGTGAAAGAAATCCATGCGGGAGGCTCGCCGATGAGCAGCCAAATAGCCAAGTATGACGTGGAGGCTTTCAAGCGAACGCCGCCCTCGATCCGGGAAGACCACGATCTCTCACCGCGCCAAAGCGAGGTCCTCATCGACCTGGCCGAGGGCCTGCTTTACAAGGAAATCGCGGCTCACTTGGGTATCAGCCTGAGCGCGGTGAAAACCCACATTCGTCGCATCTACGAGAAGCTCCACGCCCACAATCGCACGGAAGCCGTCCGAAACACCGGACGGGGTTGACCGTCGCCATTCAGTTGCATAGGCGCACAGGGTCCGCCAATTTGGCCGTGCTCGGCCTTCAAAATGCCCCACTGCGCGCATTAGTCGTCCATTGCTTGAGGCTCTCTCGATCTGGCTTGTATTGGTTTCGGTCACGACTGTCAGAATTCATGAAGGTTGGCAGGCCCTCGGTGGCATGGATCGCGTTCTGCGCCGAAGTATGTTGGTTTGTTGGTATAGCCGGTGAGGTCGGAGGGGCGGAACCACTCGCATTCAACTATGTCATCATGGCCACTGGCACCGAGACGGTCACTAGTACTCCGCTGATCAACTTCACCTACACGGTCACTGGCACTGCCACTGAAACGTGGACGGAAAAGGTCGTTGAAAACGTCACCATTACCGCCGGCCCTTCAGGCCGAGGTGGAACTCAGGAGAAGTTCTTTGTTCCAGCGAAGACGGACACCGCCAGAGTCACCGCTGCCGGCGACGAGAGCCCCCCTTGGGGAGTCGCCCTTGAATTGGAAGGGCGGGCGCTCTTTTCCGCCAGCCGACCCAGGTCGGTTATGATCGATGTTTTTGAAGGTAAGTCCTACCGAATCATTGCGTCAGGGAATGGGAGTATCTCAGTCCGATATCCAGGCCAAGTCACGGAAGAAAGAACTGCTGAACGCAAGGCCATGCACTCTGCTCCGGCCAGTGTCAGCGCCAAAGAGGGGGAAAAGTACTTGGGGGCCGCACCGTTCGCCGCATATCCCCGTTCACAACAAGCCGGCAGCATGGGCGATTCTACCTTCCAAATCAGCGACGACAACGAACGCGTGGAGACGCGCGTCGATGGAGCGAACCTTTATGCGCGCACTGCCTTCGTGGAACTCATCTCGCAACGGTGGCAGAAGCAAGAGTCAGGAAAAGGGACGGTCGGCACGGCGGACGGATCGAAATCAATCACCCTATCCACTTTAGCCGCGCCGAACGCCGACACGCGTTGGTCTGTCGAGAACGACAACCCCAACGTTGAGACGTGGATGGATGGAAATCGGCTTTTCGCCAAAGTCGTTCAAATCGTTCCACCGAACTACCACAGTGCCGACTATCAAGACCCACGGTCGGAAATAGACGATAGCGAAATGAATCGGGTCCTGGCTTACTGGCGGGCCGGGGCTTATCACATCGACTCTCAAGGCCTGGATGGGTTTCGCCGCCGGGCCAGGTGCAACCAACGGTCCACGCCACAGCGCGGATTTCCGAGAACCGTTCTGGGTCATTGACGACACTGAGATGAACCGTGTCCTGGCTTATTGGCGGGCCGGAGGCTACGAGGTCAATCCCAATGGACCGGATGGTTACGCCGCAGTCGGGAAAGGATCATCTAATGCAGGGATCAATTCCGTACCTGGGCCACAGTCGATTCGCCACGCTCCCACCAACCCTGGTCCGTCCCCAAATCGCTAGCCATCACTGACCACTCGACACGAGAACTATTATGCGCATCAATAATCTTTTGGCCACCCTTGGCCTTGGCCTCCCGTTCGTTTTCGGTATCGGAATCTCCAGTTCGACGGCGGCGGATGGTCCACCCGTAATCGTTCTTCAGCCCCAAAGTCAATCGGTTTCCTTTGGCAGCCGTGTGAGTTTTAGCGTAACTGCCGACGGCACGGGTCCATTGAGTTACCAGTGGCGCAAGGACGGTGTTGCGATTCCTGGCGCGGTGTCCTCAACCTACGCGCTCGCGAACGTCCAAAGCACTGATCAAGCTCGATACACAGTCGTGGTCGAAAACCAGTTTGGTCGGATACTAAGTTCCGAAGCCATCTTGACAGTCATTGATCTAGGACAGCCAATTCGGTTGGTAAATCCTACGGAACTGGGAGGTCGGTTCTCGGTGAGTTTTCCGACTGATTTCGGGAAGCTTTATGTGCTAGAGAAAAAGGATGCCCTGGCCGAGGCCGAGTGGATGCCGACCGTCGCGTTGACGGGCGACGGGCGGGTTCGAACACTGAGCGAAGCCCGACGGTCGCCTTCCCAGCGTTTTTACCGTCTGGCCGTCACGGTGCTTGGTGATCCCACCAAGGCCATTTATGGACGAGATAACCGCGTGGACCTGTATGACGAACCACTTCAACGACGTCGGACTTGGGCGAGTGCAGTCTGTGGAATTGTCTCCACGGAGGAGCTGACCGCAAATGCCGACGGAACGTTTACTCTCCGGGTCGGCTCTTTCAACGCGAGTATCCAAGCCAAATACGGTAGTGCGCTGTGTAACGACGAGCCGTTTCGCAACCAGCCATTGGCTCCGTTCTGTACTGCGTGGCTAATCGGACCTGATCTCGTGGCCACCGCCGGCCACTGTCTTTTGGGCAGCCCGGATAACCTCCCTTCATTCCGATTTGTCTTTGGTTTTGTTGCAGTGAATGCCAACAGTGCGGTTACGAGATTTGATGCGCAGCAGGTTTACACCGGCAGGGTCGTTGAGCGATACCCGCAAAGCTCATCTGCCGACGATTATGCCATCATACGTCTGGATCGTCCCGTGCAACTTGCGGGAGTCCGCCCGCTGGCCGTGCGACAAACCGGGAGAATTTCGACGGGATCTCAAGTCGGAGTGATAGGACATCCCTGGGGACTTCCAGTGAAGATAGCTTTCGGAGAAGACGCTATTGTTACCGCTTTGGGTCCCAGTCCAAACGTGTTTTATGCCACGCTCGACACTTACGAAGGCAACTCGGGATCTCCAGTCTTTAACGCTGACACTGGCGACGTCGAAGGAATCCTCATCACCGGAAGAGATGACTTCGAGGTTGCTGCTGGGTGTACGCGTTCGATTCGTTACACTGACCTCCAGGCAAGAAAAGTCGAGGGAGTCTTCGAAATCACGAAGATTCCTCGCCTCTTAGAACTGATTGCGGAACGCCCCAATCAACCCCCTACTATCTCGACCATCGCCGATCAGTCCGCCAACGAAGATTCGCCAATCACAGTCACATTTACGATTAACGATGACCGCACTCCGATCGGAAACCTAAATCTGACTTACTCCTCTTCTAACCCGACGCTCCTGCCCGAACCTAACATCACCGCCGCCGGGACTGGCACTGATCGGACCGTGACGTTACGGCCGGCAAACGACGAGTATGGTGAAACGCGGATTACCGTGACGGTAACCGATGGCGACGGTGCCTCCGTTAGGGGTTCCTTCCGATTCACCGTGGCCCAGGTAAACGACCAACCCACTTTGGCGACCATACCGGACATGGAAATCTATGTTGGCACGCTGCAGGACGTGACATTGACGGGAATCACCTACGGCCCGGCGAATGAAAATCAGACCATCACCTTGAAGGCGGCTTCAAGTGATCGAACTCTCATTCCCGATCCGACGGTCACCTACACCAGCCCAAACACGCAGGGAAAGCTGACCCTCGCACCCGCGTCCAATCGCACCGGCAAAGCTACGATCACTGTCACCGTTCAAGACAACGGGGGCAATGCAAATGGCGGGCAGGACACGATCACTCGAACATTCAACGTGGCAGTGATCGTACCACCTCCGGTTCAAATCACGCACCAAGGCCCCGTCGAATATGCGGCCGGGGGGACTGTGCAGATTACCAACCGCTTCGCCTGGACCGGAACTATGCTCTCGTTGCTGTGGCGGCCACAGTTGCCGGGAGGCTGGCAGTTACAGTCCACCGATTCGATCGGCGCTGGAACTGTGGAAGTAAATCCGAGCCGCACCGCGATTCTCTGGATCGGAGCATTGCCGCCAAGTCCAATCCAGATGCGTTACACGGTACAGGTGCCCGCGACCGCTACGGGAACCCAGCAAATCCGTGGCGAGGTCGAGTATCAATTGCAGGGCACGGTGAACCCACAGACGGCTTTCGCTACTCCCAATCCTCTTGAGCTGAGGCCGCCCCCAAGCACTCCACCGACCATTTCGTCGATTTCGGACCAGACCATCAAGGTCAACACTTCGACTGCGGCAATTCCTTTCACAGTCAATGACGCCGAAACGACGGCCGACCAGCTTCAAATGTTCAAGACCTCTTCCAATACGACGCTCGTGCCGGAAGCCAACATCCTGTTCGGTGGCGGCGGTGCAAATCGGACGGTTACGATCACTCCGGCGGCCAATCAGACGGGTAACGCGAGGATTACCCTGACGGTTCGAGACACCGAGGGACTGACCGCAGCTTCGGCCTTTCAGGTGACGGTGACGCCCGGCGAGCCACCCAGAATCATCACACCACCGCAAAGCCAAACCGTGAACGTTGGGGCAACCGTGACATTCTCGGTGGTGGCATCCGGGACAGGGCCGCTGACTTACCAGTGGCGCAAGAACGACCAGAACATTCCGGGAGCGACATTGGTCAGTTACACCATAGCCAGTGCGCAGAATTCCGACGCTGGCAACTACGACGTGGTCGTCCGCAATTCTGCCGGGTCAGTGACAAGCCAGTCGGCAACACTCACTGTGCCACCGCCACTCACGGGTAGCTTTCAAATCGTACCGCAAAAGCTCGATTTCGGAAATGTGGTGCTCGGTCAAGTCAGTCCGCTGAGGTTTCAACTCATCAACCCAACCGCCGGAACGGTAACTGGAACTGCGAGTATCGCGGGCGCTTCCCCTTCAGATCCCGTTGACGCCGCCACCAAGCTCTTGCTGCACATGGATGGCCCCGATGGTTCGACTAGTTTCATCGACTCATCCCCCAGCCCGAAAACCGTCAACCGCAGCGGTAACAACACAAACGTTGAAATCGATACGTCCGAGTCGAAATTTGGCGGAGCTTCCGCTTTGTTCCACGGCAGGGACGACGGCCTGACGATTCCTGATTCGGACGATTGGCACATGCCGGGCGACATGACCATAGATTTTTGGGTGAAATTCACAGGTCTCCCTACACAAAGGATCATCATGCAGCGTGAATCCGGAGACGCCTACTGGGGCATCGGATACGAAAACGAAAACTACCTCCAATATTTCATCCGAAATGGGGGTGGATCCATCGGTGTCCACGTAGTCCGTTGGTTTCCCCAAGTCGCCACGTGGTATCACCTCGCGTTCGTGCGAAGCGGTGATACTCACACGTTTTACATAAATGGAACTCGGCTTGGTCAATCCACGGTTTCCACCAGCCGCCCCAACAATTACAACGGGCAATTGTTCATCGGTAGGAACGGCGATGGGGTGGACTGGGTCTCCGGTTGGATGGATGAGGTGCGAATCAGCAAAGGTGTCGCGCGGTGGACGAGCGACTTCACCCCGCCGACAAGAGCCTATGGCCAGGTTTTTGAGCCCGCCGCTCCGTTCAGCATCGTGAGTGGCAGCCCATTCAATCTGGCTCCTGGCCAAACGGGAATCGTCACGATCGGGTTTAGTCCAGACCGCGTCGGGACGTTCGCGACGAATGTCGTCTTCGCTACCAGCCTGGGTTCTATCACTAATTCGGTCTCTGGCATTGGCACGATTGAGGGTGGCCCGCCTCCCGCTGTTCCGCCCCAGCCTGTGTTTCAGATCCTGCCGCAAAACCTCGATTTTGGGAATGTGGTGATCGGCCAGGTCAGCCCGCTAAGGTTTCAACTCGTCAACCCAACCACCGACACGGTAACCGGAACTGCGAATATTGCGGGCGCTTCCGCTTCAGTTCCCGTGGACGCAGCCACCAAGCTCTTGCTCCACATGGATGGCCCCGGGGGCTCGACCAGCATCCTCGATTCGTCGCCCAGCCCCAAGACCGTCACCCGCTTCGGCAACGCTCAGATTGATACGTCTGAATCGAAGTTTGGCGGAGCCTCCGCCTTGTTTCACGGCCCCGATGACTACCTGACGATTCCGGATTCGGACGATTGGCACATGCCGGGCGACATGACTGTTGATCTTTGGGTGAGGTTCACAGGTATTCCAGCGGTGCAGGTGTTCGTGATGCAGTATGAGTCTGCCGACAATTACTGGGGCATCTACTTGCTCCAAGGCCAACTCCGATACTTCATCCGAAATGGCGGATACATCCCCGTTCACACCGTCGATTGGTTTCCTCAAATCGAAACCTGGTATCACGTCGCTTTCGTGCGAAACGGGAACAGCCACACGTTCTTTATCAATGGCACTCGGCTTGGTCAATCGACCGTTTCGGACAGCCGTCCCAACAACTACGCCGGGCAATTGTTCATCGGCAAGAACGGCATCGGGAACGACTGGCTCACCGGTTGGATGGAGGAGCTGCGAATCAGCAAGGATGTCGCGCGGTGGACGAGCAACTTCGCCCCGCCGACAAGAGCCTACGGGCAGGTATTTGAGACCGCTGCTCCGTTCAGGGTTGTCAATGGCAGCCCGTTCAGTGTGGCTCCAGGCCAGGTGGATTTCGTCACGATTGCGTTCAGCCCGTTCCAAGAGGGGACGTTCGCCACGAATGTCGTTTTCGCCACCAGCCAGGGATTTCATGTCAATTCCGTCTCGGGTTCGGGGACAACCAACGATGGCCCTACGCCCAGCGTGATCGTGGCTGCTGTTGACCCGGAGGCAAGCGAAACGGGGTCCAACACCGGTGCATTTATCGTGTCGAGATCGGGGCCCATCACTGGTCCGCTGGAAGTCAGCTTTCTGGTTGGCGGAACCGCAATCGGCGGAACTGATTACCAGTCTCTCGGAACTTCGATCACGATTCCAGCAGGCGCGGCCAGCGCCAATTTGGTGGTGTCGCCAGTCATTGACAGTGCTTTGGAAGGTGGTGAAACCGTGACGGTCACTCTGCTGCAGAGGTCCGGGTACGCGATCGGTGTTCCTTCCAGTGCCACCGTTGCGATTAGCGACGGGCCCGTGGGCGCTTTTGAAATCGTGCCGCCGAGGCTTGATTTCGGGAATGTCGTGGTCGGCCTGACAAGCCCGCTATCGTTTCAACTCATCAACAAAACCGCCGGAACGGTAACCGGAACCGCCGCCATCGCGGGTGCTTCTTCTTCCGTTCCCGTGGACGCTGCCACCAAGCTCTTGCTCCACATGGATGGCCCCGGGGGCTCGACCAGCATCCTCGATTCGTCCCCCAGCCCCAAGACCGTCACCCGCTTCGGCAACGCTCAGATCGATGCGTCCCAATCGAAGTTTGGAGGGGCCTCCGCTTTGTTCCACGGCCCCGACGACTACCTGACGATTCCGGATTCGGACGATTGGCACATGCCGGGCGACATGACCGTTGATTTTTGGGTGAGATTCACGAGTCTCTCTCAGCCTCAAGTGTTCGTGATGCAATATGAATCCTCGGACTATTACTGGGGGATCATCTTACTCGAAAACCAACTCCGGTATTTCATCCGAAACAATGGATACATTCCCATTCATGCGGTCCCTTGGCCTGCCCTTCAAACCAACACGTGGTATCACATCGCGTTCGTGCGAAGCGGTGATACTCACACGTTCTATGTAAATGGCACTCGGCTTGGCCAATCTACTGTTTCCACCGACCGGCCCAACAATTACGCCGGGCAATTGTTCATCGGTAAGAACGGCATCGGGAACGACTGGCTCACCGGTTGGATGGAGGAGTTGCGAATCAGCAAAGATGTCGCGCGGTGGACAAGCGACTTCACCCCGCCGACAAGAGCCTACGGACAGCCTCTCGAAACCGCCGCAACTCCATTCAAAGTCGTGAGTGGCAGCCCGTTTAATCTCGCTCCAGGACAAGTCGGATTCGTCTCGGTCGCGTTCAGTCCATTCCAAATCGGGACGTTCGCCACCAACGTTGTTTTTGCCACCAGTCAGGGCTTCTTTGCCAATTCAGTATCGGGAATTGGACGATGATCTATCTGAGCAAGGCCGTGAAACCGGCTTGCTGGAAGTGTTCGTCCGTCGTGAGCGCCTGCCGAATCCCGCGCTCCTGCATCACGACGAAAGAGATGCAATCCGCCCAACTCCATTCCTTGTCGGATCTGCGTCGGAACATGTCCCATCCCGCTTGCACCAATTCTTCACTGAGCGGAACCACCTCCACGGATGGGGCGCGCTCAATGGATTCAAGCAACTGGATCGCCACCAAGCGAAACTTGAGTTTGGACAGGGCGCTGCCGACCTCCAGCAAGACGGCACGGTTGGTGACGACTCGCGTGTGTTGGGCACGAATTGTCTCGGCCAGCGCAAGCGCCTTCGCGTGATGTTGGTCGCCGGGCTGGCCAAGGGCAATCAGATAAGCAGCATCGAGAAAGATCTCAGCGTCCAGCATCACTCGCGTTTGCTTGAAGGTACTCCTCAAACCGCTCCGACCAGTCAGGCGGGCCATCAAGATTCATCTGGCTGGCCACCCTCAACCAAGCGTAGGGCTCGGTTTCCATGGGCGAAATCTTGGAAGAATCGCCACTCAGTGCTTCAACGTAATGCAATACCTGCTCCTGCTTCTCCATCGGAAGCGCGCTTAACTTTTCGAGGACAATCTCGGTGATGCTCATCAGCGACTGGGAATCAGATTACGCTTCGAAAGACTCCAGCGCAAGCACGCTCACCAGCGAAGCAGCAATTCTCATTTTGGCGGCAAGTGCGACTCGCGCCCCGCTTGTAGTCCCGGCTTTAGCCGGTTTCGCGCGCTGGCCGGCTGAAGCCGGGACTACATACAGGCCAAAATGAGAAT
>JACQWK010000085.1 GCA_016209525.1 Verrucomicrobiota bacterium
ATCAACACGTATGTGTTGTCCTTCCTGAACAAATACCTGAAGAATGTGGACAATCACTTGCTGGACGGCCCTTCGACGAATTTTCCTCGCGTGATCAATTTCCTAAAAAAATAATTTCATTTTTCCAGGCCAACCTTTTTCAGCAGCTCGCGGTAACGCGGTTCCGGCAGAAGATCGCTGTAGTAGGGTTCAATCTGGAGATACATGAGCTGGTCGTCATGTTCGGCGTAGGCTTTTTCAAACAGGGTGAGTGCCTGCTCACGTTTCCCCAAGCCCAGATAAACCATCGCGAAGTCGTAGGGGGAAACGCGCCGATGGGCCGCGATTCCCTCCAAACGCTCCAGCAACTTTTGCGCCTCCGCCCGCTGCCCGCACAAGCCAAGTGTGTAGCCTAGAGCGGCGACGGCCATCGTGCTCTCCGGGTCGCGGCTGAGCGCGACTCTCAAATGGGCAATCCCCTCCTCGAACTTGCGGTTCTCCACATAGGCCCATCCGGTGAAAAAGGGGACATGCTTGTAATTTGGATCAATTTGGGCGGCGAGGCGGAATGTTTCCAGCGCCTCATCCAGGCGCCCGGAAACGGAGAGCGCGTCGCCTTGGGCAATGAGAGCGATCGCGGAAAACGGGTCGGCTCGCACCGCTTCCTTGGCTTGTTCCAGGGCCTCTGGGAGACGCCTCAAAAGGACCAGGAGACCCGCATATGCTTTGCGCGCCATCGCGGAATCGGGATCAAGGGCAATGGCCCGTTGATACGCTTGCTCGGCTCCGGACCAATCCCAGTTCATCTGCTTGAGCCCAGCGAGCGCGGTGTGGGCTTCAGCGAGTGCATCATCGAGAGCCAAGGCCCTTTCGGCGGAGCGCATGACTTTCGCTCGGCCTTCGGCGGCAGCGATCAGGCCGTGGTCCACGAGCAACGCGTAACAGTCGGCCAAGCCTGCATGAGCGAGGGCGTAGTTTGCATCTTTGGCCAACGCTTGTTCGAAGGCTTGGATGGCGTTCTTAATGCCATCCTCGGTTCTCTGGTTCCACAGCCATCGGCCCTGCAAGTACAGCGCATAGGCCTCGAAACTGGCCGTGGATCTCCGCGCCATGCGTTGCCGCTTGGATTCGGTCAGCTTGATCTCTAAACCTTCCGCCACGCGTTCCGCGGCGTGGATCACGACGCCGAACACGTCTTTCAGTTCGGCCGGGTAAATCTCCGACCAAATGGGAAACCCGTCGCTGGCTCGAATCAGTTGGACGTTGAGCCGGAGCTTGGCGCCCACTTTGCGAACGCTTCCTTCAACCAATGCTTCGACGCCCAACCGCCGCGCGGACTCGAGCCGGTTGCTCGCCGTGTTCATCCCGAAGGCCGTATTCCGCGGCACGACACGGAACTCCCCGGCCTTGGTCAGGGCATCGGCCAGTTCCTCCGCCAATTCGTCGCCCAGATATTCGTCCGCCTTGTCTGGACTCCGATTGACAAAAGGCAGCACGGCGATGGTCTTGCCGGCAGGCCTGGGAAGGCTCGGGCCCGATGGAGCCGGGGTCTTTGGCGCGCCCCAGCGCCTCAGCACGGGCGCGAGATAGCTCGTTCCCGCGATCAAAACCAGGGCGGCAATGCCTGGAAGGGCAAGCCGCTTGATTAGGCTGATTCGTCGTTCGGTCGAGCGCTTGCCTTTGACCGACCGTCCCACCCGCAGCAACGAGAGTTCGGCGAACATCTCTTCGGCTGAGTGGTACCGAACGGCGGGTTCGTTTGCGCAAGCTTTCAAGATGATTTCATTGAACTCCGCCAAGTCCGACCGTTCGGCGCTGCATTTCAAGTCGGGCGGCAGTTCCGGAAAGTCATGCCGATCTTTGCCCGTGCTGATCTCATAAAGGACTTTGCCCAGACTGAAGACATCCGCTTGCGCCGTGCCCGGCCCCTCCGGGGGAATGAAACCTTCAGTCCCAACAAACGAGCGCGCGTCTCCTGCCCCGGCGACCAAGCCGATATCCGCCAGCTTGGGCGCGCCGTGGACGAAAATGATATTCGACGGCTTGATGTCACGGTGGATTAGCCCGTGCTCGTGCATGTGCCCCAAAGCGGAAGACAATGAGAGCCCGATTTGCAGGCATTCCCCAAAGGGCAATCGTCGTCGCTGAGTCAACTCCGTCCGAAGGGTCTTTGGGAGATACGTCTCCGGGCTAAATGCCGTGTGGGGGGCGAGCGCAGCGTTAGCCTTCGGCAAAGGCGTGCCATCGACCACAGTCGTTCGATCGGGCGCGCCGGTGCCTTGGGCGCTCGTGGTCGGCCTCCAGACGGCGTCATCGGCCAACTCCATCACATAGTAGAAGTAGCCTCGTTCGTTATTTCGACCGATCTGCAAAATATCCACCAGCCCCTCGTGGGAACGCGAAATCGGCTCGAACTTTTCCATGCCGGCAAACTCGCGTTCGTACGGGCGGTCGGAGTCGAAGCTATGCCGATAGACCACTTTAATGGCGCGGTGGGCGCCAATCACATTCCGTCCCAGCCACACTTCGCCGTAACTGCCCACGCCGATGCGGCGAATCAACTGGTGATCGGGAATGCTGATCGGCGAAGCGAGAGGCGGGGGGAAGATCACCGTTGGTGAACCGGCAGGTGTCCGAGCCGCTGCGCCGTCGGGCGTGGGAAACCGTTCTCCAGAGGGATTCCCGTGCATAAGATTCAGTGTGGGACGGACAACTCTCTCAGCGCTCTCAACACCCCAAAAGCAAGCACCGATGCTGGGACGCGAGTCAGCTCCTTGTGTAATCCTGTGAACAAAATCTGCCATTGACCTTTGTCAAAGAAAGGCAGAGGGAAGCTCATGCCGCCCAAGGGTAACGCCGACACAGTTGCACGGCGTCCACACGATCCACTGCGGATGCCACCGGATGTTGGGGAGTCACTTCCCGTTTGGGATTTATTATCGGGATACAGGCACGGAGACGCAGGTCGTTGCAGTATTGGATTTGCGGCGAAATCCGAGTTGGATTCATCAAGAACTAGCAAAACGGAACAAGACACGGTGTAAAGGTTGGATCAAAACTGGTGATTGCCGTTGGCCGACAATCACCAGTCCTGAGTCAGCAATTCTCATTATGACCCGTATGTAGTCCCGGCTTTAGCCGGCCAGTGCGAGAAAACCGGCTAAAGCCGGGACTACAAGCGGGTCGCTGGTCGTGCCTGTCGTCAAAATGAGAATTGCTGGTCCTGAGTCGTCGGCGCTCCAGAGAGCGTTCACCAAATCCCAGGGAACAACCGATAACGCACCCGAGCCGCGTACTCGCCATAGCCGGCCAACTGTTCGTGGAGGAACTTGTCTTCCATGAGCACTCGGCGCAGAAAAAGCAGGAGAAACACCAAAGTCACACCCATGGCCCACCACGAGCCGATGGCCAGCGTTCCGCCCACCGAACTGATCACTGCTCCCAGATATCCTGGATGCCGGATGAACTGATACGGCCCACCCGTGACAACATGATGTCCGCGTTCCGGCTGGATTCGCACCACGGAAGAGAAGAATCGGTTGACCGACATGGCCCAACCCGACAGGCTAAGGCCGAGTGCGAAGGCTGCCAGCGCAGCGACCTGAACGCTCGCAGGGACGGTGTCCGACCAATGGTATCGCCCAACATCCAATCCTGCGACGACCCATTGGCCCATGACCACCGGTATCATGAGCTTCCGCTGAGTACGACCCTTTCCTCCGGGGCCGGGCTGCATGCGCTCTCGCAACAAATCCGGGTCCATGCGCAGCAGCATCGTGCCCATAAATATCACGTAGATGGCCACGGTCGCCCAAACGAACGGAAGATCCACACGTCCGGCTGAGCCGAAGAGAATTCCGATCATCATTGCCATAAAGGCAATGACTTTGAGGTGGTTCAACATGACACGCTCAGCAGAAACCAAACGCTCAACGCTCGACTCGCAACGTCCAACACTCGACGCTTATTAAAGCGTTCCCAAACTAATCGCCGTGGGGGTCGTGTGCCAAGCCTGAAGATTTCCGGTGAACGCTCCATTCGGAGCCGCCGACGTGACGAGGCGGGATCACAATTACGGATTACGGATTACGGATTTCACACGGTCCGCCTCCTCACAGGGGTGCTCAAGTTCCTCGAATCCTCCCTCTCCTCCATCGGTATGTGTTTGGTGAACGTGGCGCAGGCGTCCGCGCCTGCGGGTTCTGGCGCCGTCTCGGCGCCACAATCGCCGCGACTGGCAGCGAGACGCTGCCAAAACCCGCAGCCGGGACGGCTGCGCTACCCAAGGCTAAACACATACCTCCATCGGATGGAGGGTCGGGGAGAGGAGGAAGAGCTTGATGCAGCCCTGGCCTCATCGGCGGCTCCAAGGTTTCTATTTGACAAGCAAAGGGCCGAAGCCGTCCATAGGCCATGCCCAGCTTGAACGCGACGCAGACATCCTCGACGGAGCTTACCCTCGACTTCATCGACGAATTGCGCTCCATCGCTGGAAAAGAGAGTGTCGTTGCAAATCCCGAGGAGTTGCTGGTCTATGAATGCGACGCCTACACACTGGAAAAGAGTTTGCCGAGCGCGGTGGTGTTGCCGCGTTCGCGGGACGAAGTCGTGTCCGTCGTGAAGTTGTGCGCGGCGCATCGCGTTCCTATCATTCCGCGCGGCGCCGGAACGAGTTTGAGCGGCGCGGTTTTGGCGGTCACCGGCGGCGTCATGATCGCATTGACCCGGCTGAATCGAATCCTGTCGGTCGATTATCGAAACCGTCGGGCGTTGGTCGAAGCGGGCTGTGTCAATGCCTGGATCACGAACGCAGTCAAAGCGAGGGGACTTCTCTACGCCCCAGACCCCTCTAGCCAACCCGCCTGCACTATCGGCGGGAATGTTGCCACCAACTCCGGAGGCCCGCACACGCTGAAATACGGCGTCACGACCAATCATGTGCTCGGATTTGAACTGGTTCTTCCCGACGGCAGCGTGGAGTGGCTCGGCGCAAGACCGGACGGCGGGGAGGATGTGGAAGGCTACGACCTGCGCGGCGCTGTCATCGGGTGCGAAGGAATGTTCGGGGTCGTGACACAAGTTCTAGTCCGGCTGATTCGCGCGCCGCAAGCCTACAAAACCATGCTGGGCATCTTCGAGAGCGTCGATGACGCCAGCCAGACGGTGAGTGACATCATCGCTGCCGGCATCATTCCAGGCGCGATGGAAATGATGGATCAGTTGATCACGCAGGCCGTGGAAGGGGCTTATCATTTCGGTTTTCCACTCGATGCCGGCGCGGTGTTGATCGTGGAGCTGGACGGGTTCACGCCGGGGCTTGAGCGCCAAGCGGCGCGCGTCGTCGAGATCTGCCGGCAGAATAAAGCGCGGGAAATCCGTATCGCCAAGACCGACGAAGAGCGCGCGATGGTTTGGAAGTGCCGGAAGCGCGCCTTTGGAGCCATCGGACGGTTGAGCCCGAACTTTTTGACTCAGGACGGCGTGGTGCCGAGATCCAAGCTCCCCGACATCATGCGTTTCATCCGAGCCACCAGCGAAAAATTCGGCTTGCGGATTCCCAATGTTTTCCACGCAGGCGACGGGAATATCCATCCGCTCGTTCTCTATGACGAACGCGATCCCGACCAAGTCCGTCGCGCCGTGGCGGCGGGAGAGGCGATTCTGGAAAAGTGCATCGAATTTGGCGGGAGCGTTACGGGCGAACATGGGATCGGCGTCGAGAAGATCGATTTCATGGCGAAGCAATTTAGCAAGGACGACCTGGACGCGATGCGGACGCTGCGGACCGTGTTCGATCCGGAACTGCGGTGCAATCCTCACAAGATGTTTCCCGGCTCGAAGCGGTGCATGGATTTTGCCCCGAAGAAACAGATCGCGGCGTGAAGGCGCGACGTGGCGACCATGAGCCGAAGACGTTTCGGAGCGCGGACGGCTTGGCCGCAAAATTCGCGGTCCCTTGCGAAGCGGCGGGCAGCAATTGTCATTTTGGCCACAGGCTCGAACCACGACCCGCGCATGTAGTCCCGGCTTTAGTCAGCGCGAGAAAACCGGCTTATTGACGAGACCGTTGGATGAACGACAGGTCGGCGTTTGTAGTCCCGGCTTTAGCCGGTTTGGGCCGCCTAAAGGCGGAACTACAAACCTTCCGCGCGTAGTCCATCCCACGGTCTCCTCTGTAAAGCCGGGACTACATGCGGGCCAAAAATGAGAATTGCTGAGCGGCGGGCGAGCTGCCCGCGCGCCGATTCGCCGGTTAGGCAGGCGGATTTCGTTCTTAACCACAGGGTCTGCCTCGTTACCTCGGCGGCTACGAATCGACGGTCCAGGGAATGGAGAACTGCACTCAAACTCAACGGACACCGCAATCTTGCCGATCAGATCAAGGTTCCCGAGGCTTACGGGCGCATTGTTCGGCCGGCCTCCAATTTGGCTGACATCGCCGCGGGACGGAGAGATGATTCTTTCCTATGGAGTTGCCACCGCTCATTGAGCGCGAACTGCGTGTGGCGCTAAGGAAACGTCACGCCGTCCGAACCCGCTGGATTATGGCTTCGTTGAGCGGGCTGTTCATCTTGGTGTGGTTCTTGGTCACGTATCGGCTTGGCCAGCGGCGTTTGGGGGAATCAGTTTTTACGATGCTATTGGTCATGGGCTGCGGTGTTGCTGTGAGCAAGCCGCTCCAGTTGGGCGCGGACCTTTTCAGTCAAGAGCGCCGGAACAACACACTCAGCCTGCTGTTCCTCAGCGGATTGAACGCCGGTGAAATCTTTCTGAGCAAGCTGCTCGGGGTTGCGCTGATGGCTTTTTACGATCTGCTGGCCCTGCTGCCGTTTTTCGCGCTGCCGTTTGTGTTGGGAGGCGTGCAAATCACACAATTCCTCAGCGCGGCCTGCTTCCTGCCAAACCTCCTTCTCTTCACACTGGCTGTGAGCATGCTGGCTTCGATCCTGTTCGATGACGAGAGCACGGCTTCCACGACCGCCTGGGTGATCGCCGCCGGCCTTTGCCTAATTCCGATGGCCATTTACTTCACAGGCCGTTTGTTCTCCGGCCCGTTGTCAGTCTCAAATACCTGGCTATTGTTCAGTCCGGCCTACGGTCCCTATTTGGTATTCAAGGCGTTCAAAGGGGGATCCGGGGCTGATTTCTGGATCAACAGCTTCATCACGTTCGCCTACTCGCTGACCGCCCTCGGAATGGCGGCTCGGATTCTGAGCGCGACCTGGAGGGAGCGGCCAAATTCTTCCTTCAGACGAAATTGCCTCTGCCGTTGCCGCGACTGGATTCGCGGCACTGCGGCATGGCGCCAGGCACTTCGGCGTCGATGGCTCAATCAAAACCCATTCGTTTGGCTGTCGGCTCGCGATCGCCGGCCTATGCTCACCGCCTGGACGTGGGTCATCGGTTTCACCTGCACTTGGCTGGTTTGTCTCTTGGCTTGGCCGAAAGCATGGCCAAGCGTCGCGAATTTCTTGATCTCCGCAGCCGTCCTCAATTGGAGCCTCGGTTCGGTTTATCTCTACGCCGCAGCCAAGCGGATCGGCGAAGATCGTCGAAGCGGTGCGATGGAACTCCTCCTGACCACACCACTGTCCGTTGAACAGATCGTGGAGGGCTCGAAAGCCGCCTTGCATTATCAGTTCCGACCGCTGTTCCGAATCGTGCTGGGGATCAACCTGGCCCTGTTGGCAACCGGATTCCTGGTTCGGGGCTGGACTCGTTTGGCGCTCGCCGTCTATCTGCTCTGCTGGATGATCGTGTTATCGCTGACGTTCGCGAGCTTTCTCAAAACGACGCCCCAAGCCATGTGGATCAGCTTGAACTGCGCGCGTCCAGGGTATGCCGCCCGCAAAGCGTCTGGGCCGGCGTGGGTATGGATCTACGGCGGCTACATTCTCTTCCGCGAGCGCCCCTATGTCTCCGGTTTCCCGACCGGGAGCGTCGCGGAGCTCTTTGTGACTTTTTGCGTCATGGCATTGATCGCCATGGCTTTCGTCGCCGGATGGGAGGGAAAAACTCAGTCGCGCGAATTGAAGGAGCATTTTCGCGCTATCGCCCAGGAACCCGTGCCCGATCCTTCGGATGCCCGGTTCAAGAGCTGGGATGTTTCCAAACGCTTTCCCTTGAGCCGGGACGAATGGCTTCTGAGGCGGCACGTGGCGCGAGCGCGCGGCTCTGACTCTTAGCCGTGACTATTCAGTCGGCGCGCGGCCATCCTGGCCGCAGCAGTGCCGAACTGGTTGTGCGCAGGAAGTTTGCCCAACGCAACAGCTTCGTCGGCTCCGGTCACGCAAAAGTGATTCGGCACGCCGGGCCGAGAACGACAGGTTCCCGAAGTCCCTGGCTGCTGCGGCCAGGATGGCCGCGCGCCGCTCCTGCATCCTTAGGGATTAGAGAGTTGAACATCCGGTCGTGGCACCGCCGCCCTGTGACGCTGAACGGGTTGACCAAGAAATTGACAAGACCCTCACCGTTCGACACTCTCGCGTCATGGCAAAACCAGCGTTAGGTCGAGGACTCGGCGCGCTTTTGGGCGGAATCCCACTCGCACCCAAAGCGCCCGCTCCGACCCCGAACGCAAGTCCAGCGGCTGTTGCCGAACCCACGGACAGCGGGCTTGAGCGCGTCTTGCGCGTCCCTTTGCCGCGCATTCATCCATGTCCGCTCCAGCCGCGGAAAGATTTTCCGGAGGACGCTCTGCGTGAACTGGCGGATTCCATCCGCGAGCAAGGCATCGTCCAGCCCTTGATCGTGCGGATGCGAGGCGACGATTTTGAATTGATCGCCGGCGAACGCCGCTGGCGCGCCGCGCAGATGCTGGGATTGTCCGAAGTCCCCGTGATTGTGAGGCAAGCGGATGACCGGGCCGTGCTGGAGTTGGCGTTGATTGAAAACCTCCAACGCGAGAACCTAAACCCGCTGGAGGAAGCGTTGGGCTATGCGCAACTCGTCGATCAGTTCCAGCTCACGCAGGAGGAAGTGGCCGGCAAGGTCGGGAAGAGCCGGGCCGTGGTGGCGAATTCCCTGAGGCTGCTCAAGCTCCCTCCGCAGATTCAAATTTACCTCCGCGACGGACGCTTGTCCGTGGGCCACGCGAAAGTCATTCTTGGGCTGTCTCGACCGGAGGAGCAATTGCTCGCTGCCGAGCGCGTGATCCGGCAGGGGTTGAACGTGCGGCAGACGGAGGACCTCATCGCGCGGCTGCAGAATCGAAGCCCCGTTTCAGGCGCCGGCAAAACCGCCGCCAAACGAGCTGCACCCTTGCAGGATGCTCACGTCGCGGATCTCGAGAATCGGCTCCAGGAACGGCTCGGCACAAAAGTCTCGGTGCGCTATCGCGAAGGCAAAGGCGCGGTCGAGATCCGCTTTTTCAGCGACGACGACTTGGAACGCGTGCTGCAGATTGTCGGCGTGAGTCTTGACTAAAGGAATCGGGGCTCGACCGGGGATGGAGCGCCAAGTTCGTAGCGCAGAGTTGCGCTCTATCAGTATCGCCTGGAATCGTCGCAAGCCGCGACGATTTTTCTGGCGCGCGGCCTTCCAGGCCGCAGCGGCCGCACACGGAAGGCGAGGCTCGGAGATTTTCGGGCGCCTCGGTCTTTTGGAGCCGCTGCGGCCTGGAAGGC